>NZ_JBFBHW010000002.1:0-321193 GCF_040685395.1 Kitasatospora sp. NPDC088779 | reverse complement strand
ATCGACACGCCAGGCTCAACGACCGGCACCCCACCGGGGTACCGGTCGCATCACCACATCATCCGAACTCGTTATGTGCGAAGGACGGGTCTAGGGCGTGTCTTCCAACCCCCGCCTGCGCGGCGGCGTGGGGGTGGTGCGGGCCGGGATGATGGGTGGTTCCCGGTGGAGCCCCTGAGAAATCCCCGGGGTGGGGCCCGACCGCAGGTGGATTCCCGTGATCTCTACAGTGTTGTAGATTCGTCCGCAGGGAGAGATCGAGGAGGGCATTGTGGGAGTTTCACTGGCCAAGGGCGGCAACGTCTCGCTGAGCAAGGAGGCGCCCGGTCTGAGCGCCGTGATCGTGGGTCTCGGCTGGGACGTGCGCACCACCACGGGCGCCGACTACGACCTGGACGCCAGTGCGCTGCTCTGCAACGCGCTCGGCAAGGTGGTCTCGGACCAGCACTTCGTCTTCTTCAACAACCTGCGCAGCCCCGACGGTTCGGTCGAGCACAGCGGCGACAACCTGACCGGTGGCGGCGACGGCGACGACGAGCAGATCAAGGTCGACCTGGCGCGGGTGCCGGCCGACGTGGCGAAGGTGGTCTTCCCGGTGTCGATCTACGACGCCGACGCCCGGCTGCAGAACTTCGGGCAGGTCCGCAACGCGTTCATCCGGGTGCTGAACCAGGCCAACGGCCAGGAGATCGCCCGCTACGACCTCAGCGAGGACGCGTCCACGGAGACCGCGATGGTCTTCGGTGAGCTGTACCGCAACGGCGCGGAGTGGAAGTTCCGCGCGATAGGGCAGGGTTACGCCTCCGGTCTGCGCGGCATCGCGACCGACTACGGCGTCAACGTCTGATCGCGGCAGGTGAATCGCGGCAGGTGATCTGACGGGGTTTCGGCGGCCACCGGCCTTTGCGGCCCACGCTCACTCGGGACGCCCGAGGGCGTGGCCGCCGAAACCCCCGCTGCCGGTGAGCTGACGGCGCCACCAGGCGTCCATCCCCGGTCCGTCCATGGCCGACCAGTCCGGTGCGGCGGCGACCTGCTCCCGGCCGAGCCGTCGGCCCAGTTCCACCAGCTCCCGCCCGACCACGCCCCGCTCCTGGTCGTACGCGGCCAGCAGGGCCGGCCAGGACCCGCCGTCCGCGGCGGCGGCCCGCCCGGCCTGCTCGAAGGCGTGCGCGTCCTGCAAGGCCTTCACGGCGCCGCTGGTGTTGTGCGGGCGGACGACGGTGGCCGCGTCCCCGCCGAGGAGCAGCCGGCCGGCCGTGCGGCGCGGGGTCTCCAGGTCGTAGACGGGCTGGAGGAAGGTCCGCTCGCGCGGGGTGAGGGTGACCAGGGCGGCCCAGTACGGCGGCAGGTGCCGTTCGGCGAGCTGGCGCAGGTCGTCCAGCCGCCCGTCGGTGAGGGTGCCCGCCGGGATGCTGGTCGGGCCGTCGAGGCGCAGCCAGGCGGGGGTGGGCGCGTAGAAGACCCAGTTCACCTGGGTGGTGCCGGGGGTGAGCCCGGGGATGCGGTAGATCACGACCTGGCCGCCGGGGTAGCAGACGGTGGCGCACTCGTCCTCCGGCCAGGCCGCGGCCCCGCCGGGCAGCTCCGCCAGCAGTGCGGCGTCGTAGCTGCCGCGCCAGCACACGTACCCGGCGTATGCGGGTCGGGCCTGCGGGCAGACCGCCGCGCGGACCACCGAGCGGTAGCCGTCGGCGCCGATCACCAGGTCGTACGGTTCGCGGGTGCCGTCGGGGCCGGCCGTCCAGGCGCCGTCCCGGTCGGTGCCGGCCGCGGTGACGGTGTGGCCTTGCCGGAACTCGACCCGGTCGGGGGTGCGTTCGCGCAGGGCCTGCCAGAGGACGGCCCAGTGGTGGGAGTGGAACGGCATCGGCTGGTTCCAGAGCACCCGCCCGCGCCCGTCCGGTCCGTCGCCGCCGCGGTCCTCGGCCGTCTCCCGGGTGACCCAGCGGCGGACGGTGAGGCGGTGGCGGCGGACGCCGTCGTGGAGGTGGCCGGCGTGGACCAGTTCGTCGAAGCGGTCGTCGTTGATGCAGATCCCGACGCCGCGGTCCTCCAACTGGCCCTCGCTGCGTTCCAGGACCACGATCCGGTCCGCTCCCAGCCGGGCGGCGGCCCCGGCGAAGGCGCTTCCGGCGATGCTGCCGCCGATCACGGCTATCGAGCTATCCCGCATGGCGGTCCTCTCCCAGCTGCCCACACTGCCGATCTGACAATACGCGGATCATGTCCGCGAGTTGGTGGGAACCGGCAGAGCGCGGGGCCTCGGCCCGCGGCCCCCTTATGCAACTAGTTGCACATCGAGCCGCCGTCCCCTACTCTGCGGTAACACCGACCCCCGCCGCCCCCAGGAGACGTCGATGAGCGCGTCGATGAGCACCACCCCCGGCAGCAGCCGCTACCCGCACCTGCTCAGCCCGCTCGACCTCGGCTTCACCACCCTGCCCAACCGCGTCGTCATGGGCTCCATGCACGTCGGCCTGGAGGAGGCCCCCGACGGCTACCGGCGGATGGCCGAGTTCTACGCCGAGCGGGCCCGCGGCGGCGTCGGCCTCATCGTCACCGGCGGCATCGCCCCCAACGAGGCCGGGCGCCCCTGGGAGGGCGGCGCGATGCTCACCACCGGGGCCGAAGCCGACCGCCACCGCGTCGTCACCGACGCCGTGCACGCCGCCGGCGGGAAGATCGCCCTGCAGATCCTGCACTTCGGCCGCTACGCCTACCACCGCGACCTGGTCGCCCCCAGCGCCCTCCAGGCCCCGATCAGTCCCTTCGTCCCGCACGAGCTCACCGCCGCACAGGTCGAGCAGACCATCCAGGACTTCGTCCGCTGCGCCGAACTCGCCCGCCGCGCCGGGTACGACGGCGTCGAGATCATGGGCTCCGAGGGCTACCTGATCAACGAGTTCGTCGTCGCGGCCACCAACCGGCGCGAGGACGAATGGGGCGGCCCGTACGAGCGCCGGATGCGCTTCCCGGTGGAGATCGTCCGCCGGGTCCGCGAGCGGGTCGGCGAGGACTTCATCATCGTCTACCGCCTCTCCATGCTCGACCTGGTGCCCGGCGGCTCCACCCTCGACGAGGTCGTCCGCCTCGCCCAGGCCGTCGAGGCCGCCGGGGCGACCATCATCAACACCGGCATCGGCTGGCACGAGGCCCGCATCCCCACCATCGCCACCTCCGTGCCGCGCGGCGCCTTCGCCTGGGCGACCAGGAAGGTGATGGGCACCGTCGGCATCCCGCTGGTCACCACCAACCGCATCAACACACCGGAAATCGCCGAGCAGTTGCTCGCCGACGGCTGCGCCGACCTGGTCTCGCTGGCCCGCCCGCTGCTCGCCGACGCCGACTTCGTCGCCAAGGCGGAGGACGGCCGCGCCGACGCCATCAACACCTGCATCGGCTGCAACCAGGCCTGCCTCGACCACACCTTCAGCGGCCTGATCACCTCCTGCCTGGTCAACCCGCGCGCCTGCCACGAGACCGAACTCGTGCTCACGCTCACCAGGTCGCGCAAGCGCATCGGCGTCGTCGGAGCCGGCCCGGCCGGGCTCGCCTTCGCCGTCTCCGCCGCCGAACGCGGCCACGACGTCACCCTGTTCGACGCCGCCGCGGCGATCGGCGGGCAGCTGAACACCGCCCGGCTCGTGCCCGGCAAGGAGGAGTTCGACGAGACGCTGCGCTACTACCGCACCCGGCTCGCCGAGTTGGCCGTCACCCAGCGCCTCGGCACCACCGCCACCGCCGACCGGCTCGCCGCCGAGAACTTCGACGAACTCGTCCTCGCCACCGGCGTCACCCCGCGAACCCCCGGCGACCTGCCGGGAGTTGACCACCCCAGCGTCGTCGGCTACCTCGACGTCCTGCGCGACGGCGCCCCCGTCGGCGAGCGGGTCGCCATCCTCGGCGCGGGCGGCATCGGCTTCGACGTGGCAGGCTTCCTCACCGACCCGGGTGACGCGGCCAGCCTCGACCCGGCCGTGTTCCAGGCCAAGTGGGGCATCGACCCGGAGTACCGCGAGCGCGGCGGACTGCGCCGCCCCGAGCGGCCCGCACCGCCGCGCGCCGTCCACCTGCTCCAGCGCAAGACCAGCAAGGTCGGTGCCGGGCTCGGCAAGACCACCGGCTGGATCCACCGCACCGAACTCCGGCACCGCGGCGTCACCATGGTCGCCGGGGCGACGTACGACCTGATCGACGACGCCGGCCTGCACTTCACCGTCGACGGCGAGCGCCAACTGCTGCCCGTGGACACCGTGGTGCTCTGCACCGGCCAGGAGCCGCGCCGCGACCTCTACGAGGCGCTGCGCGAGCGCGGCCTGGAGGCCCACCTGATCGGCGGCGCCGACGTCGCCGCCGAACTCGACGCCAAGCGGGCCATCAAGCAGGGCACCGAACTGGCCGCCGCGATCTGACCCTTCCTTGCGCGCTGGGTCCCTGTTCGGCCGGACAGGACCTGGGCACGCCTTGGGCACGCCCTAGGATCGACGGCATGTCGCTGCCGCACGCCATCCTCACCGCCCTGCTGGAGAAACCGTCCTCGGGGCTGGAGCTGACCCGGCGCTTCGACAAGTCGATCGGCTTCTTCTGGCCCGCCACCCACCAGCAGATCTACCGCGAACTGGGCCGGCTGGAGGCCTCCGGGCAGATCCGGGCCCTCCCGCCGTCCGGCCCCGTCCGCGGGCAGAAGAAGGAGTACGAGGTCCTGCCCGAGGGCCGTGCCGAACTCGCCCGCTGGACGGCCGAGGGCGCCGAGCCGCGCGCCGTCCGCGAACCGCTGCTGCTACGGCTGCGCGCCGCCGCGGTGGTCGGCACGGACGGCCTGGCGGCCGAGGTGCGGCGGCACCTGGCGCTGCACCGCGCGCAGTTGGACGACTACCGGGAGATCGAGCGGCACGACTTCCCGGCCGAGGCGACGGCCGGGGAGAACCGCCTCCAGCACGCCGTGCTGCGGGCGGGCATCGGGCTGGAGGCCTTCTGGGTGCAGTGGCTCGCCGAAACCCTCGAAACCCTTGAAGCGCTCGAAACCCCCGGCCCGCCCCCGGTGGACCAGGGGGACCAGCCGGACCAAGGGGTCTGACCTGCGGCGATCCGCGCCCGCGAGCCCCTTGCCAGGCCCGGTGGGACACTGGTGCCTGTCCCTGCCCGCACCCTCGACCGGGGGGCCCGCATGTCCCACCCGAAGCCGCTCCACGCCCTCGCCGCCGCCGCCCTCGCCGCGGCGGTCGCCTTGGGCCCGGCCCACCTCGCCGCGGCCGCGACGCCCGGCCAGTCCGTCCAGGGCCTGCCCACCTCCGACCAACTCACCGCGGCCCTGCTCACCGTCGACGACGTCGGCCCAGGCTTCACCCAGGTCCCCAGCACGGCCAGCCCCAGCCCCAGCGCCGGCCCCAGTACGATGCCCTCCCCGGCCAACGGCTGCGACGCCCTCAGCGACCTGATCAACATGCACACCGGCATTCCCGGCCCCGAGACCCCGCACGCCGAGGCCGAACTGGACGGCCCGGGCGGCAACCCGATGGTGACCGAGTCCCTCACCGCCGAGGACGCGGGAAAGCTCACCACCGACCTCGACGCCGCCACCGCGGCCCTCAAGAGCTGCCACACCATCACCTTCAACGCCGGCACCAACGACTCGGTGACGTTCACCGTCACCCCGGTCACCCTCGGCGACCGCCAGGACGCGCCCGCCGTCCGCCTCGACGGCACCCTGGCCGGCGTCCAACTGAACGCCTTCGTCGGCGTCGAGCGCTTCGGCACCGTCGGCATGGCCTTCGGCTTCTTCCAGCGCGGCGGCGACTCCCCCCAACTGGCCTCCTTCCAGTACCGCGCCGCCGTCGCCAAGGTCCAGCGCGCCCTCGGCACCACCGCCGGCAGCACCACCCC
The DNA here is from genome assembly GCF_040685395.1 of Kitasatospora sp. NPDC088779. Lineage (NCBI taxonomy): Bacteria > Bacillati > Actinomycetota > Actinomycetes > Kitasatosporales > Streptomycetaceae > Kitasatospora > Kitasatospora sp. NPDC088779. The sequence continues at coordinate 315,307 of NZ_JBFBHW010000002.1, read as the reverse complement.
GCCCACCGCCACGGCCCCCGTCACCCAGGGCGCCTTGGTCTGAGCCGGACAACGCGACAGCCCCCGCCGAGCACGGAGCTCGACGGGGGCCGCGGCGTGCGGGGGCGCCGGTGCTGAGCGGATCGGCGCGCTGTTCGCCGACTACACGCCGGACGAGATCGCGGTGATCGCCGACTGGTTCACCCGGGCCAAGGGGGTGCTGGGGGAGTCGCTGGACGAGATCCGGGCCGAAACGCCGTAGCGGCCGGCCCCGGGGAGGGGCCGGCCGCCACGGTCGCGGGTTCACGGCAAGTAGGTCACCTCGGGGAAGGCCGCGGACGGGCCGTCGAGGAGGCGGCTGGCACGGTGCCGCAGGTGCAGGTCGAAGAAGGCCACCGGGTACGCCTGCTGGATCTTCACCGCGCGGGCCGGGTCGAGGGTGCCGATCATGCCCCGGACCTGCTCGTCGGTCAGGCCGAGGAGCTTCGCGGCCTGCGGGATCAGCACCTGGTTGTCGCCGTACGAGACGTGCACGGCGCCCTGGGCCTGGACATCGAGGCGCCAGCCGCGCAGGTGCGGCCAGAACTCGGCGACGTCCGGCTGGCCGGCCCGGGTGAACGCGGCGGTCATCATCATGAACGGCCGGTCCAGGTCGGTGGTGATGGTCGGCTGCATCGGGCCGTCCAGGCTCAGCCCGGCGCGGACGCGCCGGTCGGTGAGCATGGTGTAGGCGGTGGCCGTACCGCCCTTCGACCAGCCGAACATGCCGATCCGGTCCGGGTCGAGGGCGTGCAGCAGCCCGGCGGGCAGCGGCCTGCCGTCGACGTCGGGGTTGCACCCGGCGGCGAGGGCGTCGACCTGGTCGAGGAGGAAGCGGATGTCCGCGGCGAAGTCCTTCGGCCCCATCGGGACGCTCCGGTCCGGGGTGAGGACCAGGCCGTCGGGGAACTCGGTGATCGCGTCGCGGGTGTGGTCGACGGTGACCACCACGTAGCCGTGGCTGGCGAGTTCCTGGACCATCACGGTGTGGTCGGCGCGGTGGCTGTGCGCGCCGTGCGAGTAGACGACGACGGGCAGGCGGCGGCCCGCGCGGTGGACCGGGGCGCCCACGCGGCCGGAGGTGAGCGGGGCGAGGGCGGGGTCGATGGCGAAGCCCGTGTCCGCGAGGAACGCCCGCAGTGCGCCGTCGGCCATCCAGGGCGCGAGCGGGTGCTCACCGGCCTCGCGAGCGGGGTACCAGACGCTCGCCATCAGCTCGCGGAACCGGCCCGGGCCGGCCAGCGGGTCCGGGCGGGAGGCGTCGAGCAGGTGCAGCGGGACGGTGCCCACGGGGTGCGGCCCGGTGGGCTCGGGCAGGGTGAGGCGCGCCGGGCCGCCGGTGGCGGTGGTGGCGGCGGGCGTGGTGGTCCCGGGGGTGGTGGCCCCGTCCGCCGCCCACGCGGGGCGGGCGAGGGCGAGCGGTGCGGCGGCCCCGGTGGCCCCGGCGGCCAGTGCGGCCCCCAGCAGGCGGCGGCGCGTCATGGCGTGTCGGCTCGTGAACGGCGTGGTGGTCATGGGCCCTCCCTGGGTGTGCTGGACAGAACCGGGCCGAGGCGCGCGGTCTTCGCAGGTGCGGCCGTCGTTCGACACCGGACCTCCGGGGAAGCGCCCCTGACGGACCGTCCGATGGATCTCCGTGCACCTGAGCGGAAGGCTGTCATCGCGGCGCACCCGGCCACATCCGACCACCGGATGACAGTGCGGCCGGGCGCATTGGCCTGGGGGTTTACATCCGTGGGCTGATGCGGCGGCGCGCCGGGGCGGGGCCGCGCATAGCGTTCACGTGCAATCCAATGCAACGGTCGGCGCGACTGACGTTGCGTTAAATCTGCAACTGTTGCAACGATAATGAGGCATTGACCTGCGATGATGCTGATTGTACGCAACATGACTGTTGCCAGGAATCTTGAAGGCAACGTAGCGTTTCCGTTGTCAGAAACAACGAGCCGCAGGAGAGCATCATGCAGAAGTTCGCCACCCCCGCCCCGGTCTCCACCGTCCTCGACATCCCCGCCGGGCGCATCCGGTTCATCGCCGCCGACCGGGCCGACACCACGGTCGAGGTCCTGCCCGCCGACGCCTCGAAGAGCCGCGACGTGAAGGCGGCGGAGCGGACCACCGTCGAATACGCCGACGGCGTCCTGCGGATCGAGGCGGCGGCGGCCGAGAACCGGATCCTCGGCCAGTCCGGCACCGTCGAGGTGACCGTCCAACTGCCCGCCGGCTCCCGCATCCAGGCGAAGACGGCCAGCGCCGAACTCCGGGGCGTCGGGCGCCTCGGCGACGTCACCTTCGAAGGCGCGCAGGCCTCGGTCAAGCTCGACGAGACCGCCGGCGCCCACCTCGCCGTCCTCGCCGGCGACATCTCCGTCGGCCGCCTCAACGGCCCCGCCGAGATCACCACCGCCAAGGGCGACATCCACATCACCGAAGCCGTGCACGGCACGATCACGCTGCGCACCGAGGCCGGCGACGTCTCCGTCGGCGCAGCCCGCGGAGTCTCCGCCTCCCTGGACGCCGGCACCACCTACGGCCGGATCCACAACGCGCTCAAGAACGCCGACGGCGCCGCCGCCGGCCTGAGCATCCACGCGACCACCGCCTACGGCGACATCACCGCCCGCAGTCTCTGACGCGGCACCGCTCACCCACCCCTGAACTGCGCCGCGCACATCCCACCGCGAGACGAGGAACGACCATGACCAGCACCCTCCACACCGTCGAGAACGACACCGCCCAGGACCGCCCGGAACTGCAGCAGGCCACCCAGGAGTTCGTCGACGCCGGCTTCGCCGGGATACAGCTGCGCGTGCACGACGAGCGCGGGGAGTGGGTCGGCAGCGCCGGGGTGCGCAAGCTGGGCGAGGCCGCGAAGCCGTCGGTGGACGGGAAGTTCTGGGTCGGCAGCACCACCAAGACCTTCGTCGCGACCCTGGTGCTGCACCTGGTGGCCGACGGCGCCATCGGGCTGGACACCCCGGTGGCCGACCACCTGCCGCAGTTCGGGCTGGACCGGCGGATCACCGTGCGGATGCTGCTCCAGCACACCAGCGGATTGGCCAGCTACACCGGCGACCTCGAACCCGACGGGACGTTCGTACCGGGGATCCCCGCGATGGGCAAGGAGTGGGTGGACAACCGGTTCCACAGCTACCGGCCCGGGGAACTCGTGCAGTTCGCCCTCTCCAGGCCGGCACGGTTCGAACCGGGCACCGACCAGAGCTACTCCAACACCAACTACACGCTGGCCGTGCTCCTGATCGAGCAGGCCACCGGCCGCCCGTACGCCGAGGAGATGCGGCGGCGGATCCTGCGGCCGCTCGGACTGCGGGACACCGTGGTGCCCGGCGACTCGCCGGAGCTCCCCCGGCCGCACGCCCACGGCTACTACCGCTACCAGGACGGCGACCAGTGGAAGGTGGCCGACGTCGCCCGCCAGAACCTCTCCCTCCTGGTCGGCGCCGGCGACCTGATCTCGACCACCCGGGATCTCCACACGTTCTTCGCCGCACTCCTGGGCGGCACGCTCCTGCCCGCCCCGCTGCTGGACGAGATGCGCACGCCGCACGGGATGCTCGGCTACGGCCTGGGCCTGTTCGTCCAGGACCTCGGCCCGGACGGCGGCACCATCGTCCACCACAACGGCGGCGCCCCCGGGGGCTACGGGGCACTGATGATCGGCACCCCCGACGGCAGCAAGATCCTGACCGCCGGACTGACCACCGGCGACTCCGCATCCGACCCGGCGCAGGAGTTCCCGAAGGCGCTGGACCGGCTCATCAAGGCGGTGTTCGGCGGCGGCGAGCGGGCCGAGGGCTGACGGAGTGCGGTTTCGGCGTGAGGAGTGAAGCGGAGCGGCGCAATAGAGCCAATGGAAACTCAAGTCCAGCTCACCATTGGGAAATTGACTCTATGTCAAATGCCGAGTAGCGCCGACGCCGTAGCGGCCCGGGCCGCCGACGAAACCTTCGCCGGCCCGGAGGAAACGGCGGCGCCCTGGACGTATGCTGACCACGGATTCGGTGAGTGCTCGGCGCGCCTATCCGGATGCGGAGGGTTGGCCCGTCGCTTCCGCGCGGCGGGCGTCGGCGTTCCGTCGGCGGTCCGCCGGGAGATGACGGCCAATCGGCGGACGGGCGGGCGGAGTGCGGGTGTCGTCGGGCCGGTGCCGGGTGGGGGCTGCTACCAACGGTCCCATGTCCCATCACCTCAGTGGCCCCAACCTGCGCTCCCCCCGGGGCGACGCGCGGCTCGACCTGACCGACGTGTTCGCCTTCCCGGCCGCCGATGCGCCCGGCCGGACCGTCCTGATCATGAACGCGAACCCCTACGCCCCCACCCAGGCGGCCGAGTTCCACCCCGACGCCGTCTACCGCATCAACATCGACAACGACGGCGACCACCGCGCCGACGTCGCCTACTCCTTCACCTTCTCCGCCCCCACCCACACCGGCGCCCAGACCGTCACCGTCCACCGCGCGACCGGCGCCGCCGCGCAGAAGCACGAGCCCACCGGGGACGTCCTGTTCTCCGAAGCCCCGGTCGCCTTCGGGGACGCGCCCGACGTCATCGAGGTGAACGGCCGCAAGCTCTCCGTCGGCCTGCGCAGCGATCCCTTCTTCGCCGACCTCGAAGGGATCGTCAACGACTTCACCTGGACCGGCAAGGACGCCATGGCCGACGCCAACGTCTTCGGCATCGCCCTCGAAGTCCCCGACACCGACCTCGGCCCCGACCCGACGATCGGCGTCTGGGCCCGGGTCAGCCTCCGCCAGGACGGCCGGCTCGTCTCCGTCGACCGTGGCGCGCACCCCTCCCTCACCGCCTACTTCAACAAGGAGGAGGTGAAGGACGCGTACAACGCGGGCGAGCCGGCCGACGACTGGGAAACCTACCGCGAGGCCTGGACGGCCGTCCTCCAGCACACCGGGGACTACACCACTGCGGCCGCCACCGAGACCCTCAAGCTCGTCCTCCCGGACATCCTCCGCTACGACCGCTCCCGCCCCGCCGCCTACCCCAACGGCCGCACCCTCGTCGACGACGTGACCTCGGCCCGCCTCACCATGGTCTCCGGCGGCAAGATCACCAGCGACCACATCCCCCCGCACACCGACGTCCTCCCCGTCTTCCCCCACCTCGGCCACCCGCACCCCGTCAAGTAGCGAGTCAAGTGGCCGGACGACAAAGCGGCGGTCAAGAATCCTTGACCGCCGCTTCGCACTTCCCGCTCTGATCATGTGCCAGGCTGTGCGCCCCCACCCGCGTATGAGGAGGTTCGGTGAACCACGCGCGCCCCCTGATCGAGGACTTCCCCGCCCACCCGGACGGAGACCCGGCCGGCGCCCTCGCCCGGGTCGTCCGCGAGCGCCGCACCGCCCTCGGCCTCTCCACCGCGGACCTCGCCAAGCGCGCCGACCTCACCGACGCCCAGATCCGCGCCATCGAGGCCGGCCACGTCGCCCCCACCCTCTCCCTCCTCACCGCCCTCTCCCGGGCGCTGGAGGTTGCGCCGAAGCCGTGAGCGCGGCGGCCCGCGCCCGGAGCAGCCCGCAGTACTTCACGCTGTCCGCGCCGAAGGAGACCCCGTGGACCGGGGAGCGGAGCGTCAGGACCAGGCCCGGAACCCCGGCGAGGACGATCGGCATGAGGTCGTCGACCCTGGTGAAGAACGCCGCCGACGAGGCCGCGATCAGTGCGCACACGAGCCCGATCGGGAAGTACGCGAGAGCCCAGGGACTGCGCCTCTTCTGCATGTCCCACCCCAGTTGCGTTGTGCGTAGGGGCGCCATCCGAACTTCGGATGGCGCCCCTACGGGTTCGTTCAGTAGATCAATGGTTGGTCGAGCCGCAGGGGGACGCGCCCCCTGCGGCCGATGTGCTTCGAGAGGAAGTGGGAAAGCCGAGGACTTCCGGGGACGGGGCCCCTCAGTCTCCAGCGACGTAGACGAAGGTGCCGGGCGCCTCACTGCATTTGCTCAGCAGTGTGTCCAGGCGCACCAACTGCGGATTCTCCCTCCAATCGGGAATCGTTCGCACCTCTGCGCGTGCGGTCGCACACTGTCGGGAGTCCAGCAGTGTGTCGCCGTAGAGGTCGATGCGGAACAGTGTCGGGAAACCCTCGCGGGGGAGGTTGGCAATGGCGTCCATGAGCACGTCATCCTCATCCCCGAACGATTCGGTGACCGTCCTCTGCGAGAGTCCCCAGCTTGTCAGATCGGGGAGTTCGGAATTCCAGAAGACATCCAGCCCCATGTAGTGACCTCCAACTCGTGTCAAACCGGGTAGGCAGTGACGACCTTGCCATGGCGCACCACCACCTTGATGCTGGTCTTCCGTATGCCGTTCTTGTTGTGGCCGACCGTCCTGTTGCCGAAGTCGTAGACGTGGAAGTGGCCGGGCGTGCCATTGGTGTTCGGCTGAGCCGGGGCCTTCTTGATGGCCGTCTTGATCATTCGCTTGATCGTTCGCGGATTGCTCGTGGCGAACTTCGACTTCCAGGGGTTGGCCAACCGGAGCACGTGGCGCGGGAAGATGTGGCCCATGTACGTCAGGTGGGAAAGGCTGGCGCCTGAGCAGTTGTGCACCACGACGTCGTTGCTCGCGTCGCGCACCGAGTAGGTGTGCCGGTTGCCGACGTTGAGGTTGACGACCAGTTGCCCGTCCAGGTCACCGAGGTCGTCGACCGCAGTGACCACCGGCGTGGTGCCGTCGGGTGAGCGCAGCCGGTCTCCCGGTCGGACCTCCAGGGCCTTCACCCAGCCGCGGCCCTCCACCCAGATCGGGTGGCCGTCAGTGGCCTGTAGCGGGGCGGCCGAGGCGTCCGCGTCGGTGCTGATCTCGACGATGTGTCGAGTGCCGTAGCCGGTGATGACGTCCAGCACCGGCTCGGCGGAGGTGGTTCCGGTCTCCGGATCCGTTGCCGCCACATGGTCACCCACCCGCACGTCACCGATCGGCAGGTAGGTGCCGTCGGCCATGAGTACGGGAGTGTCGGGCGTGAAGGAGTTCCCGATCGGGCAGGCAACGGCCTCCGTGCGCCGGAAGACCGTTCTGGCGGCCGAGGCGATCTTGCCCGCCTTGGCCGCGACCCTGGTCGTCGTGGCGGCTGCCGCGACGGCCTTGACCACCGGGCCGGCGCCGACGGTGGCGGCGACCGCGGTGATGGCCATCTCCGCGGCCTTCCCCCAGTTGCCGGTCGCGGCGTAGGAGACCGCCGAGACGGTGGCGGCGACGGCGCCGATGGGGCCGGGGATGTAGGACGCGACTTCAGCGACCTTGGCGACGACCTCCACTGTCTTCTTCAGCCACTTGGGCATGCCCCAGTTGCCGTCGAGGTCGGTGCAGTTGACCGGATCGCCGGTGCAGTAGTCGTACGGACTGGCGTTGCCGCCGGGGACGGGGTCGATCTGGAGGAAGCGGCCCAGGGCCGGGCTGTAGAGGCGGGCACCCATGAGGATGTCGCCGTCCAGCGCCTCCGCGGAGCGCTCCTTGCCGCCGAGCCAGCCGTAGCGGACGTTGGCCTGGCCGTCCTGGGGGATGCCGAACTCGTCGAAGTCCAGCACGACCGGCTTGGTCAGCGCGGTGTCCGTGGTGACGACCACCGACCCGAACAGGTTGGTCAGTTGGAGCTGGATGTCACCGGTCCTGCTGGTGGTGGCGGCCAGACCGGCGTCCGGACCCGTGACGTTACGGGTCAGGTTGCCCTGGGTGGTGTCTTCGACCGTCCAGCGGACCTGGTCGGAGTCGTCGCCGTAGTGGTTGAGCTTCGACGTGGCGTTGGCCCAGGTGCCGTCGGCCTGCTTCTTGCTGGTGGTGAACGCGGTGAGGCGGTGGGCGGCGTCGACGGCCCACTCCTGCTTGGTGTCCCCCTTCTCCTGGACGGCGACCTTGTCGTTCGCCCAGTAGGTGTTGGTCGCGCCGGTGGCCGTCTTCACGGTGCGCCCGAACGCGTCGTAGACGAAGCCCGCGTCGGTGAGCCGGTCGGCGCTGTCGTAGGTGTGGTTCTCCGCCGTGGCCCCGGCCGTGCTGCACTCGCCGGCCGCCCCGCGCGGGGAGGTCTGCTTGGACAGGCGGTTGGAGTGGGCGTCGAAGGCGTACTGCCGGGTGACGCAGCCGGTGGCGGCCGTGGTCTGCTCGGCCTTCACCAGCCGGCCGAGCCGGTCGTACTGGTAGGAACGGGTGGCGGTGGAGCTGGTGTCCTTGGCGACCTGGCCCTGGGTGGACATGTCGGTGGTCTGGGCCCAGACCACCGTGTTGTCCGAGGTGCGGGTGTAGGTGCGGCCGGTGGCCTCACCGACGGCGTTGAAGGTGTCCTTGCGGACGATGCCGCCGGGGTAGGTCTGCTCGACCAGCTGGCCGTCCGGACCGTACTTGGCGGTGAACTCGCCTGCCACGCTGTCGGTCACGGAGGTGACCAGCCCGCGGGGCTCCTTCACCCGGTCGTAGGCGTAGCCGGTGGACCCGGTCGGGTCGCTCACCTTCACCGGCTTGCCGAACCGGTCGAACTCCGTGGTGGTGGTGCCGCCGTCGGCGTCCGTGTAGGAGATCAGTCGGCCCAGTTGGTCCATGACCCGGGTCAGGGACTTGCCGTCGGAGGTGGTCTTCACCGCGTCGCCGGTGGCCGGGTCGTACTCGACGGTGACCTTCGGCAGCGGCTTGCCCTCGTCCGAGGTGATCTCGGTCGAGAGGATCCGGTCCAGCTCGTTGTAGACGGTGACGGTCTTGCGGGACTTGCCCGCGTTGGTCTCGGTGACCTCCTCCGGCTCGTTGAACGCCGAGTACCGCGTGACCCGCTTCACCGGCAGGGTGGTGGGCATCCGCGAGGCGTCGGCCCCGGTGACGGCCCCGCCCGGCAGCGTGACGCAGGGCAGGCCCGCCCACTCGGGACGGTTGGCGCACGCGGCGTCGTCCGCATTGGTCCCGGCGGTGTAGAACACCGACTTGACCGTTCCGGCGTCGGTGCCGTTGGAGCCCGGCTTGCGGGATTCCAGCGCCCGCCCGGAGGCGTCGAACTTGACGTAGGCGGTCAGCTTGGCGCCGAGGGCGTCGGTGGTGACCGAGGTCGCCTTCTTCAGCGTCCAGCCGGGGGTGCCGCCGATCGGAGTGTCGAAACCGTGCTTGGTGACGCGCAGCTCCACGTCGTCGGCGTAGCCGTCGATGCGGGCGCCGTCGGTGGCGGTGGTGACCAGGTGGTAGGCCTGGCCGTCGGGCTTCCCTTCGTCGTAGGTGTTGGTGTTGTGGTCCCGCGCGACGACCGAGGTCCCGGCGGCGAGCGTCGGGTTGACGGTCGCCTTGGTGAGGGTGACGGTGTCGATGCCGGTGTGGAACCGCTCGCCGCTGCTGGCCGCGTTGGTGTCGACCACGGTGAGCTTCAGCTCGTGGTCGCCGCGCGTCAGCTTCACGGGTGCGCCGGTGGTGTACGGGGCCACCGCGGCGCTGGCGCTGTAGGTGTCGAGCCGCTGGCCGACGTCCTTGCCGTCGATCGCCCACTGGATGACGCCGTGGTCGCTGTTCTTCGTCAGCTGGCCGGAGAGGACGTACTCGCCCTCCTCGGGAACGGTGACGCGCATGGCGTCGAACGCTCCCGCCGCCGTGCCGCGGATGCCCAGCTGGGCACCGCCGGACCAGGTGACGCCGCAGCAGTCGTTGTCGATCTGGACCTTGGCGTTGGTCCCCAGCTGCGGCAGCTTCTCGGCCTCGGCCGTGACGACGGCCGGGTTGGTCTGCCCGTTGACCTGTTCGGCGAGCGAGGCTCGGTAGACCGGTCCGAGGATCTCCGTCACGTCCAGGCCGTCGGCCGTGTAGACGGTGCGGGAGTCCAGCAGCCGGGCGCGCGAGACGGAGTCGGCCGTCGTCAGGTTCAGCTCGGCAGCGAGCTTGTCCGCGTCCGGGTGGACGCCGAGCGCGATGGAGCGGTTGGTGGCCGACAGGCCGCGCACGGCGTGGCCGTAGCGGTCGTACTCGGTGGTGCTGATGTCACCGCCCGGTGTAGTGGACGGTGCCGCGGTGTTGACCTCGTTGCCGGAGGCGTTGAGGTAGTGGACGGTGGCCGGCTTGTAGCCGTCCGGACCGGGCTTCGCTGCCGAGGCGGTGTTGGCGCCAGGGTCGTCCTCGGGGCCGAACACGGCGGTGGCGTCGGTCGGCGCATCGGTCTGCGCCCACTTGGCGACGTCCGCGCCCGCCAGGTCGTTCGGACCGCCGGCGCCGCGGGTCAGCGGCACCTCGTAGACGACCGACGTCGCGTTCTCGCCGGTGACCTGGTCCTTGCTGCCCGGCGCGAGCGTGCCGCGACGGACCTTCAGCAGGCGGCCAGGATCCTGGTCGGCCGCTGCCTTGCCGTAGTCGAAGTTCCACGGCAGCTCACCGGCGGCGCCGATCCGGGTGACCCGGCCGGCGTCGTCGTAGCTGTACGCGGTCTTCAGCGGGGTGGCCAGGCGCGGGTCCCAGACCTGGGCGAGGCGGCCGCGGTCGTCGTACGCGTAGTGCGCGACCTCGACGGCCTCCTGCTTGGAGGTGGCCGGGTTCCACGTCCAGACCTTCACGCCCCGGACGCGGTCCAGATAGTCACCCGGGGTCGCGGCCGTGGCGGTGGTCGCCTTGGCGTAGTCGTACTCCATCACCTCGCAGCCGCGCGGCAGCGGGTCGACGGTGCAGCCGTTGACGTCGTCGACGCCCGGCTCGACGGCCGGGATGATGCGCTTGACGAGCGAGCGGCCGTCGGTGGTGTCGTACTGGTAGCGGGTGGTCGAGGCCGCGTCGGGCCCCGTCTCGCTCACCACCTGGTAGATGTTCGAACCGGCCTGGCGGGCGAAGACGGTCTTGGAACCGTCGAGCTCGCCGAGCTCGTAGGCGGTGCCGGAGGTCTGGAGGTCCCAGACCTGGTTGGGCCCGGTCCAGCAGACCCAGATCGAGGCGCCCTTGTCGGCGTCGAGGCACTGGCCCGACTGGCGGTTCATGACCGTGCCGTTGGTGCGCACCTCCCACTGCTGGTTGGCGCCGCCGTTGCAGTCCCAGAGCGTGAGCGCGGTGGCGTTGGCGGTCTGGCCCCAGGGGTTGTCCAGGCAGTAGCCGAGCAGGCGCAGGGTCAGGTCGTCCCCACGGGTCCACTGCTGGTTCGACCCGCCCGTGCAGGCGGCGGGCCGCAGTCCGGCGCCGTTGCCGGCGGCCCCGTTCGGGACCTCCAGGCACTGGCCGGTGGCCGACAGGACGATCGCGCCGGACTTGGCCGGCACGGCCTTGAGCGACATCGACTCGGCGCCCGGCTCGGGGAAGAACGTTCCGTCCGTGCCCTTGGCGAAGGTCAGCGAGTTGTCGTCGTTGCTCTTGATCTCGACCAGGTCGGACTGCGGGAAGGACAGCGCCCGGTAGTCCGAGCCGGTGCCCGCGTCCGGGCCGCCGGCCCACTGCGGGCCGAACGGGGCGACGATCTCCTTCAGCGACAGGTCGTCGAAGAAGACCTCCTTGCCGCTGCCGGCGGTGTTGCCGTTGTAGAGGCGGAACCAGGCCTCGGTGGCGTCCTTGGGCACCGTCAGGTCCAGCGTCAGCTGTTGCCAGCCGTCGGTGAACGACGCCTTCGGAGAGGCGGTCTCGCCGTAGCCGGCCGGGGTGCGGTAGACGCCGACCATCCGCAGGCCGCGGTTGGCCAGCGGGTTGTCCAGGCCGGTCGCGCCGGGGACGTAGATCCAACCGGTGAGCCGGTAGGTCCTGCCGGGCTGCATGCCCTGGCCGAGCGTGTACTCGGGGCCGAGCGCGGCGAAGGAGTCCCACCCGGAGCCGGCCGGGACGACCAGGAGCGAGTCGGGCGAGTTGTCGTGGCCGCGGACCGTGGAGCGGGACAGCGCCGCCTGCCCGGCGGTGAAGCCGGTGAGGTCGGTGCCGATCTGCCGCTGGTTGAGCGTCAGACGCTCGCCCTGGGGCTGCCAGCCGCGGCCGAGGTCACGCGAGGAGGCGGTGCGCTTGACCGACAGGCCGCGTTCGTCGGCGTCGGTGATGTCGGTCGAGTAGTCACCGGTGAGCAGGTTGACCGAGCCGGGGCCGATGCCGGCGCCGGCCGCGCCGTCGGCGTTGCGGTCGACCGTGATGGTGTTCCAGACGGTGGCGTAGCCGTTGCCGGAGCCGTCCTCGGGGAAGAGGAGAGCGCGGACCTGGACGACGCCGCCGACCTGGCCGAGCGTGTCGAGGACGCTCCAGTTGGCGTGCGGGCCGAGGTCCGCGAGACGCGGCTTGTCCTCGGTGACCGCGGTGTTGTCCGCCTTGGTCAGGTTGGTGCGCGGGACGTTGTACTCCGCGGCGCCGGGGCCCCGGCGGTACTGGTAGACGACGCGCTGGAACTGCGCCTGGGCGTCGACCGCGAGCTTGACGCGCTTCGCGGACTGGGTGCCGTTGACCGGCGAGCTCATGCCCGCCTGGCCGACCTGGAAGGTGTACGTCGCGGGCGGGGACAGGTTGCCCGCGCGGTCCTTGGACTGCACGCTGAGCACGCGCCGACCCTCGGTGGTCGGCGTGATCGACGTGGTCAGCGCGCCGGTGGCGGCGACCGTCACCGGGGTGCCGCCGTCCAGGGTGTAGACGTAGGCTGCGGTGTCGTCGGTGCCCGGGGCGGGGGAGAAGGTGAACGACCCGGCCTGGTTGGCGGTGCCGTGCCAGAGCCCATCCGCCGGGTAGTCCGCCGAACTCACGAACGGCGTACCGGGCTTGACGGTGTCGGCGATGACGTTGGTGCCGACCCAGCCGGAGCGGGACTTGCCGTCGTCGAGCATGGCCCAGATCGTGTACTGCACGCCCTCGTCGAGCTTGGCGATGCCGTAGTCGGAGGGGCGGACGGTCGCGATCGCGCCGTTCGGGGTGTCCCGGACGATGCTGCCGATGAACGTGCCGCCGCGCCACAGGTCCAGGTAGATCTTCAGCGGGTCGCCGTCGGGGTCGGCCGCCTGCACCTGGAAGCGCGGGTTCGCGTCCGAGGTGTAGCGCGGGTTGCCCTGCTGGGACGGCTGCACCTCCACTGTCGCCGGGGTGGCCGGGACGGTGTTGTAGGTGATCGAGAGGTACGGAGGCCAGTAGCCCTCGGCGGAGCTGAACTTCTTCCAGGACAGGTTGCTCGACTCGTCGGCCGCCTTGAGGGCGAACCCGTATTCGTTGTGACCGAACCCGGCGAAGTACCGGATCATCTCGGTGACGTCGGCCTTGGCCCAGAACGTGCCGTCGGAGGCGTAGCAGTCGTGGGTGTCACCGTCGTTCGCCACGTCGTACGTGTCGTTCGAGGTGGCCCACTTGCGCTCCATCGCGGGCTGGTTGCCCCAGCGGGTCCACCAGGCCGCGCCGGGCGCGTTCCAGACCTCCCACTGCTTCGGGATGCAGGACGAGGAGTGATGGTTGGCGAGGTTGAGCGTGGCGCCCAGGATCTGCTTGCCGTTGAACGACCCGCCCGGGACGGTCAGGAACGACCGGGCCACGACCTTGCCGTCGTAGCTGCCCAGTTTGAGGTCCGTCGACGAGGAGGCGTCGATGTTCTCGTTGGTCTGGACGTAGGTGTCGAAGGTCGTGCCGACGTCCACCACCGGGTCGACGGTGACCGGGAACTGGGTCTTCGGGTCCGCGAGGAAGGCGGCGTCCGGGGTGAACACCAGCTCGGTGTCCGCGCCCTGGCCGCGCACCTCCATCGTCACCGGGCCGCGGTTCAGGTGCTCCTGCGAGGCAGGGTCGACCGCGGCGTCCCACATGACGGGGGTCGGGATCTTGACCGCCGCCTTGCCGGTCGCCTTGTCGAGCAGCTGGATCGAACCGTCCTGCTGCGGCGAGACGGTGAGCCCGGTGGTGTCCAGCGGGAGCGTCACCGTGCCGGTCTGGGCGACGGCGGAGCGGTCCTTGACGATCAGGAACTGCTCGAAGCCGGTCCGGGTGGCTTCGAGGACCAGGTCGACGCCGGGGCGGGCGTTGACGTAGGTGGCCTTGTTGCCCTCCAGCTTGGGCTTGGGCAGCTTGCCCAGCCAGCCGAACTTGACCTGCTGCTCACCGGAGCCGATCCTGACCAGCTCGCGCTCGGCGGGGACCGGGGCCGGGGCGGACTGCGGGTCGGCGGCCGGGGCGGCGGCGCGGGCGCCGCTGCGGGAGGCCCGGCTCGCGTCGGCCGAAGCCGAAGCCGAGGTCGAAGCCGAAGCCGAAGCCGACGCCGACGGAGACGACGACGGGGACGCGGAAGCGGGGGCCGTCGGTATCGCACTGGGCGACGTCGCCGGTGCCGTGGTCGGCGCAGTGGTGGCTGCGGCGCTCGGTGCCGTGGTCGGTGCGGTCGTCGGTATCGCGGCGCCCGGCAGGCTGTCGCCCACCGTCACCCCGGCGTCGCCGCCCTCGAAGACCACCCCGCCCGGGTGCGCCTTCGGCGCCACCTTGCCGTCCGGGGTCTGCACCAGCGTGGTGTCGACGGGCACCCAGGCCTCGCCGAGCTTCATCCGGATCGGGCCGGTGGAGCGGTCGGAGGTCAGCGTGCCGTCCGGGTTCGCCCACAGCGTGGTGAACTCCGTCCGGGCGTTGGTGACCTCGATCCGTCGCTTCTGCAGCCGGGCCGAGAGCAGCGCCGAAGCCTCGTCAGGCGCCTCGGTGGCCGGAGCAGTGGGCGGAGTGGTGGGTGAGGGTGCGGCGGTGGCCGGAGCGGCTGTCACCGCGTCCACCACCACGCCGGCCTGCACCAGCAGGCCGAGCGTCAGGAGCGCTGATACGGGGCGCATCCGACGCGTAGAGAAGGCCCCGCCCGCAAAAGCGGACGAGGCCCGAGACCGTCGTTTCATCAAAAACTCTCTCAAGGGATGTGCATTGTTTTGAATGGCCTGATCGAAGCCGAAGCACAATCTCTCACCCCCAGCTGACTCCCAGTGACCAATCAGGATGACGATTGCGTAACAGATCGCTTACGCTGAGAAGCCGTGAGAAATGGAGTCATTTTGATGACATCGCCCCAGGTGAGCGAGGTGTCCGACATGCGAAGAGGGTCCCCAATCGCGTGCGCGAAAGGGCCTGGGACGGTCGTGAAATTAGTAAGTGACGTGCAGTCAATTGCTGTGCGGGCTTTCCACCGCTACCCGCCGATGGCGGGACACCCGGAGGTGCCCCGCCATCGGCGCTGTTCGCAAAGTGGAACCCGAGCACAGGTGCCGTCAGGCGGTGCCGCGGCCCGCCCGGCGGCGGCGCAGCAGCGCTGTGCCGAGCCCGAGGGCGGCGAGCAGGGTGCCGGCCCCGGTGAGCAGGGCGGCGGTCGGGGTGGAGTCGCCGGCCGGCGCCGCGACGGGGGCCGTTCCCCGGTCGAAGCCGCCGAGCAGGTGCGCCTTGGCGTAGTCGGTGCCGGGCAGCTTGTCGGCGTACCGGTCGTGGACCACCTGCTGGTACTGGGCGAGGGTGATGCCCGCGTCGCCCACGGACCGGACCGCGTCCGGGTTGAGCGGCCGTACCTGGCCGTCGACCAGGGCGTACCAGGCCCGGATCTGCGGTTCCTCGAAGGCCACGGCGCCCCGGCCCAGTGCTGCCGCGGCGGCGGCGTGGTCGGTCTCGTCGCTGCCGGAGGCTATGTTGATCTCGGCCCAGGACCCGCTGGCGTGCGGGTCGGGGGCCGTCCACACCGAGGCCTTGCGGCCGTCGGCCGCGTCGGCCTCGGTCGCCATGAACGCGAACTTCGCGACCGGCGCCCCGACGGAGGCCGCCGCGACGAAGTCCGGGTTGAGGTAGTACACGGGGACGGTGTCGCCGACCACCCGGGCCGGGGCGGCGGCCTGCGCCTGGCGGGCGTCGGAGGAGCCCTGGCCGGAGCCGTGGGCGAAGAACCCGCCGAGGGTCTGCACGACGGGGGCGGCCTTCGCCGCCGCGGCGGCCGCGGTGACGTCGGCCGCGGACGGGGCGGACGGGGCGCCGGCTGCCGTGGCCGAGGTGGCGGCGAGGGCGGGGGCGGCGGCGAGCAGTCCGCTGCCGGCCAGGGCGATGGCGGCGAGGGCGCGCGGGGCGCGGAAGTGCGTCATCGTGTCACGCCCCGATCCGGTACAGCGAGTCGTTCCAGTTGAACTGGCCGTTGTAGCCGGCGTAGTAGCTGTACGACGCCAGGTTGTAGCGGTTGCTGCTGGGCCACGGGTCGCCCCAGTAGATGGACTTGTTGCTCTGGTCGTAGCCGTAGATGACCTGGGCGTGCCCGCCGCCGGCCAGCCAGGAGATGCCGGTCTCGATCGGCCGGCCCGCGTTGATCTCGCTGACGATGGTGTTGAAGGACAGGGCGCCGGTCTCCTGGCCGGGGGACACCCCGAGGGCGGAGAGCGCGTTCTGCACCCAGGAGAGCTGGCCGGGCTGGTTGGGGCACTGGTACGAGGTGTCCTGGCCGTAGGCGAGGTCGCAGAACGAGTTCTGGTCGGTGCCGTGGCCGAGGAAGGTGGCGATGGTGTCGCCGGAGGCGGCCCAGCACCACTGGTCCTGCTCCTGCGTCTGCATGGAGATGTTGAGCCGGGAACTGGCGGCGAAGGTCTGGGAACTTCCGACGGCGGCCTGGGGGGAGGCCGAGGCGGTGCCGGCGCCGGTGGTCACGACGGCGGCCAGCATGCACAGCGCGGCCAGTGCGGCGCGCAGGGACGACCCACGGATGGGTCCGCTCATGGGGGAACTCCTTCGTGCGGGGGCACGGGCGGCTCCGTGTGCACCCGGCGCCGCCCTGGGGTGTGCCTTGTGTGGGGGTGTGCTGTGTGGGGGTGTGCCGCGCGGCCGACGCGGCGGGCCCGGACCGGGGTTGCTAGGAAGAGTAGGCAGCCCGCCGGGCCTCTCCCAGACCCCCCGGAGGGGCGCGGGCGGTGCTGTGAACGGGGCTGTGAAGAGGGGTGCTGCGGCGGAGGTGCTGAGCCGCAGACGGGCGGCCGGGAGCGGGGCTCCCGGATATGGACGCGGCCGGGGTAAGCCGGTAATTTCACAGCGCGCCGCGTCCCCCCGTACCGCGTCCCCCCGCCCCCGCGCCGCCGTCCCCCGCACCCCCCGCCCCCGCACCGCCGCCGTGTCCCCTCGGCCCCGCCGCCGCGTGCCGGCCGGGCCAGTAGCCCCGGGAGTCCCGATGGTCAGTCGTCAGGAACCGCCGCCCGGTGTTGCCCCGGAGAGCGCCGCCGTGCTGGCCGCGCTGCGGAGCGGGCCCTTCGGTCTCGCGCTGCGCACCGCGATCGAGGCCCGCGGGCTGCCGCTGGAGCGGCTGCGCAGCCGGCTGGCCGAGCGCGGACTGCGGATCGCCGTCACGACCCTGAGCTACTGGCAGCGCGGGCTGCGCCGACCTGAGCGCCCGGAGTCGTTACGGGTGGTGGCCGCGCTGGAGGAGATCCTCGGGCTGCCGACGCACGCGCTCACCGCCCTGCTGGGTGCGCCGCGGCCGCGCGGCGGGGCGGACCGCGACGGCGGCGGGCCGCGTCCGTACCCGCAGATGGTGCGCACCCCCGGTGATCTGGGCGGGCTGCTCGCGGATCTGGACAGCCCGGCGGCCGGGAAGCTCCAGGTGGTCACCGAGTGCGCGACGGTGACGGTCGGGCCGCATCGTGAACTGGCGGCGCTCAGTTCGATGGTGGCGGTCCGGGCCCGTCAGGACGGGGTCGACCGGGCGCTGCTGATCTACGACTGCGACGAGGGGGTGGACGAGGGGGCCGTCGAGATCGTGGCGGGGGACAGCTGCCGGCTGGGCCGGGTGCGCCGGGATCCGGTGGCCCGGGTGGTGCTCGCGGAGCTGCTGTTCGACCGCTCGCTGCACTGCTCCGAGACCCAGGTGTTCTCCTTCGAGGTGCGCCCGCACAGCGCGGCCGAGTGCTGCCGCTACCGTGCGGCCTTCCGCTTCCCGGCGGACCACTACGTCCTGCGGGTGCGCTTCGATCCGGGTGAACTCCCGGTGCAGTGCCAGTGGTTCACGGCGAGTGACTCGGAGGGTCCGGACGACAGCCTGGCCGACCTCACCCTGGACAGCCACCACCTGGCGCACGTGGTGGCGACCGCGCTGGGGCCCGGGGTCGCGGGCATCCGCTGGGCGTGGACCTGAGGCGGCCCTGAGGTGTGGACCTGAGGCGCGGCCCTGAGGTGTGGACCTGAGGTGTGGACCTGAGATCGGGGGTCAGGCCGGTTCGTGCGCGGTGCCGCCGACGAGGGCGCGGGCCTGCGGGGCGGTCATGGGGTGGGCGAAGAGGTAGCCCTGGCCGAGCGGGCAGCCCATGGCGGCGAGGAGGTCGCGCTGTTCGGGGTGTTCGATGCCTTCGGCGATGACCCGGACGCCGAGGGTGTCGGCGATGCGGGTGATGCCTTCGACGAGGGCGTACTGCTGCGGGGAGAGGCCGAGGCAGTCGATGAAGGACTTGTCGATCTTGAGGATGGAGATCGGGAACTCGCGCAGGTAGGAGAGCGAGGA
This sequence comes from Kitasatospora sp. NPDC088779, assembly GCF_040685395.1. NCBI lineage: Bacteria > Bacillati > Actinomycetota > Actinomycetes > Kitasatosporales > Streptomycetaceae > Kitasatospora > Kitasatospora sp. NPDC088779. The sequence goes on along the minus strand of NZ_JBFBHW010000002.1, from coordinate 296,895 downwards.
GTAGCCGGTGCCGAAGTCGTCGATGGCGATGCCGACGCCGAGGTCGCCGAGGGTGGCCATGTCGGCGTGGACGCGGTCGTCGCGGCGCATCAGGACGGATTCGGTGAGTTCGAGGACGAGGGTGTGGGGGTCGATGCCGGAGCTGCGCAGGGCGCCGCGGACGACGTCGACGAAGCCGGCGTCGCGGAACTGGCGGGCGGAGACGTTGACGTTGACCCGCAGCGGGGGGAGGCCGGCGGCGGCGCGGTCGGCGGAGCTGGCGGCGTGCCAGGCGGCGGCCTCCTGGGCGGCGCGTTCCAGGACCCAGGCGCCGAGGGGGACGATCTGGCCACTCTCCTCGGCGAGGGCGATGAACTCGTCGGGCAGCACCATGCCGCGCCGCTGGTGCGGCCAGCGGACGAGCGCCTCGAAGGCGACCAGGCCGCCGGTGCGCAGGTCGACGATCGGCTGGTAGTACAGCTGGAAGGAGGATTCGGCGATCGCCGCGTCCAGGTTCTCGTTCAGCTCGTGCCGCTCCACCAGCCCGGTCTGGAGGGCGGGCTGGTAGTGGCGCCACTGGCGGCGGCCGGCCGCCTTGGCGGAGTAGAGCGCGAGGTCGGCATGGGTGAGCAGTTCGGCCGCGTCGACGCTGTCCTCGGTGGTGGCGACGCCGATGCTGGCCGTCACCCGGACGGCCCCCGCGCTCAGCTTGAACGGTTCTGCGAACACCGCCAGTACGGTGTCCGCGATGGCGTCCACGTCGGCCGGGCGCAGCGCGTCCTCGACCAGGACGGCGAACTCGTCGCCGCCGAGCCGGGCGGCGGTGTCCGAGCTGCGCAGCGCGGTGGAGACCCGCAGCGAGACGGCGATCAGCAGTTCGTCGCCGACCGCGTGCCCCTGGGTGTCGTTGACCACCTTGAAGTCGTCGAGGTCGAGGAAGAGCACCCCGGTGACGGCGCCGCTGCGCTCGCCGCGGGACAGCGCGTGGCCGACCCGGTCCAGGAACAGCACCCGGTTGGCGAGGCCGGTGAGGGAGTCGTGGAAGGCCCGGTGGGTGAGTTCACGCTCCATCTGGCGCTGCTCGGTCACGTCGCGCAGGGTGAGCACCAGGCCGCCGACCGTCGGGTCGGCGCGCAGGTCGTTGAAGCGGACCTCGGCCTCGATCGGGGTCCGGTCCTGCCGCAGCAGCCGCCAGTGCTCACGGGGCTGCTCGCGCAGCGGTTCGCGTGTCGGCGAGTGCGGAGGCGAGTGCGGCGGTTCGCGCGGCGGCGAGTGCTCCGGCGCGTGGGCCGGGGCGGCGTCCACCGGGCCGCGCATCCGGGCCAGCGCCCTGCCGACGGCCCGGCTGTCCTCGGGCGGGACGAGCTCGGTGAGCAGGGTGCCGTCCAGGCTGGGGTAGCCGAGGACCCGTTCGGCGGAGGAGGAGGCGTAGCGGACGCCGTCGTCGGCGTCCAGGATCAGGATGACGTCGCTGGCGTTCTGCACCAGGGTGCGGAAGTACAGCTCGCTGTTGCGGCGGTTGACCTCCTGGCTCAGCATGACCCGTTCGACGGCCAGCGCGGCCTGCGCGGCCAGGATCTCCAGCGAGCCCCACAGGCTGGTGAGCTCCTGCGCGGTGCCGGTGACGATGAGCGCGCCGATCAGCGGGTCGCCGGAGGGGCGCTCGTCGAGGGTGAGCGGGCACAGCAGGGCGGAGGGCATGCCGTCGAGGCGGGCGGCGAGGTCGCTGCCGATGTCCTCGACGGGCAGCAGCCGGGTCTCCCGGTAGGCGGCGAGGGCGAGCGCCTCGTCGGAGTCGGTGACGGGGCCGAGGTGGTGCTGGGCGGCGCCGCGTTCGGCGTGCCGCACGTGCAGGACGCCGGCCTCGGTGACGGCGAGCAGGGCGACGTGCCCGGGCTCGGTGGGCATCAGGGTGGAGGCGGTGGCCTGGACGGCGTCCGCGACCTCCTCGACGGTGACGGCCGCGGTGAGTCTGGCGCCGGCCTCGCGCAGGGCCCGCTCGCGGGCGATCGCCTGTCGGCGGGCGACCACGACGACCGCCAGCCGGGCCAGCACCAGCAGGTACAGGAGGGCGGAGAAGGCGCCGATCACGCCCGCGTTGCTGGTGTTGCCGTTCAGCGACTCGATGATCAGGATCGCCGGGGCGATCAGCGAGGCCAGGGTGAGCAGGGCGAGGCGGCCGGCGCTCAGGTCGGGCTGCTGGGTGGGGACGGGTCTGGTCAGCTCGACCATGGACGGGTGCAGCGCTGCCGCGCCCCAGGCGGTGTAGAAGGCGGCCCAGCCGAAGTCGACGGGGGTGCCGATGTGCCAGTTGCCGTGCAACTGGATCAGCCCGTAGAGGGTGTCCGCGACCAGCATGCCGACGGTGCCGACGGTGAGCAGTTGCAGCGCCCGGCTGTTGCCGCCGCGCGGGGTCAGCAGCCGCAGCAGCAGGGCGAGGACGACCACGTCGCCGAGCGGGTAGCCGATCGAGACGGCCTTCCGGAACCAGGAGAGGTCGGGGTTGCGGGCGTACGGGAGGATCAGGTAGATCCAGGCGAGCAGCGCCAGGCCCATGGTGAGGATCAGCGCGTCGAGCAGGCCGGCGCGGTCCTGACGGGCCGTGCGCCAGCGGATGAATCCGAGCACACCGGCCGCGTACAGCACGAACTCGGCCAGGTAGAAGCCGTCGGCGACGGACGGGAACGGGTTGTGCAGGTGCAGGAACTGGGTCTGGACGACCTGGACGACCTCGCCCGCGGTGAAGCTCAGGTTGGCGAGCGCCAGCACGTACCAGAACAGCGCGTGCGCGGGGCGGTTGAGGCGGACGCCGGCCACGATGGCCGCGCTGCTGCCGAGTCCGATGCCCGTCCACCAGATGATCCGCTGCGAGGGGTTGACGTAGTAGACGCCGGTGAACAGCACCATCCACAGCAGGTAACAGACCATCAGGCGTTGTCGCCGACGTGTCAACGGGGCTACCTCCTCCGCGACGCCACCCGGCCGGTGGGACGGGGGAGTTCGGGCGAGGACGGGTCTTGGCGGTCGCAGGGTCGTCTCGCCCCGGGCTGACGGGCACACGGCAGCGTCGCGTCCGGTCGGGTTGCGATCGGACGTTCGTCCTGTGCCCTGAGTGCGTATAGTCGGAAATGTCGCACCTCCCAGGAAACTGCCGCCACAGCACGAGGTCAAGCCGGTGGACGACGCAGCAGACAGCGCACAGGGCGTACGAACGGATGTGAACTCCGGGCGTCACGCCGTGGTTCGCAACGACAGCGGTCAGTACGCGATCTGGCCCGGCGACTTGACCGTGCCGGGTGGCTGGCACCTGGTGTACGGGCCGGCCGGCCGCGACGACTGCCGGGCCCACGTGGCCCGCGAATGGCGCCCGCCCGGGCTCGGCTTCCCCGGGCTCGGCTCCCCCGGGGAGCGCGGCCGCGGGCGGGCCGAGGGCGACGGCGGCACCGTGCCCGGACTGCTGCGCTCCCGCGCCGCGCAGCACCCGGACGCGGTCGCCGTCGTCGCCGACGACGCCACGCTGAGCTACCGCGAGCTGGACCGGCGCAGCGACCGCCTGGCCAGGGCACTGCGGGCGCGCGGGGCCGGCCCCGAGCAGGTGGTGCCGGTCTGCCTCGAACGCGGTGCGGGCCTGGTCGTCGCCTGGCTCGGCGTGCTGAAGGCGGGCGCGGCGCTGCTGCCGCTGGATCCGGCGTACCCGGCGCGGCGGCTGGCCCGGCTGGTCGAGGACAGCGGGGCGCGGGTGGCGGTCACCGAGGGCGGGGCGCTGCCGGGCGTCGAGCCGGTGCCGGTGGACGCCGAGGACGGGCCGGACGGCGGCGGTGAGCCGGTCCTCGCCGGGTTATGCGGCGCGGGCGGGCCCGACGGCGCGGGTGAGCCCGACGGTGCCGCGCCCGACGACCTCGCCTACCTGATCTACACCTCCGGCACCACCGGCACCCCCAAGGGCGTCCCCGTCACCCACCGCGCCCTGGTGTTCACCCTCGACCGGGTCGTCCACGCCTACGGCCTCGCCCCCGGCGAACGCGTCCTGCAACTCGCCGCGCTCGGCTTCGACACCGCACTGGAGCAGGTCTTCGCGACCCTGCTCGCCGGGGCCACCCTCGTCCTCGGCGGCGGCCGCACCTGGGCGCCCACCGAACTCGTCCACCGGATGCGCGGACTCGGCCTCGCCGTCGCCGACCTCACCCCCGCCTACTGGCACCACGTGCTCACGCTGCTCCCGCCCGGCGGGCCCGGCCCGGAGGGGCTGCGGCTGGTCGTCGTCGGCGGGGACGTCGTGCACGCCGACGACTGCCGCAGTTGCCTGGACCGGCTGCCCGGCGTCCGGCTGGTCAACGCCTACGGGGTCACCGAGGCCGCCGTCACCTCCACGCTCTGCGAGGTCACCCCCGCCCTGCTGGACGGCGCCGGCCCGGGCGGCCCGGCCGCGCCGGTGCCGATCGGCCGCCCACTGCCCGGCGTGCGGGTGCACGTCCTGGACGCCCGACTGTCCCCCGTACGGCCCGGCGAGAAGGGCGAGATCCACCTCGGCGGGCCCGGCCTCGCCCGGGGCTACTGGCGCGCCCCCGTGGCGACCGCCGAGGCCTTCGTCCCCGACCCGTACGCGCCGGTGCCCGGCGAGCGGATGTACCGCACCGGCGACGCCGGGCGCTGGCGGGCCGACGGGCAGCTGGAGATCCTCGGCCGCTTCGACGACCAGGTGAAGGTGCTCGGCCACCGCGTCGACCCCGCCGAGATCGAGGCCGCCCTCGCCGCCCACCCCGACGTCCGGCAGGCCCGCGTCGCCGCCGACGGCGGCGACCCCGACGGGGGCCGCGCGCTCACCGCCTACTACACGCTCGCCGACCACGCCGACGCCGGTGCAGAAGCCGGGGTCCGCCGCGACCGGCTCCGCGCCTACCTGGCCGAACGGCTGCCGGAGTACATGCTCCCGGCCGCCTTCGTGGCGCTGGACCGCATGCCGCTCACCCCGGCCGGAAAGGTCGACCGCCGCCGGCTGCCGCACGCCGAGCCGCGCACCCCGGGCCGGCCCGGCCCGGGCGGCACCGGGGCGGCGGGCGGTGGGGGAGCCGTCGAGGACGCCATCGGCCGGCTGTGGGCCGAACTGCTCGGCGTCGAGGAGGTCGGGCCCGCCGACGACTTCTTCGCCCTCGGCGGCAACTCCCTGCTGGCCATGGAGATGCTCGCCCGCGCCCGGATCATGCTCGGCCTCGACGTCACCCGCGTCCGCGCCCTCACCCGCGCCCTGCTGCGCGACGCCACCCTGCGCGCCTTCGCGACCGCCGTCCAGGCCGCCCGCGCCGACGGAGCCGCGCGCACCGCCCGCGTCGACGGAACCGACCCTGGCTCCGGCTCCGGCTCCGGCTCCGGCGAGGCCGCCGTCGACTGGGCCGCCGAAGCCCGGCTCGCCCACCCCGTCCAGCAGTCCTGGAGCCCGGCGCCCAGCCGGGCCGAACCCGCCGAGATCCTGCTCACCGGCGCCACCGGCTTCTGCGGCGCCCACCTGCTGCACGCGCTGCTCGCCACCACCGGGGCCCGGATCCACTGCCTGGTCCGCGCCCCCGACGAGGAGCACGCGCTGGAACGCCTGCGCGCCGCCCAGCAGCGCTTCCTGCGCCACGACCTGACCGACAGCCGGGTGGTGCCCCTGGTCGGCGACCTCGCCGCACCCCGACTAGGACTGACGCAGCGTCAGTTCGACGGTTTGGCCGGGAGTCTGGACGCCGTCCACCACCTCGGCGGACAGGTCAACTTCCTCTATCCGTACCACCAGCTGCGCGCGCCCAACGTCGGCGGCACCCGCGAGATCATCCGCCTCGCCGGGCACAGCCGGGGCGTGCCCGTGCACTACCTGTCCACCCTCGCCGTGCTGGCCGGCTTCGGCGCGGCCGGCGTCCGCGAGGTCACCGAACGGACCCCGCTCGCCCACCCCGACCGGCTCGGCGTCGGCTACGTCGAGAGCAAGTGGGTCGCCGAACAGCTGCTGCACGAGGCAGCCGCCGCCGGTCTCCCGGTCACCGTGCTGCGCACCAACGACGTCACCGGGGACCTCGCCACCGGTGTGATGAACACCGGCACCGAGATCTGCGCGCTCATCGCGTACCTGGCGGACAGCGGCACCTGCCCGGACGTGCTGCTGCCGCTCGACTTCGTCCCGGCCGACCGCTTCGCGCGCGCCGTCGCCCACATCGCCGCCCACGCCCCCGCCGACGGCGAGGTCTACCACCTCACCTCGCCGCGCCCGGCCGACCTCGCCGATCTCGCCGAACGGCTCCGGGCCCGGGGCCACCCGATCGCCGAACTCCCTTACCGCGACTGGGTGCAGGGCCTGGTCCGGTTCGCCGCCAGGCACCCCGCCCACCCCATCACGCCGTTCGTCCCGCTGTTCGTCGACCGCGCTCCCGGGTCGGCGCTGTCGATCAGCGAGCTGTACTTCCGGCCCGTCTTCCCGCTGTTCGACCGCGCCAACACCGACGCCGCGCTCGCCGGCAGCGGCATCGACCTGCCCGCCGTGGACGCCGGCCTGCTCGACCACTACCTGGGGCGGCTGGCGGCGGAGGGCTTCCTCGGGCCGCCGGCGTGAGCCCCTTCGACGGGCTGGACGTCCAACGCGGGCCCGGGGACGGGCCGGTGGCGTTCGGCGCCGGCCTGGGCGCGTCGGACCTGCTGGCGGCGTACCGTCGCGGCCTGTTCCCGATGCCCGCGGCGGACGAGTACGCAGGCGCCTACAACGAGGCGCGCTACGAACAAGCCGTCGAGGCGGGCGAGGTGGCGCTGCTGCCCGGCGGGAACGACCCGTACGCGCTGGCCTGGTGGTCGCCCGACCCCCGGCCCGTCCTGCCGCCCGACGGCGTCCGGCTCGGCAGCCGCCTCGCCCGGCGGCTGCGCCACCGGCCGCAGTGGTGGACCAGCGCCGACCGGGCCTTCGGCGAGGTGGTGGCCCGCTGTGCCGAGGGCCGCCAACCGGCCTGGCTGACCGGAGAGTTGCGGTCCGCACTGGAGCGGCTGCATGCGCTCGGGGCCGCCCACAGCGGCGAGGTGTGGGAGGGCGAGGAGCTGATCGGCGGGGTGTTCGGCGTCGCCGCCGGGCCCGTCCTCAGCCTCGACTCGATGTTCCACCGCCGCCCCGACGCCGCCCGCGTCGCCGTCGCCGACCTCGGGGTGCGCTTCGGCGCGGCCGGCGGTCGGCTGCTCGACGCCCAGTGGGACAGTCCGCACATCCGCAGTCTCGGCGCCGAGCCGGTGCCCCGCTCCCGGTACCTGGCCGCGTTGGCGGCGGACGCCGCGGTGGGCCCGCTGCCGGGAGCTCCGCTGCCCGTGGCCCGACTGGTCTGACCTGCGCCTTTTACCCTGCCTGGCCTGTCTTCGACAAACTTATTCCCCGTCAGTAACATGACGCCGCGTGTTCAAAAGCTCCATAGGCAGGGCCGTCGGCCCCGCCCTCCTCACCCTCGCCCTCGCCGGGGTCGCCGCCTGTGGGCCGACCACCTCCGGCACTCCGCAGGCCGCCGCCGGCACCACCGAAGCGGCCGTCACCACCGGCACGACCACGACCGCGTCCGCCGCCGGCAGTCAGGCCCCGACAGCCCAGGCCGCCGGCACCCCCCGCGCCCGGGCCGCCGCCGCCCCGACCACCGCCGCTGCCACCGCACGGCCGACCGGTACGGCCGGTACGCCGGTCACCGCCGCCCCGGCCGGCGACCGGCAGGCCGCCGTGGCCGCTCCCGCCAAGGACGGCGGCGCGGCCACCCCCGCCGGGCAGAACCTCCAGCTCACCGCGTACGACCCGGCGGGCGGCACGGCCGTCCTCTCGGCGCCGCCGGCCGCCGGGCCCACCGCGACCGCCGGCGCGACGCCGACCCCCGCCCCCGCCGTTCAGCCCGGGCAGCTCATCGCCAGCCCGCCCACCGCCGCCGCGCCCCAGGGCGCGCTGGTCGCCGTCACCGGCGTCCGCCCCGGCGCGGGCGCCAGCCTCAACCTGACCACCCGCCCCGCCACCCTCGCCGAACTCCTCGGCGGCACCGAGGCCGACGGCCCGGTGCCCGTCGACCCGCACGGCATCACCGTCACCCCGCTGGTCAAGGACCTCAAGGCCGTCGTCGGTGCGGACGGCGGCGGTGTGAAGGCCGACGCCTCCGGCACCCTGGAGGTCGACGTCAAGGCCCCCGTCCCGCTGCCCGACGGCGCGAGCGTGGACGCCTCCGGCTCCCTCCAGCTGCACCCCGCCGTCCACTTCGCCTACCACGGCGCCGCCGCCGGCAGCCCGCGCACGGCCTCCATCGGCTTCGACCTCGGCGCCCACGCCCAGTGGAAGGTCACCGGCGACGTCGCGCGCAGCACCGGCGCCGCGCCCGTCCGGCTGCCCTTCGCCACGTTGCAGGCCAGCCCGGTGCTCACCGTCGCCGGACTGCCCGTCGTGGTCAACCTGAAGCTCACCTGCTACCTGGAGGTCGGCGCCGACGGCCAGGTCCACCTGGAGGCCGAACAGGAGGCCACCGGCACCTGGGCCGTCCGCGCCGACTACACCGGCGGCAAGGGCTGGACCCCGACCACCGACGCCGACACCAAGGTCTCCCCGGTCCGGGTGCGCCTCACCGGCAGGGCCGGGGTGCGGGCCGCGCTCGGCGCCGAGGTCTCCGTCGGCCTCTACGACACCGTCGGCGTCCAGACCACCGTCGCCCCCTACCTGCGGGCCCGGGCCGAGGGCTCGCTGATCGCCGACTCCTCTGGCAACCCGCCTCAGGCCCAAGGGAGTTGGTCGCTGGTCGGCGGCGTCGACCTGACCGGCTCGCTGCTCGCCCACCTCAAGGTCTTCGGCACCCCGGTCATCGAGGGCACGTACCCGCTGCCGCCGTTCCACCGCGAATGGCCCCTGGCGGCGGGCTCCGCGGCCCTGCCGTCCCCGCGCCCGAGCGGCTGACCCGGGCACGCTCCGGCCCCGGGGTCCGGTTACTGCCCGGGTGGTACGCCGGGCAGCGGGGCTACTGCTCCTGACGTACCGACAGTTCGTGTCCCAGGGCGATGATCCGGCGCCGGGTGCGCTGGAAGGCTGACGCGCAGGAAGTCGGCCTGACCGACTTCCTGCGCATCCGCACCCGCATCCGCACCCGTCATCGTCAGGAGACCGCATGACCACCCCCAAGGCCCTGCGCCGCGTCGCGGCCGCGGGCCTCGCCCTCACCGCCTGCCTCGCCACGGCGCCCGCCGCCACGGCCGCCGCCGCCGAGCGTGACGGCGGCCCCGCGAGCGCCGGAGCCGGACTCGACCGCTACCACCACCAGCGCCTCGACTGGCGCAGCTGCGTCCTGGGCCCCGACGACGAGGTGGGCCGCGGCCTGGAGAGCGCGGGCGCGCGCTGCGCGGACGTGACCGTGCCGCTCGACTACAGCGACCCCCGGGGGCGGACGATCACCGTCGCGATCTCCCGGCTCAAGGCCACCGACACCCGGCACCGGATCGGCTCCCTCCTGCTCAACTTCGGCGGCCCCGGCGGGCCGGGCCTCGCCAACTCCGTACTGGTGCGCGGGGCGATGAAGGAGGCCGGCGCCCGCTACGACGTGATCGGCATGGACCCGCGCTTCGTCGGCCGCAGCACTCCGCTGGACTGCGGCCTGTCCACCGGCCCCGTCCTGCCCTCGGCCAGCGCCGACCGGGCGGTCTTCGACCGCCAGACGGCGTGGGCCAGGAGCGTGGCCGACCGGTGCCGCGCCACCAACGGCTCGGTGCTGCCGCACGTCACGACCCGGAACACGGCCCGCGACCTGGACGTCGTCCGGGCCGCGCTCGGCGAACGGAAGATCTCCTACCTGGGCTACTCGTACGGCACCTACCTGGGCACGGCCTACACCCAGCTGTTCCCCGGCCGCTACGACCGGGTGGTCCTCGACGGCGGGATCGACCCGCGCGGCTACAACCCCCGGCTGATGCGGGGCACCGAGAACGAGCACGAGCGGGCGCTCGACGGCTGGGCCGACTGGGCGGCCGCGCACCACGCCGACTACGGCCTCGGCGACACCCGCGCGCAGGTGCGCGCCACGATCGACCGCGTCGTCGCGGCGGCCGAGCGGGAGCCGCTCACCGTCGGTACCGCCCCCGACGTCTTCCGGCTCGACGGCAGCCAGGTCCCCTCCCTGGTGTTCGCCGGGATCGCGAGCGACCTCGATCCGGCGCGGGCGGGCCTCGCCGAGCAGCTGTCCGTGCTGGCCGGGGCCGCGGACGGGCGGCCCACCCGGGTGTCGCCCGGCTTCGCCGCCTTCCTGCGGGGGACGTTCACCAGCGCGGGTTCGGCCACCGGCAGCGTGCAGACCGCCATCCTGTGCGGGGACGTGGCCGCCCCGCGCGACCCGGAGCAGTACTGGCGCGACATCGAGCGCGGCCGGGCCGCCCACCCGCTGTTCAGCCCGATGACCGAGAACATCACCCCGTGCGCGTTCTGGGACGCGCCGCGCGAGGAGCCCACCCGGGTCCGGCGCGACACCGCGGCGCTGATCGTGGCCGCCAGCAACGACCCGCGCACCCCGTACCGGGGCAGTGTGGCCCTGCACGGCATGCTGCCCAGCTCCCGGCTGGTCACCCTCGAAGGCGCTTTCCAGCACACCAGCTTCGGCGTCTACGGCAACGCCTGCGTCGACGACTCGGTGAACACCTACCTGGCCACCGGCCGGCTGCCGGGCAGGGACCGCACCTGCGCCAAGCAGTCCTGAGCAGCCCTCAACAGTGCCGAGCAGCCGTGGGCAGCCCTTCCTGACCAGCCGAAGGCTGCCCTAGGCTGCGGCCATGCTCTCTGTGGTGGTGGCCCCCTGGGCGGGCGAGGCGGAGCCGGTGTTCGTGCGGGCGCCGGACGAACTGCACGATGCCGCGAGCACGATGAAGGTCGCGGTGTTGGCGGCGCTCGCCCGTGGCGGGGCGGATCTCGATGCCGAGGTGCCGGTGGTGAACCGGTTCGAGTCCGTGGTGGGCGGGGAGTTCGGCAACGATCCCGACTGGGACAGCGATCCGCTGCCGTGGGAGCTGCTGGGCACGCACGTGCCGCTGCGGCTGCTCGCCGAACGGATGATCACGCACTCCTCCAACCTGGCCACCAACCTGTGCCTGGCCCGGGTCGACCGGGCGGCGGTGGCCGAGGCGTGGCGGCGGGCCGGGGCGACGCGCAGCGCGAGCCCGCGCGGGATCGAGGACTACGCGGCGCGCGACGCCGGGGTGCACAACCTGGTGAGCGCGCGGGACCTGGTGCGGCTGCTGCACTCCCTGGGCGGGGAGCCGGAGTTGCTGGCGCTGCTGGAGCGCAACGCGTTCCGGGTGGACCTGGCGGCGGGCCTGCCGCCGGGCACCCGGATCGCCTTCAAGAACGGCTGGGTGCCCGGCGCCCGGCACAGCGTGGGCCTGGTCCACCCGCAGGACTGCCCGCCCTACCTGATCGCGGTCTGCTACACCGGCCCGCTGGCCTCGGGCGAGGACCGCACGGACCCGGCGGCCCGGCTGCTGGCCCGGGTCTCGGCGGCGGTGTGGCAGCGGCGGCACGAGCTCGCCGACGCGTGAGCCGACGCGTGAGCCGACGCGTGAGCCGACGCGTGAGCTGCCGCGCGAGCCGACGCGAGACCTGGCCGGCCGCCCGCCCGCCTGCTGCGAGGCTTCGCGCAGCAGGCGGGACAGCGGTCAGTACGGCTGGACGAGGACGTGGGCGGCGCCGGGGATGCCGACCTTGAGGAGTTCGTCCTCCTCCGGGGTGGTGGGCGTGCCGGTCTCCTGCTTGAGGACGGCCCGGGAGAGTGCCTGGACCCACATGGCGCGGGGCCGGCGGCGCTCCTCCCAGGCGGCGAGCGCGGCGGGGACGGCCTCGGCGGCGTCCAGGCTCTGGGCGAGGACGAGGGCGTCCTCGACGGCCATCGCGGCGCCCTGGGCGAGGTGCGGGGTGGAGGCGTGGGCGGCGTCGCCGGCGAGCGCGATCCGGCCGACGTGCCAGGGCTCCTCGACGCTGACCTGGGAGATCCGCGAGTAGACCACGGCGGACGGGTCGGTGACCTGGGCGAGGGCCTCGGAGATCGGGCCGCCGAAGCCGGCCAGGCGCTCGGCGAGCTGCTCGTGGGCGTGCCCGGGGTCGGGCCGGAAGTCCTCGGCCTCGGCGAACACCGAGCCCAGGTACATGAGGTCGTCGGTGATCGGGGTGAGCAGTGCCTTGGCCTTGAGGTTGCCGGTGGACATCACCACGCCCTGGACCTCGGGTGAACGCGGCAGGGTGACGCGCCAGTTGGCGAAGCCGGTGTACTCGGGCGCGTACTTCTCCCCGTAGAGGCGCTTGCGCAGCGGGGAGCCGATGCCGTCGAAGCCGACGACGAGGTCGTAGCGGTCGCGGTGCCCGTCGGTGAGGGTGGCGTCGACGCCGTCGGCGTCCTCGGCGAGGTCGGCGATGGTGGTGCCGAAGCGCAGGGTGGCGCCGGCCCGGGTGGCGGCGGTGGCGAGTACCTGGGCGAGGGCGGGGCGGGGGATGCCGTTGTTGGAGGGGGCGTCGCCCATCCGGGGCTGCGGGATCTTGGCGAGGGTGGCACCGGTCGGGTCGCAGATGGTGAGCACCTCCCACTCGAAGCCGGCGGCGAGGCAGTCGTCGAGGACGCCTATCTCGCGCATCACGTGGAGGGCGTTGGAGGGCTGGATGATGCCGACGCCGAGGGCTTCCAGCTGGTCGCGGAGTTCGGCGACGTCGACGTGGTGGCCGCGCTTGGCGAGGGCGGTGGCGAGGGTGAGCCCGCCGATGCCGCCGCCGTGGACGAGGACGCGCAGGGGTGAGGTCATGGGGTAGCTCCTGGGGAAGGGAGGTGGTTCAGCCGACGTTCAGCCGACGGGGGCGGCGGAGAGGTCCATCAGGTGGTCGACCAGGGCGAGCAGCAGGTCGCGTCCGAAGGCGCGTTCGCGGACGTCGCCGAGGAGCATCGGTACCTGCGGGTCCAGGTCGAGGGCGGCGCGGATCTCGTCGGGGGTGCGGGTGTTGTGGCTGTGGAAGCAGTTGATGGCGACGACGAAGGGGATGCCCCGACTCTCGAAGAAGTCGATGGAGGCGAAGCTGGTGTCGAGCCGGCGGGTGTCGGCGATGACGATGCCGCCGAGGGCGCCGTTGACGAGGTCGTTCCACATGAACCAGAAGCGTTCCTGCCCGGGGGTGCCGAACAGGTAGACGACGAGGTCCGGGTTGACGGTGATCCGGCCGAAGTCGAGGGCGACGGTGGTGGTGTCCTTCTGGTCGACGCCGGACAGGTCGTCCACGCCGACGCTGGCCCGGGTCAGGTACTCCTCGGTGCGCAGCGGGGCGACCTCGCTGACGGAGCCGACGAGGGTGGTCTTGCCGACGCCGAAGCCGCCCGCGATGAGGATCTTGACGGCGGCCGGCGCGGTGGCGACGCCGGCGTCAGCGGCACTGCTGGGGTGGGGTGTTGCCATGGTTCAGAGTCTCCGGAGTCCTTCGCGAACGGCCGTGAGCAGGCCGAGGTCCACGCCTCCGGCGGCCCGGGCCACCGAGAGCGGTGCCCGGGCCCGCAGCAGGCCCTGGGCGACCAGGTCGCCCAACAGGATCTTGGTGACCGAGACCGGGAGGTCCAGGCCGGCCGACACCTCGGCGACGGCGGCGGGCCGCCGGCAGTGGTCGAGGATCATCCGGTGCTCGGGCTGGAGGCCGCGGGCACCGGCGCGGCTGCCCCGCGCCAGGGCCCGGGTGGCCTCGTCCTCGACGGTGGTGAGCACGGTGATCAGGGTGAGGTCGTCGCGCTCGGGCGCGGTGCGGCCGCGGGTGATGGTGTACGGGCGCACCATGGCGCCCGACTCGTCCTCGGCGTCCTCGTCCGGCAGTTCGCTCCAGTGCGGGACCCCGCCGCGCTGCCCGCTCCCGTTTCCGCTCCCGTACGGGCCCACCGGTGTCAGCTCCGGTTCCGGGCGGCGAAGGCGTCGAAGCCGGCGGGGGAGGCGGCGCCGGCCTCGGCACGCACCGGGGTGGTCATCTTCTGGCCGACCTGCTGCACCAGGGTGTGCATGGCGACCGACATGACCTCGGCGTCGACCTCCTGGGAGGCGACGACGGCCAGGTGGGTGCCCCGGGCGGCGGCGATGATGAACAGCCAGCACTCGGCGAGTTCGACGATCACCTGGTGGACGGCCCCGCCGTCGAAGAGCTGGCCGACGCCGCGGGCCAGGCTCTGCTGGCCGGTGGCGACGGCGGCGAGGCGTTCGGCGTCGGCCCGTTCGATGGTGCGGGAGTGGCTGACGACCAGGCCGTCGTCGGAGAGCAGGACGGCGTTCCTGGTCCCGGGCACCGAGTCGACGAGTCCGTCCAGCAGCCAGTCCAGGTCCTGGTGGGTGGCGATCGTTCGGTTCATGACTGGTCATCCGTTCGTGTGGTTCGGGGGTCCGCGGCCGGCAGGGCCCAGGGGGAGGGGCCGGGCGCGGGCGTCGGGGAGCCGGCGGGGGCGGTGGGGGGAGCCGGTGGGGTCACGGCCCCGGGCAGCGGGTGCTCGCCGCTGTCCTGGGCGCGGGCGGCACGGGACTGGCGCTGGAAGGCGCCGATCGTCGCACCGGAACGCTTCGCCGGGCGCTGGAAGGGGCCGCCGGCGGGCTCGGTGGCCGGGGCGGCGGGTTCGGCGGCGGGCTCGGCCCACTGCGGGCGGGGCGCCGGCGGGACGCGCAGTTCGGCGGCCAGGCTGGCCTGCCGGACGCGCTGGGGCAGCGGGGGCTGCTCGGTCTCGGTGGGGCTGAGCGGCACCGCGGAGGCGTACTCGCGGCGCCGGCGCCGTTCGGCCAGCCGGTAGTGGTCGGCCGGGCGGTACTGCTCGTCGGCGTACGGGGCCTCGGCGTCGGTGACCCGGGCGTAGGCGATGTCCGGGTAGGCGGGCACGTCGTGCGAGGGCAGCTGGTCGACCGGGGCGTCGGGGGCCGGCGAGCTGTGCTCGATCGGCTGCTCGGCGTACGGGGCGGGGAACGGCGCGGGCTCGGCGGCGGGCGCGGCCTCGGGCTGGACGTACTCGACGTGCCCGAAGGCCTGGAGGGGGGCGGTCAGCGGGTCGTGCGGGAGCTGCTGGGTCTGCCCGAGCGGTTCCGCGTACCCGAGCGATTCCGCGTACCCGAGCGGTGCGACGTACCCGGGCTGCTCCACGTGCTGGACCTGCCCGAACGCCTCCACCGGGGGGAAGGATTCGGCCGCGGCGAAGGCCTCCACCGGTGGGAGGGGCTCCGCCGGCGCGAAGGACTCTCCCGGCGGGAAGGAGTCCACGGGCGCGACCGGCGGCCCCGCCGGCTCCGGCTCCGGGGCCTCGTTGGAGGCGGTGAGCAGCGCCTTGCGGGAGCGCCGCACGAGCGGGATCGGTTCGACGGGGGCGGCGTCGGGGAGTCCGGCGTCGCCGTCGATGACGAGCTCGTCGGGGACGAGCACGACGACCCGGGTGCCGCCGAAGGCGGACGGCCGGAACTCGATCTTGAGTCCGTTGTGCGCGGCCAGCCGGGCGATGACGTAGAAGCCGAGGCGGACGTCGTCCGCCCGGGCGAGCACGTCGGTGCGGGGCGGGCGGCTCATCAGTTCGTTGGCGGCGTCGTACTGCTCGGGGTCCATGCCGAGGCCGCGGTCCTCGATCTCGACGGCGAGTCCGCGGCCGACCATGGCGGCCCGGACCTCGACCGGGGTGGGCGGCTTGGAGAAGGTGGTGGCGTTCTCCATCAGCTCGGCGAGCACGTGCGCGACCGGGCCGACGGCCCGCTCGGACAGCCACGGGTGGCCCTCGACGTCGATCATGATCCGGCGGTAGTCCTGCACCTCGCCCTGCGCGGCGCGCAGCACGTCCAGCAGCGGGACGGGCTTGCGCCAGCGCCGCTGCGGCTGGCCGCCGGCCATGATGACGAGGTTCTCCTCGTAGCGGCGCAGGCGGGCGGTGAGGTGGTCGAGGTCGAACAGGCCCTCCAGGACCTCAGGGTCCTCGTGCTTGCGCTCCAGCTCGTCGAGCTTGCGCAGCTGGCGGCCGATCAGCAGCTGGGTGCGGCGGGCGATGCGCTGGAGCAGCCGCTCGAAGCCTCGGTGCTGCTCGGCCTGCTTGACGGCGGCCTCGACGGCGGAGGCGCGGGCCAGGTTGAGGGCCTGGCCGAGGCGGGCGAGCTCGTCGGTGCCGTTGCCGTGCGGGCCGGCGGTGATGGTGCGGCTGTCGGTCTCGACGTCGACCTGCTCGCCGCGGCCGAGGCGTTCGACGACCTCGGGGAGGGTGCGCTCCATCTCCTCGGCCTGGGTCTGGAGTTCCTTGATGCGCCGGCGCAGCGAGCGGCTGAGCCGCCAGGAGGCGATGATCACCGCGACGACGGTGATCAGGCCGACGACGGTGGTCAGGACGACCTTGGTGAGGAGGGAGAGGATGGTGCCCTTGCCGACGTCGACGATGGCGCTGGTGCGGTTCTCGATGGCCTTGACCAGCTGCGGGTTGAGCTGGTCGAGGGCCTGGCGCCACTGGTCCTGGGCGGCGGGGAGCTTGACGGTGCCGTTGGCCTCGGCGGCGGTGGGCTTGGTGAGCGACTGCTCGACGGCGGCCTTGGCCTGCCAGGCGGGGCTGTTCATCAGGTCGTGCCAGGCGGCGGCCTCGCCGTCCGGGATGTACGGGAGGACCTGGACGGTGAAGAGGTGCTCCTGCGCCCCGACGGCCTGCTGCACCTGCTGGTAGTCGGCGGCGGAGAGTCGCCCGGTGGGCCAGCCGCGGGCCAGGATGGCGTCCTCGCGGGCGAGCATCTCCTTGGCCCAGAAGGTGTTCACCAGGGTCTTGGAGACCCAGGTGACCTCGCCGGCGTCGACGCGGCTGAGTGCGGTGAACAGCCGCAGGTCGACGGCGATCAGGTCGGTGTAGTACGCGTAGAGGGCCTGCTGGTCGATCGAGCCGTGGTCGACGGCGGTGCGCTGCTCGGCGAGCTTGCCCATCGCCTGGCGGGCTTCGGTGACGGCGGTTCGGACCTCTTCGGGGGCGCTGTCGGCGGTCTCGCCGGAGAGGACCTGGAACTGGCGGACCGCGTCGTCGGTCTGCTGGCGCTGGCGGCGCAGCTGGTCGGTGTTGCCGCCGGGCCGGGCGAGCGCCTCGGCGCTGAGCCGGCGTTCTTCCTGGAGGCTGTAGTAGACGATGTTGGACGGCTGGCCGGCCTTCTGGGCGAGCAGGCCCTGGGCGGCCTGGCGCTGGAAGTCGAAGACGGTCTCGCCGCTGGTGACCGCCCACAGGGCGGCCAGGGCGATGCTGGGGACGACGGCGAGGACGAGCAGCGCCGTCCGCAGTGACAGGCGCGGACGCCTGCGGGGGGCCTTCGGCGTCGGGGGCCGCCGATTCGCACGCGCGCGCAGAGCAGTCTCCTTGGGGATGGCGGCCGGCCTGAGCGGGGCGGCCGTCCGGGGCACGGGCTTGACGAGGCGATACTAGTCATACCGTGTGATTGGAGTGAAAGTGCGTTCGCCGCCTGGGCCGTGGTCACACACGCTCCGGACACAATGTCATCTGACGGTTGATCGTGCGTGCTCGAAGCATCCCAGTTCGGAGCGGGTTGACGAGGCGTCGGCCATCGGAGCGGGCGGCCGGGTGGCCGCCGTGTGAAAACTGTGTGTCCGCGCTCCGGATATTCGCCCGACCGGTCGGTCGGTGGCCCCGGTGCCCGCTCCGCCCGCTCCGCTCAGTCGGCCAGCAGGCGCGACCGGGTGGCCTCCAGCTCGGCCGCCAGCACCCGCCCGGCCTCCTCGGGATCGCCCCGGTGCAGCGCCCCGACGAGGTCCGCGTGCGACGCGTAGCCGTGGTTCGGGTCCCCGCTGCGCAGCCCCAGCACCCCCACCAGGTCCACCAGGTGCTCCCTCAGGACCGGCGCGAACTGGGCGAACAGGTCGTCCAGCACCGGGTTGTGCGCGGCCGCCACCACGGCGGTGTGCAGCGCGATGTCGGCGTCCACGAAGGCCGCGTCGTCCGCGCCGCCCGCCGCCAGCCGGGTGGCCAGCGCCGTGTCCACGGAGGTGAGGTCCGTCTCCGTGCGGCGCGCGGCCGCCAGTCGGGCCGCCTGCACCTCGACCATGGTGCGCACCTCGTAGACGTGCGCCAGCTCCGCCCGGCGCAGCCGGGTCGGCCAGTCCAGGGCGGGCCGGTCCGCCGTCACGAACACGCCCGACCCCTGTCGGCTCTGCACCATCCCGGCGCCGGCCAGCGCGCGCAGCGCCTCCCGGACGGTCGAGCGGCCGACGCCCAGCTCCTTCGCCAGGGTCACCTCGCCCGGCAGCTTCCCGCCCACCGGCCAGTGTCCGGCGGTGATCTGCTCCTCCAGGCGTCGGGTGGCCTGGTCGACCAGGGGGGAGCGGTGGAGGGGGCCGAGCGGGGGCATTCGCGTTCACCTGTCAGCTTGTCTGAGGACTTGGTTCGTGGTTAGTCTACCCGGCATGCAGCCGTGGAGTCTCCCTCTGGGTGGCCTTCTTCTTGGTGGCCGCAGCGGGGCGTGACCGGACCGGCACCCCGCTGCGGGGCGCCGTCCTGCCGGTCCACCGGTACCTCCGTAAGGACTCATCATGCGATTCCCGACCCTGCGTACCCCCGCCGGCCCCGTCCCGGTCACCGCCCCCGCCTGGAACCCGCAGCGCCCGGGTGCCATGCCCTCCCACCGCTACCGGCCCGCCCACGAGCGCGTGCACGTCCCCGCGCTGATGCGGCGCTGGCCCGGCCGACGGATCGACCACGCCCCGCTGTGGGTCCCCGTCGACCTGCGCGACGGCAACCAGGCACTGGCCGAACCCATGGACCCGGCACGCAAACAGCGGATGTTCGACCTGCTCCTGGCCATGGGCTTCAAGGAGATCGAGGTCGGCTACCCCTCCGCCAGCCGCACCGACTTCGACTTCGTCCGGCAACTGGCCACCGTGCCCGGCGCGGTGCCCGAGGACGTCACCGTCGTCGTCTTCACGGCGGCGCGCGCCGACCTGATCGACCGCACCTTCGAGGCCGTCGAAGGCCTGCCCCGCGTCGTCGTCCACCTCTACACCGCCACCGCCCCGCTCTGGCGCGAGGTCGTCCTCGGGCGCGACCGGCACGAACTGCGGGCCCTGATCACCGAGGCCGCCACCCACCTGGCACGGCGGGCCGACGGCCGGCCCGGGGTGCGCTTCCAGTTCTCGCCCGAGGTGTTCAACCTGACCGAACCGGACTACGTCCTGGAGGTCTGCAACGGACTCACCGAACTGTGGGACGCCGGCCCCGACCGGCCCGTCGTCCACAACCTGCCCGCCACCGTCGAGATCGCCACCCCCAACGTCTACGCCGACCAGATCGAGTACCTGCACCGGCACCTGGAGCGCCGCGAGTCGGTGATCCTCTCCGTCCACCCGCACAACGACCGGGGAACGGGCGTCGCCTGCGCCGAACTGGCCGTGCTGGCCGGCGCTCAGCGGGTGGAGGGGTGCCTGTTCGGCAACGGCGAGCGGACGGGCAACGTCGACCTGGTGACGCTGGCGCTCAACCTGCACACCCAGGGCGTCGACCCCATGCTCGACTTCTCCGACCTCGACGAGATCCGCCGCACCGTCGAGCACTGCAACCGGCTGCCCGTGCACGAGCGCCACCCCTACGCGGGGGACCTGGTGCACACCGCCTTCTCCGGCACCCACCAGGACGCCATCAAGAAGGGCTTCGCCCACCACGCCAAGGTGGCGGCCGAGTCCGGCGTCCCGGCGCGCGAGGCGCCCTGGTCGGTGCCGTACCTGCCGATCGACCCGGCCGACCTCGGCCGCGACTACGAGGCGGTCATCCGGGTCAACAGCCAGTCCGGCAAGGGGGGCATCGCCTACCTGCTCCAGACCGGGCACGGGCTGGAACTGCCGAGGCGGCTCCAGATCGAGTTCTCCCGGGTTGTGCAGGAGGCCACCGACGACAGCGGGCGGGAGGTGACGGCGGAGGGACTGTACGGGCTCTTCCGCGCGGAGTACCTGGACGCGGCGCCGGACTGGCCGTGGCAGGCCGGCGACGACTGGGCGGAGGTGGACGGCCGGCGCGGCGAGGGCGCCGGGCCGCTCGACGCGGTGGCCGACGCGCTGCGGGTCGACATCCTGCACTTCAGCGAGCACGCCGTCGGGGCTGGTGCGGGTGCGGGTGCGGGCGCTGGTGCCGGCTCCGGTACCGACGCCGTCGCCTACGTCGAGGCCCGGGTCGGGGG
Source organism: Kitasatospora sp. NPDC088779 (assembly GCF_040685395.1). Taxonomy (NCBI): domain Bacteria; kingdom Bacillati; phylum Actinomycetota; class Actinomycetes; order Kitasatosporales; family Streptomycetaceae; genus Kitasatospora; species Kitasatospora sp. NPDC088779. The sequence continues at coordinate 276,744 of NZ_JBFBHW010000002.1, read as the reverse complement.
ACAGGTGGTGTGGGGCGCCGGGCGGGACGGCTCGGTGCTCACGGCGGGCGTACGGGCGGTGCTCAGCGCCGTCGGCCGCGCGCAGCGGGGGTGACGGACGGGGTGCCGTCGGCCGTCGCGCCGGAGTGACCCGTACGGACGGGAGTTGTACGGAGACGGCCCACCGCGACACCGCGCGCGGTGGGCCGCGCCGCCTACATCGGTTTCGGTGCGATCACCGCGAACGGCGCGCCCTGCGGGTCGGTCACCACCGACATCCGGCCCGCCACCATGTCGAACGGCGGGGCGAGGACGGTGCCGCCGTGCTTGACCAGGGCGTCGACGGTGGAGTCGACGTCGTCCACCGCGAAGTACGTCAGCCAGTGCGCGGGCGTGCCGGACGGGTCGTCGGCGAGCAGCGAGACCCCGCCGACGGCCCGGCCGCCGACCCGCAGCTCCCAGTACTGCTCGGCGCCCTGCGCCGGCTCGATCTCGATGCCGAACGCCTCGCCGTAGAAGGCGGTGGCGCCGGGCAGGTCGCTGGTGTGCAGCTCGTTCCAGATCAGCGCGCCACTCTCGTTGACGACCCGGGCGCCGAAGAACTCGCCCGGCTGCCAGACGCCGAACACCGCGCCCTGCGGGTCGGCGGCGATCAGCATCCGGCCGAGCTCGCCGACGTCCATCGCCGGGACGAGCAGGGTGCCGCCCGCGCCGACGATCGCGTCCTGGGTGGCCTGGGCGTCGGTGGTGGACAGGTAGCTGGTCCACACGGTCGGCGGGGTGGGCATCCCCTCCGGCGCCATCGCCGGTCCGATCCCGGCCGACGGCTTGCCGTTCAGCTCGCAGACCGCGTACCCGCCGAACTCGGCCGGGCCGACCTGCCCCTGCCAGCCCAACAGGTCGCGGTAGAAATCCAGTGCCGCCTGCTGGTCCTGCGCCATCAGATCGACCCAGCACGGGGTGCCGGTCGGGTACGGAGTGGTGACTTCGGGCATTCTCGCTCCTTCAGGTGAGGTCCTGCGTCGGTCACCCTCTCGTCGCGGACCGTGCGCCGCCACTCGACACGCTGTCACGACCCGGTGGCCGCCGCTCGGCGTCATCAGGCCGCCTGCCGCCCGCCCACGCGTAGCAGTGCCAGCGGAGGCCGGGCCTGTCCGAGTCCCGGGATGCGGCCGCGTCCCGAACGCCGGAGCAGATCTTCGAGAGCTACCTCTACGCCGGTACGTGCTGCACGCGACCGCCGATCCCGACGTCCCGACCAGTCACGGGTGGCGTCACGCCAGGGTGCGGAAGAAGGTCCGGATGTCGGTCACCAGCAACTCGGGCTGTTCCAAGGCGGCGAAGTGGCCGCCGTGGTCGAACTCCGTCCAGTGCACGATGTTGTCGATGCGTTCGGCGAAGGCGCGGACCGGCAGGGTGATGTCGTGGGGGAAGACGGCCATGCCGGTGGGGACGGTGGAGGGGGCGGCCTCGGTCCAGCCGTTGCGGGCCGACTCCTTGTACAGCCGCGCGGAGGAGCCGGCGGTGGCGGTCAGCCAGTACAGCATCACGTTGGTGAGGAGGTGGTCCCGGGGCACGGCACCTTCGGGAACGCCGCCGTCGCAGTCCGTCCATTCGCGGAACTTCTCGACAATCCAGGCGAGTTGGCCGACCGGTGAGTCGGTGAGCGCGTAGCCGACGGTGTGCGGGCGGGTCGCCTGGACGGCGGTGTAGCCGGAGGTTTCGGCCTGGTGGCGGGCCCAGGTGTCGAGCCGTTCGCGGTCGAGGGCGTCGAGGGTGGACGAGTCGCCGGTGGGGAAGGTGGGGGAGGTGTTGACGTGCACGCCGATGACCCGGGTGGGGGCGGCGAGGCCGAGTTCGCGGGAGATGCCGGAGCCCCAGTCGCCGCCCTGGGCGCCGTAGCGCGGGTAGCCGAGGCGGTCCATCAGTTCGGCCCAGGCACGTGCCACGCGCCGGTAGTCCCAGTCGAGTTGGCTGGTCGGTCCGGAGAAGCCGTAGCCCGGGATGGAGGGCGCGACCACGTGGAAGGCGTCGCGCGGGTCGCCGCCGTGGGCGCGGGGGTCGGTGAGCGGGCCCAGGATGTCCAGGAATTCGGCCACCGAGCCGGGCCAGCCGTGCGTGATGATCAGCGGGGTGGCGTCGGGTTCGGGTGAACGGACGTGCAGGAAGTGCACGTTGGCGCCGTCGAGGGTGGTGGTGTACTGCGGGAAGGTGTTGAGCCTGGTTTCGTGTTCGCGCCAGTCGTAGCCGGTCCGCCAGTACTCGGCCAGGTCCTGGAGGTAGTGGAGCGGGACGCCGTAGTCCCAGTCGGCGCCGGGCAACGAGTCGGGCCAGCGGGTGCGGGCGAGGCGGTCGCGCAGGTCGTCGAGCTGGTGCTGTTCGATGGCGATGCGGTAGGGGCGGATGTCGGTTTCGGCGGTCATGGCGGGGCCTTTCGAAGCATGGGGTGGGGTCAGGTCGTCGGCAGGATGTGGGCGAGCAGGGCCGCTTCCAGGTCGCGCAGCGGGAAGGCCGGGTCCTCGGCGGCGAGGGTGAGGCCGCCGCGGATGCCGGCGAGGAGGAGCAGGCGGGCGGCGGCGGGGTCGGGGACGCGGCAGGCCGCCAGGGCTTCGTCCAAGGCCTGTAGGAGGTCGGCGGAGGCGAGGTCGGCGCCTGCGGCGACCAGGACAGCGCGGGCTTCGGGGTCGGCGAGCAGGGCGGAGACGGCCCGGCTCTCCTCGACCTCCTCGGGGGCGGAGTCCAGGCCGAGCAGGGCGGAGCGGACCAGGAGTTGCAGGGTGGCGGCGGGGCTGTCGGCCGGTTGGGCGGCGAGCGCCGCGCGGGTCCGTTCGCGCCAGCCGTCGGCGATGTCGATCAGCAGGCCGTCCTTGCTGCCGAAGTAGCGGGAGGGCAGTCCGTCGGCGACGCCGGCCCGGGTGGCGACCTGGCGCAGGGTGGTGGCGCGGTAGCCCTGTTCGGCCATGAGCAGGACGGCGGCGCGCCGGATCTTGGCGCGGGTCGCTTCGCGGACGGCCGCCGAGGCCTCAGGCGTGCGGGGCATGGGGGCGTCCGGTGTTTGGTTGAACCATTGTTCAATATAAACACACGGCAAAGGTCCGCGTCACGCCCGGCGCGGGCCCCGGGGAGTCGGAGCTGGCGGGGCAGCCGCTAGCCCAGTTCGTAGCGGACGATCTCGTCGGTCGCGGTGGTCACGACGAAGCCGGTCTTCACCAGGACCCTTCCCGAAGCGGGGTTGCCCACGCGGTGCTCGGCGGTGACCCGTGGGGTGCGGTGGTGGGCGAGGAACCGGCGCACCGCTGTGGTGGCGTAGCCGTGACCCCAGGCGTCCTCGCGCAGGATGTAGCTGAGGCTGCCCGTGTGGCCGGTGATGCGGAGCCGGACGATGCCGAGCAGGTCGTCGTGGACGTCGATGCCGAGGATGCGTGCGGTGCGCGGCCGGCGGGCGTCGGCCTCCTGGGCTTCGCGTATGTAGTCGTGGGCCTGGGCGGCGGTCATCTGGCCGAACCACAGGTCGGCGACCGACCTGCCGCTGTAGATGCGGCGGACGGCGTGGGCGTCGCCCGGCCGGAGCTCGCGCAGGTGCACCCTTCCTCCAAGTCGTGGCGTCGGTCCGGGGCTTCCGCGCGCCGCGCGGGAAGCCGACGGGAGGCCCCGGGCCCGGACGGCTCAGGCGAAGATGAGGCGGAAGATCTGGTTGTGGACGAAGAAGCCGCCGGGCTGGCCGGGGATCGGCTGCAGGTTGAACGTCTCGGCGAACTGCAGGGGCTTGTCGAAGGCGTTGTCGATGAGGAGGTTGCCCGTGACGGTGACCAGTACGCCGTTGCCCGGGGCGGGCTGTGCGTCGGTGGTGTTCACCTTGTGCTTGACGGTGGCCAGTTGGGGCGTCGTCAGCTTCGCGAGGATGTTCTGCTGTCCCTGGACCTGGGCGTTCTCCCAGGTGAGCATCGACTCGGGTCGGTAGAGGCTGTTGAGGTTCGGGCGACCCGAGATGCCGGAGTCGAAGGTGTTGTAGTAGTGCGGCACGAACGAGTTGGCAACGGCGTTGAAGTCCATGCGCGGAACGTACCAGTCCGCTCACAGCGGGTGTGCGCTGTTTGACGGAACTGCCACCGGGGTGACCGGATCCCCTTATCCTGGACGGCTCCTGACGAGCCCGGTGCCCGTGCCCGCCTTGACCCTCCCGTCGTGGGAGAGCCGACAGTGGAGCGCAAGCACGTCGATGAGGTCGATGAAGCGGTGCTGTTGAGCCTCGGAGAGGTCGCGCGGCTGCGAGCGCCCTGCTGCCGGCGGCCAGTGTTCCGGCGCACCGCCGGTGTCGGTGGGTGCGGGTAGCGTGAGCGCACGTGGGCAGTTGGGCCGACACCCGGGGGGACCGATGGAGAACGCGCCGGACCACGGCCGGACCGTGCGGAACGGTTCGCTCGCCATGATCGGCCTGGGGGTCCTGCTGTTCGTCCTCAGCCTGGTCTACCTGATACCGCACGACATGGGGGTGACGTCGGCTCTCCGCAGTCGCGGCGTCCACATGCCGGCGGTCGTCACCGAGTGCACTGAGGTGAGCGCGCCGCAGGACAACCCGGCGGGCAACGCCAACTGCCGGGTGCGGTTCACGACCTCCGAGGGGGCGTCCGTCGAGACCCGACTCGCCTACGTGACCGACACCGTCAAGGCCCGCGACACCGTGGCGGTGGTGTACGACCCCCGGCACACGGACGTCGCCGCCCTTGCTTCAAGCATCGGTTTCTGGAACTCACTGGGCCGGAACGCGCTCGATGTGGTCGCACTGGTGGCGTCCGTCGTCATGACCCTGCTGGGCCTCGCGGTCCATCTCGCGTACCGCCGGCTCACCCGGGCACGCAGGCGGCCCACCGCTCTTTAGGCGGTGAGGAGTGGGAAGTCGGCCCCGCCGATGTGGCCGTGCCGCGCTTGCCGCCAGTCGATGTAACTATTACAGTTACGACATGGAGAGGGGTGATGGGCGGCATGAGCGCGAACAGTAGGTTGACCGTCGCCGCACACGCCCTGACCTGGATCGGGCTGTACCAGCGCCGTGGCCACGAGGTCGCCACCTCCGAGCAGATCGCGACGAGCGTCAACACCAACCCCGTGGTGATCCGCCGCCTGCTGGCCCAGCTGCGCACGGCGGGCCTGGTCGACTCGCGAAGGGGTGCCGGGGCCGGCTGGACGCTGTCGCGGGACCTGTCGGCGATCACCCTGCTCGACGTCTACGAGGCGGTGGAGCCAGGGCCGATCTTCGCCCTGCACCCCGCCACGCCCGACCCCGAGTGCGTCGTGGGCCACGGCATCGCTCCGGTGATGGCCGCCGTCTACGACGGGATCGAGGCCACCCTCCGCCGGGAGCTGTCGGGAACCACGCTGGAGGATGTGCTGCGCGATGTGCTGAAGGCCGCCTAGCCTCGGCCGTGGCAGTGCTTCCTGCGCCGGTTTTTGCGCCCAAAAATGTAACAAGAATAGTTACGTCAAGATTCGGAGAATCTCATGGGACAGCTGGACAACAAGACCGCCCTCGTCACCGGCGCCTCCACCGGCATCGGCCTGGCCATCGCCCGCCGCTTCGCCGCCGAGGGGGCGACCGTCTACCTCACCGGCCGCCGTGAAGCCGAGCTGGCGGCCGCCGTCGAGCAGGTCGGCAGCCGGGGCATCGGCGTCCGGGGCGACGTGTCGAAGCTCGACGACCTCGACCGGCTCTTCGCCGAGATCACCGAACGCAGCGGCCGGCTCGACATCGTCGTGGCCAACGCGGGCCTCGGGGACTTCGGCCCGCTCGGCGAGATCACCGAGGAGGAGTACGACCACACCACCTCCGTGAACCTCAAGGGCACGGTGTTCACCGTGCAGAAGGCGCTTCCGCTGCTGTCGGCCGGCGCCTCGGTGATCCTGCTCTCGTCCAGTGCGGCCCTGCGCGGCGTCCCGGGTCTGGGCGTCTACGCCGCGACCAAGGCCGCGATCCGCAGCCTCGCCCGCACCTGGGCCACCGAACTCGCCGGTCGCGGCATCCGGGTCAACGCCCTCACCCCGGGCCCGGTCACGACCCCCGGCGCCGACGAGCTGCGGGCCGCGTCCCCCCAGGTCGATCAGGCCGTCGCCACGACCCCGCTCGGCCGCGTCGGCCGACCCGAGGAGGTCGCCGCCACCGCCCTCTACCTGGCCGGGGACCAGAGCTCCTTCACCACCGGCGCGGAACTGCTCGTCGACGGCGGCCTCACGCAGCTCTAGGGCTGTTCCGTCTCGGCACGGAACCTGAGCGGGGTGGAAAGGCGGAGTGGGAAGTCGGCCCAGCCGACTTCCCACTCCCTCACCGGACTTCGGTCAGCGGCACAGGGCCGTGTCCACGACGTTCTCGACGTGCTCCGAGCCGGCGGCGTCCGGCGGGACGGTGGTCACCGCGATGTTGACGGCGCGGCCGTCGTCCGTCGCCCCGCCCCGGGTCTCGTAGCCGGGGATGTCGCCGCCGTGGCCCCAGTAGACGCCGCCGCAGGACAGCGGTCGGCTGATGAGCCCCAGGCCGTAGGCGGCGCCGCTGTCGCCGATGGGGACGGTGGTGCGCATCTGGGCGAGCTGGGCCGGTTGCAGGAGGCGGCCGCCGAGGAGGGCGGTGAAGAACTGGTTGACGTCGGAGTTGGTGGAGATCATCTGGCCCGCCGCCCCGCCCGCGGAGGGGTCCAGCTCGGTGAAGTCGATCAGGTGCCCGTCGGTCGCGTCCTTGAGGTAGCCCTGGGGGTGGGCCTCGCGGATGGTCCGGTCGCCCTGGGCGGGGTAGTAGGTGTGCCGCAGGCCGAGGGGCTTGATGATGCGCTGGTCGATCTGTTCGGCGATGGGGCGGCCGGTGACCTTCTGGACGACCAGGCCGGCGAGCACGTAGTTGGTGCTGCTGTACTTGAAGCTCGCCCCCGGGGCGAAGTCGGCCTTGTGCTGGAAGGCGATGTCCAGCAGGTCGCGCGGCTCGAAGTACCGGTGCTGGATGGAGGGTTCGTCGATGTAGCCCTCGTAGTCCGGGAGCCCGCTGGTGTGCTGGAGGAGCTGGCGGACCGTGATGTGGCGCCCGTCGATGCCGTCGCCGCGGACCAGGCCGGGGAGGTAGGACTCGACGGGCTCGTCGAGCCCGATCTTCCCCTCGCCGACCAGCTGCAGCACGACCACCGCGGTGAACGTCTTGGTGTTGCTGCCGATCCGCACCTGGCCGTCGACCGGCACCTTCGCGCGGGTGGTGACGTCGCCGACCCCCGCGGTGTAGGTGCGGGTGCGGCCGTCACGGCCCTGGACGCCGGCCAGCGCGGCGGGCAGGCCGTCGTCACGGACCAGCGCGTTCAGCCCCTGCTGGACGGCGTCCGGGCGGGGGGCGGCGGCTGCCGTGGACGGTGCCAGGGCGGTGCCCGCGGTCATGAGGCCGACGGCCACCGCGGCCGCCGCCGCCACGACGACCCCGCGCCGACCGGCCTGCGGGCGCCGGGAGGAGAGCCGGGACGAACGCCGGGAAGAAGGCCGGGAGGAAAGCGGCTGCCACATCTGCTCACGCACGAGTCAACTCCGGTGCAATCAAGGGGAGGCCGGGAGGTCCTCCCCGGGTGTGATCGCCAGTCTGCTCGGGCGGCTCGTCGATGACCTCCCCCGACCGGGGGAGCACTTTCTCCCACGTTTCCGCGATGCGCACCGACCGCGCCGACCGTCCCGCACGCCGACCGCCCGCACGCCGACGCGGGGCCGGCCCGACGGGGGTGCGGGCCGGCCCCGCGGGCCTGGTCGGGCGGTCGTGATCGGCCCGGTCGTGATCGGCCCGGTCGTGATCGGCCGGTCGTGTTCAGCCGGTCGCGCCGACCGCTACTCGGTCAGCATCTTCTCGCCGGCGTCCGGCAGCTTGGCGCCGTTCTTGTCGAAGAACTGCCACGACGTCACCTTCTTGCCCGGCTGCTCGGGGACCACCAGCCGCTGGTACGGGGAGTCCCCGACGGCCTTCAGCCACGGTTCCATGACCGAGCCGTCCGACCAGGTCACCAGGACCTTGCCGACGTCCGGGCCGAGGGCCATCACGGCGAGCTTGATCGGGAGCGGACCGGGCGTGCCGGCCTTGTCCCGGGCGCCCATCAGGCCGCCGCTGAACGTGTCGGCCATCCGCGGGTCGACGTGGCCCGGCGCCGGGTAGCTGCCCGCGTTGTCGTACGGCTGGCGCACGTCGTCCAGGGTGACGTAGTCGTTCACGACGTCCTCGGTGGGCTGCCAGTACTGCTGGATGAACGCCTCCGTCGGCTTGTCGAGTGAGGAGTCGACGGCGTGGCGCTCCTCCCAGACGGCCACCGCCTGCTCGTACGCCCGCTCCTTCGGGGCGACCGGCCAGAGTGCCGTCCAGAGCTTCCACGTCTTGCCGTCGGGGGTGCTGCCCTGGGCCAGCGTCACCCGGACCGGGGTGAACGGATCCCGCTCGGCCGTCGCCGTGCCGGACGGCTGGGCGGCCGGACCGCCCCCGGTGCCGCCGCCGGGACCGCCGTTGGCCGGGACGAGCGACTGGGTGCCGCTGCTCGCGGGGGAACTGTGCAGACCCGCCATCGTCCCGCCGCCCAGCACCACCACGGAGGCCAGCGCGAGCGCGCCGACCACCGACCGGCGACGGCGCCGGATCCGGCGGCCGCCCGCCATGATGTCCGCCATCGGCGCCGGGCCGACCTTGGCCCCGGCCGCCACCTCCGCCAGGCCGAGCCCGACCCACACGTCGCCGTCGTCGCCCGCCGCGCCCATGCCGACCGTCCCGCCGTTGCCACCCGCGCTCATACCGCACCTCCGATGCTCGTCATGCCCTTGATTTCCTTCAGCGCTGCGGCCCCCCGCAGTCTCGCGATCCCCTTGGCCGCGTGGCTGCGCACGGCTCCGGCCGAGCAGCCCATCGCCTCGGCGGCCTGACTGTCGCTCAGGTCCTCCCAGTACCGCAGCACCACGGCCTCGCGCTGGCGGGCCGGCAGGGCGGCCAGCGCCGTCATCAGCGCGCCGCGCTGGTCGGAGCGGGCGTAGCAGTCCTCCGCTCCGGCCTCGTCCGGCACCGCGTACACCAGCAGCTCCGGCGCGCGGCGGCGCCAGCGGCGGGCGTGTTCGTTCACCAGGATCCGCCGCACGTAGCTGTGCGGATCGCCGGCCCGTCGCACCTTCGCCCAGGCCGCGCAGGCCTTCTCCGCCGCGGACTGCACCAGGTCCTCGGCCGCGTACTGCTCCCCGGCCAACAGGTACGCCGTCCGCAGCAGCCGTGGCCAGGCCCCGACGATGAACGCCTGGAACTCCTCGTCCCGGTCGGTCTTCGTGCCTCCCATGAGCACCTCCTCACCCACCTAGAGCCCGGAAGCGGCCCAAAGCGCTTACTCCCGCCGATCACCAAACCGGTTGGCGCCCCCCGGGGGCGTCGATACGATCCGCGGATGATCCTCTCCCATGACGTATCTCATGACCTGCCGGGCAACCGCCCCACCGTGGTGCTGCTGCACTCGTCCGTGTGCGACCGGAGGATGTGGGACCCGCAGTGGCAGGGGCTGGTCGACGCGGGCTACCGGGTGATCCGGGGCGACTTCCGGGCCTTCGGCGACACGCCGCCGGCCGACGCCCCGTACAGCGACGCGCAGGACGTGCTGGCGCTCCTCGACCACCTGGGCGTCGAGAGCACCGCGCTGATCGGCGCCTCGTACGGGGGGAAGGTCGCCATGGACGTGGCGGCGCTGCGCCCCGGGGCCGTCACCGCGCTGGCCCTGCTCTGCTCCGGGGCGTCCGGGCACGTCGCCGGTGACGCCCTGATGGCCTTCGCCGCGCGGGAGCGGGAACTCCTCGCGACCGGGGACGTGGAGGGCGCCGTCGAGCTCAACGTCGAGAGCTGGCTGGGCCCGGAGGCGGGCGACGAGGCCCGCGAACTCGTCCGCCGGATGCAGCGGCGCGCCTTCGAGGTGCAGGCGGACGCCGAGGTCGGCCCCACCGACGACGAAGCGGACCTCTCCCGGATCACGGCGCCCTGCCTGGTCGTGACCGGCGGCCACGACCTGGACGACTTCCGGCAGATCGCCGACTCCTTGGCGACCCGGATCCCCGGTGCCCGCCGGCTCGAACTGCCCTGGGCCGGCCACTTCCCCGGTCTGGAGCGGCCCGAGGAGACCTTCGAGCTGCTCACCGGATTCCTCCGCGAGACGGCGTAGGCGCCCCGAGCAGCGCTGCCTCAGCCGGCGGAGCCGCGCCGGCCGGGGCGGGGCGGGTCTGGGCAGGCCGGGTCGGGGGAGGACGGATCGGGACAGGCTTGGCTGGGGCAGGCTGCGTCGGGATCGTCCAGCAGCAGCTCCAACAGCGGTACGGCCGCCTCCAGTCGGCGGCACTGCTGCGGGGTGAGCCGCGTGCTGCGGCGGGCCAGCAGAGCGGAGCGCTCCCGGCGGATCCGGGTGATCGCCGCCAGGCCGGCCGGGGTGAGTTCGAGCAACTGGGAGCGGCCGTCCAGCGGGTCGGGGGTCTTGGCGATCAGGCCGTCGGCGGTCAGCGGGGCGATCGTACGGAGCACGGACGGCACGGCCACCCCCTCCCGCGCGGCGAGTTCGCCGAGCCGCAGCGGGCCGTGCACCTCCACCCGGGCCAGGGCGGAGAGTTGGGCGACGGTGAGGTCCTGGCCGCCGGAGGCGCGGGCCATCTGCCGGTTGAGCCGGCCGATCGCCAGCCGCAGCCGGACGAGGGCCTCGGCGGAGAGACCGGCCCCGGCTCCGCTGTGGCTCCCGGTCCCGGTGTCGGCCCCGGCATCGGCATCGGGGTCGGTCACGGTGTCGGCGTCAGTCACGGCGTCAGTCACGGCGTCGGTGTCGGCGTCGGTCGCGGCATCGCGCCCGGTCATGGCCTGCGGGCCTTTCCGTGCGGTGCGGGCCGGTTCGCGCCGGGCCGTCCGGCGGCCTCGCCCGCGCCCGGCCGGGGGCGGCGGGGGCGGCGCGGCCCGGTCCGCTCGCGCACCAGCGAGGCCGCCGCGGCGACCAGCGACATGGCGATCGCCAGCCAGAACACCACGACCAGGCCGTCGTGGAAGGGGCCCGAGATCAGTTGCGGGAAGAACTCCCGGCCGGTCAGCGTCCGGGCGTTGGCCGCCGGGAGCATGCCGAGCACGTGCGGGCCCAGCAGCTGCTGGATCGGGTTGTAGCCGAGGAACGCGGCGAAGAGCGTGCCGACCGGTGGCAGCGAGGCGATGGTGTGCGCGTCGGCGGCGGGCACGCCCTGCGAGGTCAGCCCGGCGGTGAGGGTGTGCGGCAGCGAGCCGGCCAGGCCGGCCACCATCAGGGAGAAGAAGACGCCGATCGAGAGCACCATGCCGGCGTTCTGGAAGGTGGCCCGCATGCCGGAGGCGGCGCCGCGGGCCTCGGCCGGCACGCTCGACATGATCAGCGAGGTGTTGGGGGCCGCGAACAGGCCGCCGCCCAGGCCGTTGAGGAACACCAGGACGGCGAACCACGGGTAGCCGAAGTCGGTGGGCAGGAGCAGCAGTCCGGCGAAGGACAGGGCCATCACCACCAGCCCGCCGGAGGCGAACAGCCGGGCCCCGGCCCGGTCGGAGAGGTAGCCCGAGACCGGCCCGGCGGCCAGGAAGCCGACGGTCAGCGGGACGAGGTAGATGCCCGCCCACAGCGGGGTGTCGGCGTAGTCGTAGCCGTGCAGCGGCAGCCAGATGCCCTGGAGCCAGATGATCAGCATGAACTGGAGGCCGCCGCGGGCGATCGAGCCCAGCAGGGTGGCCGCGTTGCCGCCGGCGAAGACCGGGTCGCGGAACAGCGCCAGCGGGAACATCGGCTCGGCGACCCTGGACTCGACCAGGCAGAAGGCGATCAGCAGCGCCACACCGCCGAACAGCCCGCCCAGCACCCAGGGGCTGGTCCAGCCCATGGTGTGGCCGCCGTAGGGCTGGATGCCGTAGGTGATCGCGGCGAGCAGGGCGGTCAGGCCGACGGCGAAGGTGATGTTGCCCCACCAGTCGATCCGGGCGGGCCGCCGTACGCCGGTCTCGCGCAGCGACCGGTAGGCCCAGACCGTGCCGAGGATGCCGATCGGCACGTTGACCCAGAAGATCGACCGCCAGTTCCACTCGGCCAGCAGCCCGCCCAGCACCAGGCCGATGAAGGAGCCGGCGATGCCCGCGACGATGTTCACCCCCAGCGCCATGCCGCGCCGGTGGGCGGGGAACGCGTCGGTGATGATCGCGGCCGAGTTGGCCATCAGCATCGAGCCGCCGATCGCCTGCACCACCCGCCAGCCGATCAGCCACAGCGCGCCCGGCCCGCCGTGCAGCGGGTCGAGGGAGAGGGCCACCGAGGTGAGGGTGAAGATCAGGAAGCCGGCGTTGTAGATCCGCACCCGGCCGTGGATGTCGCCCAGCCTGCCGAGGGTGACCACCAGGACGGCGGTGACCAGCATGTAGCCCATCAGCATCCACAACAGGTAGCTGACGTTGCCGGGTTGGAGCGGGTCCAGGCCGATGCCGTTGAAGATCGCGGGGAGGGAGATCAGGACGATCGAGGCGTTGATGGTGGCGATCAGGGTGCCGAGAGTGGTGTTGGAGAGTGCGACCCACTTGTAGCGCGGATGGTCCGCCGCCACGGCCCCGCGGACCGTGCGGACGCGCCTGCCTCTGCCGTTGTTCGGGATCTTCGTCGCCACCGCTGCCCCCAGGTGAGTGGCAGGCCGGGGGGCCGCCAGTCGGAGAGTACTTCGATAGCTTTCGCTAACTAACGATAGTCCGACCATCCTGCTGCCGATAGCCCGCAGGCATCCCGGGGCCGCCACCGGCCACCGACCGTCGGCCACCGACCGTCGGTGGCCGGTGGCCGGCGGCCCGCTCCCGCGCGGCCGGGGCCCGGAGGCCGGCTCGTACGCACAGGCTCACGTCCGGCGGCCCCTGCTTTCCGACGCGGCGCATACACATTTCCGCCACATTCCCGCAGTGCTGCGCCGCCTTTTCGTGGCGCCGGATGTCCGAATTGCCTGACCGGGGCGGCTTCGTGTCGAATTCCTTGACATGACCACCTTCTCATTTTCGTCTGCCGCAAGTAAAACTTCGCAAAGAATGGCTCTCCGCAGGGGGGTCGCTGACCTGCGCAATCAACATATTGTTGCAGCTCAGAGGCCTGATGATCACCCTTCGCCATACGGGTGTAACCGGTCGTGTCCGCGCCGACCGGCATTCCGCAGGAGTACGGTTCCGGAGGAATCGCCGGGCGTGCTCGCGAGTAAAGTCGAGCAGCCTTGCGGGACTATTCGCCATGCCGTGGAAAGACGTACCGGGAATTGGTGCGAAGTATGGGTCAGAAAAAGGGTGAGCCGGGGGCCTCGGAGGCCGCCCGCCCGATATCCCTCAAGTTAGCCGTCGAAGTCCTGCGCGGCGTCGCGCAGGTGGACTTCATGCCGTCCGCCGTCTGCGGCCTGTTCTTCGTGGCCGCACTCTTCGCGGCCGGCTGGCGCTACGGCGTCTACGGCCTGCTCGGCAGCGCCGTCGGCACTGCCGTCGCGTACGGCCTGCGGTTGGCGCGCGACGCCGTCGAGGCCGGGCTGCACGGTTACAACGGCTGCCTCGTGGCGCTGGGGTGCGCGGTGTTCCTCGGCCCCGACCACCCCGCCACCGTCGCGGCGGCCGTCCTCGGCGCCGTCGTCGCCGTGGTGGTCACCGCGGGCCTCGGCGCGGTGCTCGACACCTGGAAACTGCCCGCGCTCACCGCGCCGTTCTGCCTGGTCGCCACCGCGACGACGGCCGCGGCGCCCGGCTTCCGCCACCTGTGGCACGGCACCGGCGCCCCGACCGCCCTGGCCGGGCCGGCCGCCGGCCCGACCGGGCTGACCTGGGACCAGCTGTGGCACGGGTTCTTCGCCAACATCGGCCAGATCTTCTTCATGCCCCAGTGGTACGTCGGCCTGCTGTTCCTGGCAGGCATCTTCGCGGCCAGCCGCCCGGCCGGCCTGCTGGCCTGCGCGGGCAGTGCGACCGGGCTGCTCACCGCCTGGACGCTCGGCGCGCCCGCCGACGCCGTCGGCCAGGGGCTGCTCGGGTACAGCGGGGTGCTCGTCGCGATGGCGCTGTGCGGCGTGTTCGTCGCCCCCGGCGGGTGGAGCGCGGCCTACGCCGTCCTCGGCGCGGCCGCCGCCACCGTCCTGACCCCGGCGCTGGCCGCCGCCACCGTGCCGTTCGGCGGCCACGCCTTCACCTGGCCGTTCGTCCTGACCACCATGCTGTTCCTGGCGGCGGTGCCGGCCATTCCCCGGCTGCGCAGGGTCTGACCGGGTTTCGGTAGTCCGAATTCCCGCTCGTGACAGGCGTGTTCATTCGGAGTTCCTGCGGAGTTCCCTCGGAAAGGAAGAGTGATTCCCGTGAATCTCGCCCCGCGTGAGATGGACAAGCTGTACATCTACGTTGTGGCCGATCTGGCCCGCAAACGCCGCGACCGCGGTGTGAAACTGAACTACAGCGAGGCCTGCGCGCTGATCAGCGAGGCGATCATGGAGGGCGCCCGGGACGGGCGCACCGTCGCCGAGTGCATGGAGATCGGCAAGCAGGTCGTCAGCGGCGAGGACGTCATGCCCGGCGTCCGCGAGATGCTGCCACTGCTCCAGGTCGAGGCCGCGTTCCTGGACGGCACCAAGCTGGTCTCCTGCCACGACCCGGTGGGTGCCTGAGCCATGACCGTACGTCAGGCGGAAGCGGCGACCGGTCCGACGCCGGCGCCGACCTCGGCCCCGCCGCCCGCCGCCACGGTGGTGCTGGCCGGCGGGCACGAGAGCGACGGCGGCCGGGACCTGGCCGCCCTGGTGGAGCGCGAGCCCGCCGTCCACGCCGCGGCCGCCGCCGGCCGGGCGCTCGGCGAGGCCGTCCGCTCGGCGCTGGCCGCCACCGACGGCCCGGTGTGCGTCGTCCCGATGACGCTGGGCCGCGACCCGAAGCTGGTGGCCGACACCGCCCGGGCGCTGCGCTGGCTGGCAGCAGGGGAGGGGCGCGGACGACTCGCCCTGACCGGGGCGTTCGGCGGCAAGGACCACCTCGTCGGCTGGCTGCGGGCCGCGGCCTCCGCCGCCCCCGGGCCCGACGGCGCCGTGCTGGTCACCGCCCCGGCGGCCGGCCCGTTCGAGGACGCGGACCTGTTCCGGATCGCCCGGCTGGTCCGCCAGTACGGCCACCACCGCTGGGTCGAGGTGGCCTTCGCGGGCGGCGACCCCGACCTCGCCGAGGGCGTCGAACGCTGCCGGCTGCTCGGCGCCCGCGAAGTGACGGCCGTACCGGCCTCGTTCGGACCGGCGCTGCGCACCGAACTGCCCGGGGTGCGGGACGGCGGGCCGCTGCTGCGGCCGTCCGCGATCGCCGGCGTCGTCGCGGCCCGCACCGCGGCGGCCCTGCACCTGCTCGGCCACGGCGAGGACGGCATCCTGGCCGGCCTCGACGCCGAGCACGGGCACGGCTACGCCCACAGCCACGGCCCCGGCGGGGACCACTCGCACGGCCACGGCCACGGTGCCACCGATGGACACACCCACGGCCACACACATCACTGAACCGACAGAGAGGAAGGGCCCGCCATGTCTGGTGGCGCCACGTACCTGTACGGCGACGACCCGGTGGAGATCAACGCCGGTCGCGCCCAGGTCACCATCACGGTCAGCAACACCGGCGACCGGGCGATCCAGGTCGGCTCGCACTACCACTTCTTCGAGGTCAACCGCGCCCTCGACTTCGACCGCAACGCCGCCTACGGCAAGCACCTGGACATCCCGGCCGGCACCGCCGTCCGCTTCGAGCCGGGCGACACCAAGGACGTCACGCTCGCCGAGTTCGGCGGCCACGGCCGCCTGATCGGCTTCAGCAACCTCGTCGACGGCGGCATCAGGTCGGCCGACACCCGCGCCCGGGCGATCGACCGGGCGATCGCCCTCGGGTTCAAGGGCACCAACCTCGACCACAAGGAAGGCGACCGCTGATGGCCACGCTGTCCCGCAAGCAGTACACCGATCTCTTCGGGCCCACGGTCGGTGACCGCTTCCACCTCGCCGACACCAACCTCGTCGTCGAGATCGAGAAGGACTTCAACCAGGGCCACTACGGCGACGAGGCCGTCTACGGCGGCGGCAAGGGCATCCGCGACGGCATGGCCCAGGACCCGGCCGCCACCTCCGCCCAGGGCGCGCTGGACCTGGTGATCACCAACGTCGTCGTGATGGACGCCGTCCTCGGCGTGGTCAAGGGCGACATCGGCGTCAAGGACGGCTTCATCACCGCCGTCGGCAAGGCCGGCAACCCGCACACCCAGAGCGGCGTGCACCCCCAGCTGGTCATCGGCCCCGGCACCGAGGTGATCTCCGGCGAGCACCTGATCGCCACCGCCGGCGGCATCGACACCCACATCCACTTCATCGCCCCGCAGCAGGTTCAGGAGGCGCTGAGCAACGGCATCACCACCCTCATCGGCGGCGGCACCGGCCCCTCCGACGGCACCAACGGCACCACCTGCACCCCCGGCCCGTGGAACATCCACCGGATGTACCAGGCGGTCGAGGACCTCCCGGTCAACGTCGGACTCCTCGGCAAGGGCAACGGCTCGCTGCCCGGCGCCCTGCGCGAGCAGGTCGAGGCCGGCGTCTGCGGCCTCAAGGTGCACGAGGACTGGGGCAGCACCCCCGCCGCCATCGACAGCGCGCTCGGCGTCGCCGACGAGTACGACGTCCAGGTGGCCATCCACACGGACACCCTCAACGAGGGCGGCTTCTTCGAGGACACCCTCTCCGCCATCGACGGCCGCACCATCCACACCTTCCACACCGAGGGCGCGGGCGGCGGCCACGCCCCCGACATCATGCGGATCGCCGGCGAGCCCAACGTCCTGCCGTCCTCCACCAACCCCACGCTGCCCTACACCGTCAACTCGGTCGACGAGCTGCTGGACATGGTGATGGTCTGCCACCACCTCAGCCACGACATCCCCGAGGACGTCTCCTTCGCCGACTCCCGGGTCCGCGCCGAGACGATCGCCGCCGAGACCGTCCTGCACGACGAGGGCGTCATCTCGATCTTCTCCTCGGACTCGCAGGCGATGGGTCGGATCGGGGAGTCCTTCACCCGCGCCTTCCAGACCGCCCACCACTGCAAGGACCAGCGCGGCAAGCTCGACGGCGACAGCGAGCGCAACGACAACTTCCGCGTCCTGCGCTACCTCGCCAAGCTCACCATCAACCCGGCCATCGCCTCCGGCACCGCCGACCACATCGGCTCGCTGGAGAGCGGCAAGCTCGCCGACATCGTGCTCTGGCCGATCAACTCCTTCGGCGCCAAGCCCAAGATGGTCATCAAGGGCGGCGTCATCAACTGGGCGCTGATGGGCGACCCGAACGCCTCGCTGCCCACCCCGCAGCCGGTCTACTACCGCCCGATGTACGGCGCGCTCGGCCGGGCCAAGCAGGCCACCCGGGTCTCCTTCATGTCGCAGGCCGCCATCGACCTCGGCGTCCCGGCCCGACTCGGGCTGGACAGCCGGGTCCTGCCCGTGCGGCGCTGCCGCTCGGTCGGCAAGCAGCACATGGTCCGCAACGACGCGCTGCCGAAGATCGCCGTCGACCCGGAGACCTACAAGGTCACCCTGGACGGCGAGCCGGCCACCATCGAGCCCGCCCGCGAACTCCCGCTCAACCACCTGTTCTACCTCGCGTGAGCGGCTCTCCAGGGCTCGGTACTTCGGGGCCCGGTACTTCGGGGCCCGGTTCTTCGGGGCCTGGCTCTCCCGGGCTCGGGGGAGGCCTGGACACCCTGCTGGTCAGCCTCCAGCTGACCGACTCCGCCTTCCCCAGCGGCTTCTACACCCTCTCGCACGGCCTGGAGGGCTACGCGCAGGCCAAGGCCGTCACCCCGGACACCATGCCCGACCTGCTCACCGACCTGCTGCGCCACTCGGTCGGCCCCGGCGACGCCACCGCGCTCGCCCTCGCCCACGGCGCCGCCCGGGCCGGCGACTGGGGCCTGCTGGTCGACGTGGACCAGCGGCTGCACGCCACCAAACTCAACCGCGAGCTGCGCCTGGCATCCACCCGGACCGGGCGCCAACTCCTCGACATCGCCCGGGAGTCGATCGGCGGCGAACCGCTGGACCGGTACGCCGAACTGGTCGCCGCTAAGCAGGCCCCCGGCTCCCAGCCGGTGGCCGCCGGAGTCGCCTACGCCTCTGCCGCCGTGCCCGTCGACCAGGCCGTCGCCAGCGACCTGTTCGCCTTCTGCACCAGCTTCGTCGGCGCCGCCCTGCGGTTGCGGCTGACCGACCACCGCAAGGCGCAGGTGGTGCTGCGGGCCGCGGCGCCGGTGATCGAGGAGACCGTACGGGCCGCCCTCGCCCGGGAGTTGGAAGACCTGGGCGGGTGCGTGCCGGTCGCGGACGCGATGTCCGGGCGGCACGAACGGGCCGAGGCCCGGCTGTTCGCCAGCTGAACCGCGTCCGGGAGGTGCGGGCGGGCGCCGGAGTGTCGCAGCTCCCGTTCCTCCCGGACGCAGAACCAACGTCACACCGCATCAGAAGGAGACAGCAATGACCGAGAACGTGCTCCGCGTGGGCATCGGCGGGCCGGTCGGCTCCGGCAAGACGGCGCTCATCGAGGCCCTCGTCCCGGTGCTGATCGCCAACGGCCACCGCCCGGCGGTCATCACCAACGACATCTACACCCAGGAGGACGCGCAGCACGTGCGTCGCACCCTGGCCGGCGTCCTCGACCCCGAGCGGGTCGTCGGCGTCGAGACCGGCGCCTGCCCGCACACCGCCGTCCGGGACGACCCGACGATGAACCTCGCGGCCGGCGCCGAGATGCTGGAGCGCTTCCCCGACGTCGACACCCTGCTGTTCGAGTCCGGTGGCGACAACCTCACGCTGACCTTCAGCCCCGTCCTGGTCGACCTCTTCCTCTTCGTCCTGGACACCGCCGAGGGCGAGAAGATGCCCCGCAAGCGCGGCCCGGGCATCACCGAGTCCGACCTGCTGGTCATCAACAAGATCGACATCGCCCAGTACGTCCGTGCGGACCTCGGCATCATGGAGTCCGACGCCCACCGCGTCCGCGAGGGCGGGCCGGTCGTGCTCACCAACTGCCTCACCGGGCACGGGCTGGACGAGATCGCCACCTTCCTGGAGACCTTCCGCAAGGTCCCGGCATGACCGTCACGGTGGCCGCGGGGGAAGCGGCTGCGGGGGAGGCCGCCGTGCCCCGGCTCGATCCGCGGCACTACGAGCCGGCCCGCGTCCCGTACGCCGTCCGCCGGTACGCCGGGACGCCCGACACCCTGGGTGTCGGGCGCCCCGGCAAGGTCGGCCTGCTGGAGCTGGCCTTCGAACGGATCGGCGAACGCACCGAACTCACCGGCCACTACCAGAAGTCGCCGCTGCAGATCATGCGCCCGCTCTACTTCGACCCGGCCCGCCCGGACCTCGCCGTCACCTTCCTGATGTCCACCGGCGGCGGCATCCTCCAGGCCGACCGGCTCCGCACCGACCTGCGCTGCGGCGCCGACACCGCGACCCACCTCACCACCCAGGCGGCCACCAAGGTCTACCGGATGGAGTTCGACTACGCGACGCAGCTGGTCAACCTGGACGCCGGCCCCCGCGCCTACGTCGAGTACCTGCCCGAGCCCGTCATCCCCTTCGTCGATTCCCGGCTCTACCAGCGCACCGTCCTCACCGTCGACCCCACCGCCACCGTGCTGGCCGGCGAGACCGTCCTCGCCGGCCGCCTCGCCCGGGGCGAGCGCAACGCCTACCAGGTGTTCGCCTCCGACCTCGAAGTGCGGCGCCCCGACGGCCAGTTGATCGCCCTCGACACCGTCCGGCTGGAGCCCCCGGAGGCCGGCGTGACCGGCCCGGCGGTCCTGGCCGGCCACGACGTCATGGCCAGCCTCTACGTCGTCACGCCGCTCGCCCCCGCCGCGCAGGTCGCCGACACCCTGCACGAGGCCCTGGCCGGCAGCGGCCTGCTCCACGGCGTCAGCGTCCTCCCGCACGACAGCGGCGCCTGGCTCCGCCTGCTCGGCTCCGACACCCGCGCCTGCGCCGCCGCCCAGCGCACCGCCTGGGACGCCGTCCGCCGGCTCCTCATCGGCGCCCCGGCTCCGGCCCTGCGCAAGACCTGACCCCGCTCCGCACCTCCCCGTACCTCCCCGCACCTCCCCGAAGCGCCCCGGCGCCTCGGGGAGGGGGCGCGAGGGGGCGAGGGGGCGAGGGGGCGAGGGCGGCCCCGGATGCAGCCGGACCGGCCTGGTCGCAGCATGGAACCGGAGGCTCTCATGCACCGACCCACGTTCGGACCTTCCCCACCCGACCCCGCATCCGGCGGCCCGGCATCCGGCGCGGCAGTCGATCCCGCCCCCGTCCCCGCCCCCGGTCCGGGGCCGGGACGCCAGAGCCGGGGCGGTCTGCGATCCGGCTCGGTCTTCCTCTCGTTCGTGCCGTGGATCGTGTTCGACGTCATCGCCGGGCCGAGCACCTGGAAACTGGCGGCCCTGACGGCGCTGGTCGCCGCGCTCGTCCTCGCCGTACCGGACGCGCGCCACCATGCGCTCAAGGTGCTCAGCATCGTCGGCGTGGCCTTCTTCGCCGTGCTCTGCGTGCTGGGCCTGGCGCTCGACCGGCACAGCCTGATCTGGCTGGAGACCTACGCGCAGGTGCTGTCCAGCGGCGTGCTCGCGGTGGTGGCCCTGGGGTCGCTGGCGTTCACACCGTTCACCGAGCAGTACGCCCGGGAGTCCACGCCGCCGGAGGTCTGGGGTACGCCGCGGTTCCAGCGCACCAACCGGTTGCTGACCGCGCTCTGGGGCGCGGTCTTCCTGATCACCGCGCTCCTGGGGCTGGCGGCCCTGCACGTCGGCTCGGCGAAGGACTGGCTGACCTGGGTTATCCCGGTGATCCTGCTGGTGCTGGCGTTCCGGATCACCCGTTGGTACCCCGAGCACGTGCGCGAACAGGCCCGGCGCGGTCGGTGAGCAGCACACCCGGGGGGCGTCCGGGCGCCGCGGCGGCGGGATTCACCCGGTCGGGTGGATCCGGTGGGACCGCTCCCGGACGGGCGAGGGCCGGCTGGATAGTGAGGAGGCAGTCGCATTCCTCGCTGTTCGCGTTCTCAACTCGCTTCAAGGGGAGGACACATGGTCGGTACGGCGCACCGGAGCACCGGTGTGGAGGGGGTGGAGGGCGGTGTCGGTCTGACGGCTCTCCTGGTCGCCGCGGCGCGCGCGATCGAGACCCACCGGCACGACACCCTGGCGCAGGACGTCTACGCGGAGCACTTCGTGCTCGCCGCGCCGGCGTCCGCGGGCTGGCCGGTCCGGATGCACCAGGTGCCGGACGGGGACGCGAACCCGCTGTGGGGGCGGTTCGCGCGCTACTTCGGCCTGCGGACGAGGGTCCTCGACGACTTCCTGCTCCGGTCGGTGCACGCGGGCGCCCGCCAAGTGGTCCTGCTCGGCGCCGGGTTGGACACGCGGGCGTTCCGGCTCGACTGGCCTCCCGGCTGCACGGTCTTCGAGGTCGACCGGGAGGGCGTACTGGCCTTCAAGCACGGGGTGCTCGGAGGGCTGTCGGCCTCCCCGAAGGCGGCGCGCGTACCGGTCGTCGCCGACCTGTGCGCCGACTGGGCCGGAGCGCTGACCGAGGCCGGCTTCGACGCGGCCGTACCGAGCGTCTGGCTGGCGGAGGGGTTGCTCTTCTACCTGCCCAACGGTGTCGAGGCGCAACTCATCGACACGGTCGACCGGTTGAGTGCGGGCGGCAGTGCCATGGCGTACGAGGTCAAGCTGGAGAAGAGCCTGTTGGAGTACCGCGAGAGCCCGCTCTACACCTCGACGAAACACCAGATCGGCATCGACCTGCTCGATCTGTTCGACGGAGAGCCGCGGCCCGACTCCGCGGGCGCCCTGGCCGGCAAGGGCTGGATCACCTCGGTCCACACCCCCTTCGACTTCACCCACCAGCACGGTCGCGGTCCCCTGCCCGAGCCGAACGACGCGCTGGAGGGCAACCGCTGGGTGTTCGCGCACAAGCCCCGGGTGTAGGTGCAGGAGGGCGGAGCGCCTCGCTCAGCGGGCGCTCCGCTCCGGGACCAGGACGGGTTTGACCACCCGGCCCGCGTCGCAGTCGCGTTCGGCCTCGTTGATGGCGGCGAGCGGGTACCGGCGGATCAGCTGGTCGAAGGGGAACCGCCCGGCCTGCCACAGCCGGGTCAGCCGGGGGATCAGCAGCGCCGGCACCGCGTCCCCCTCGCAGATGTGCGAGATCCGCCGGCCCCGGTCCAGTGTCCCCGGATCGAGCGACAGCGCGGTGCGGAGCCGGGCCACCAGCCCGAGGTGGCCGGTCGGGCGCAGGGCCCGGAGCGCCTCGTTGATCAGCGGGCCGGAGGCCGTGGTGTCCAGCGCGTACTGGGCGCCACCGTCGGTCAGCCGCTGGATCCGCTCGGCCAGGCCGGGCCGGGGGACAAGGCCGGGCCGGGAGGCCAGGTCGGGCCCGGAGGCGTGGTCGGCCGGTCCGGCGCGCAGCGGGATCGCGCCGAACCGCTCGGCGAGGTTCAGCCGTTCGGTGTAGCGGTCGACGGCCACGGCCACCGCCCCGGCGGCCGTGGCCGCCATCACCGCGGCGAGGCCAACCGCCCCCGCGCCGAGGACCAGGACGGTGTCGCCGGGGCCGGCGCCGAAGGAGTTGAACACCGCCCCGGCACCGGTCAGGAAGCCGCAGCCGAGGGGCCCGAGCAGGTCGACGGGCAGCGAGCGGTCGACCCGGACGGCGTTGCGCGCCGGAACCATCGCGTACTCGCCGAACGAGGACTGGCCGAACCACCGGGGGGCCAGCTCGCCCCCGGCCGCGTCGGTGAACCGCGCCGCCTCCTCCTCGCGCCCGCCGAAGAGGTTGAGCGCGGCGAAGGAGTCGCAGTAGGCGGGGGCCGCACCTAGGCAGTTCCGGCAGTGTCCGCACGAGTCGAAGCTCAGCACGACGTGGTCGCCGACGCTCAGCCCGGTGCCCGGGCCGCCGGTCTCCACCACGACCCCGGCCCCCTCGTGCCCGAGCACCGCAGGCAACGGCGAGCGGCCCGCCGAACGCCGGACCGCGAGATCGGTGCGGCACATCCCGCAACCCGCGATCCGCACCAGCACCTCGCCGTCGGCCGGCCCCCCGTTCAGGACCACCTCCTCGACGACGAACCCGCCCTCGTACGAGCGCAGTACCGCCGCGTCGAACCTCATCGTCACGCCTCCTCCGGATCGTCAAGCCTCCTCAGGCCGGTGCACGACGAACGGCCTGAGGTTCCCGTAGAGCCCCCACGGCCCGCCCGCGACGCCGACACCGCTGTCCTTGATGCCCGCGAAGGGCTGGGCGAGGGACAGCTCGGCGTGGTGGTTGATCCACGCCGTCCCGCACTCCAGCCGGTCGGCCACCGCCTCGGCCCGGTCGAGGTCCGTCCCCCACACCGAGCCGCCCAGCCCGAATCCGGTGTCGTTGGCCGCCTCGACGGCCTCGTCGACGCTCCGGTACGGCAGCACCGGCAGGACCGGGCCGAACTGCTCCTCCGTCACCACCGGACTGTCGGAGGGGACGTCGGCCAGCACCGTCGGGGCGAAGAAGTAGCCCGGCCGGTCCAGCCGGTGGCCACCGGCCGCGGCCCGGGCGCCGTCCGCCAGGGCCCGGGCCGTGTAGCGCTCGACCCTGGCCAGCTGGGGGGCGTTGTTGACCGGCCCCAGCTGGGTGCCCGGGTCGAGTCCGGCGCCGACGACGACGCTCTTCGCCCGTTCCGCGAGGGCCTCGACCACGTGGGAGTGGAGCCGGGCCGGGGCGTAGACGCGCTTGACCGCCATGCAGACCTGCCCGCAGTTGCGGAACGCCGCCCAGAACAGCCGGTCCGCGATCCGGTCCACGTCCACGTCGTCCAGCAGGACGGCGGCGTCGTTGCCGCCCAGCTCCAGGGTGACCCGGGCGAGCGAGACGGCCGCGCCCGCCGCGACGGCCCGTCCGGTGGGGACCGAGCCGGTGAAGGTCACGTGGCGGATCCCCGGGTGGGAGGCGAGCCGGGCGCCGAGGGGTTCGCGGCCGGTGACGATCGTCAGGACGCCCTCGGGGAGGGCGGTGGCGAGGACGGACCCCAGCAGCCGGGTGGCGAGGGGGGTGAACGGGGAGGGCTTGAGCACCATCGTGTTGCCCGCGGCGAGTGCGGGCGCGAACTTCGCCGCCGCGAGCTGGAGCGGGAAGTTCCACGGGACGATCGCGGCGACCGGCCCCAGCGGCCGCCAGCGGATCTCGCTGCGCACCGGACGGCCGTCCGCGATCGACTGGGGCCCGGGGGCCAGGTCGGCGAAGTAGCGCAGGCGGGCCGCCGTCCGGGCGACCTCGGCGGCCGACTCGGCCAGGGGTTTGCCCTGTTCCCGGGTGAGCAGCGGGGCGAGGTCGGCTCCGGCCGCCTCCACGGCGTCGGCTGCCGCGCGCAACGCGGCGGCGCGGGCGGCGGGGTCGGCCCGCCAGCTGCGCCAGGCCTCGTGGGCCCGGCCGACGACGGCGTCCAGCGCGTCCGGCTGCTGGTCGGGGGCCTCGGCGAAGGCCTTGCCCGTCGCCGGGTCGACGACGGCGAAGCGACCGCCGTCGGGCCCGGGCGGGCGGCCGGGCCGGCTCGCCGGCCTGCCGGGGGTCAACTCGCGGCGGTGACGACGGCCGCGTGGTCCCGGGCGTGCCGGTCCATCTCCGCCCGGAAGTCGGCCACCAGCTGCGGCCGGATCCTTCCGGCGGTGCGGTCGCCGCCCTCGCAGACGGCCCCGCGCACTCCCACGATGTCCGTGCCGATACGGGTCAGCGTGCCGAGGTCCGCCGCCTTGACGCTGCCCGCGAGCGCGGCGAGCAGATCGGCTTCGTGGGCCAGCCGGACGAACTCCGCGCAGACCTCGGGCGGAACGTGGTCGAACAGCCTGGTCCCGTCCTTGATCGCGGTGTCGAGCATGGCCGCGTCGGAGCCGGAGCGACGGGCGATGTCGGGCAACGCGAGCGGGTTGACGCAGCCGATCCGGTGGGCGTCGGCGTAGCCCGAGGCGACGACGAACGCGTCCGGCCGGTAGTCCTTCACGGCCCGGACGACCCCTCGCATGACGTCGACGGCCTGTTCGGGCGTCGTGCACCCGTAGAGGCCGACCTTGATGTACGTGGCGCCGGAGACGGCCGCACCGAGCGCGGCCTGGGCCACCGTGCCGGGCTTGTACGGGACGTCCCCCACGGTGGCGGACAACGGCTTGTCCGCCGGGACGGCGTCACGGATCTCCCTGATCACCCACGGGAAGTTCGCGCCGAGCGAGCCCTCGTCCGGCTTCTTGACGTCGACGATGTCGAGGTGCTCCGCCGCCTTCGCGCAGTCGAGGGCCTCCTCGACGCCGTCCGGGGAGATGAGCAGCAACAACGTGGGCTCCTTCCACCGCAGGTCCACCGGCCGGGGGCAGGTGTGCGGAGTCGTCTGGATCACGTGCGGTCCGCTCATCATTCCTTCGGCCCGTGGCCCCCGGTAGGGCGCGCGGAACCCGAACGGGTCACTGTCGTGGCGCGATCACCCCCCGACGCGCCGGACACGCCAGTTCGAACCCGTCGCACACGGGCGCGGTCGGGTCGCCGGGGTCGGGATTCCTGCTCCTGGCCGCCCGGGACGGCCGTTCAGGCCCACCGCTCCACGAAGCGGCGCTGCCAGGGCGTCTCCACCGCGTGCCGGTCGTAGTGCTCCCGGACGTACGCGACGGCCTCGGCGGCCGGGACGCCGTCCAGGATCGCGACGCAGGCGAGGGCGGTGCCGGTGCGGCCGTGGCCGCCGGCGCAGGCGAGTTCGACGCGTTCGGTCGCCGACCGCCGCCAGACCTCGCGGAAGGCGTCGGCCGCGTCCGCCCGGTCGGCGGGGAGCCGGAAGTCGGGCCAGTGCACCCAACGGCCCTCCCACGGGAACGGCTTGGGCGGGCGGCCCAGCAGGTAGAGCCCGAAGGAGGGGTGCGGGCCGGGCGGCAGCGGGCGGCTGAGGCCGCGCCCGCGCAGCAGCCGCCCGGAGGGCAGGCGCAGCACGCCGGGGGCGGCCGGGTCCCAGGGCGCGGTCGGCCCGGTCGGCCCGGTGGTCTCGGTGGTCTCGGTCATCTCGCGGTTCTCCTCAGGACGCCACGTGCAGGGCCGGGGTGCCCGGCATCCCGGCCCGGTGGGCCAGGGCCGCCGCCTCGCCGCGCGAGGAGACGCCGAGCTTGGCCAGGATGTTGGCGACGTGGAACTTCACCGTCGACTCGCTGATGTGCAGCGCCGCGGCGATGTCCCGGTTTCGCCGGCCCTGGGCCAGTTGGTCGAGCACTTCCAGCTCGCGCGGCTGGAGGCCGTCCAACGGGTCGGTGGCGCGCGGTTGTTCGGGCAGGCCGAGCGGCAGGTCGACGCTCACCGTGGTGCCCCAGCCGGGGACGGCCTCGATGGCGCAGCGCCCGCCGAGGGCGGCGATCCGGTCGGCGGTGCGGTGGACGGCCAGCGCGTCGGTGGCCAGCAGGCCGGGGCCGTCGTCCCGGACCACCGCCCGCAGCGTGTCACCGGTGAACCGCCAGCTCACGTGCAGCCTGGTCACGGCGTCCTGCTCCAGCATCACGAGGACGGCCGCCCGGACGGCGTCCCGGGCGGCGTGCGCGGTGTCCGCCGGCACGGACCGGCCTGCCTCCGCCGGCGGCGCGACGTCCAGCCGCACCCGGGTGTGCCGCAGCAGCGGGCGCAACTGCTGGTCGAGCCGGGCGAACGCGGCGTCGGCGGGCTCCTCGCTGAGCGCCCGGTCCAGGTCGGCGCCCCGGCGAAGGTCGAGCAGCGCCGTCACGGCCAGTTCGGTGGCGGCGCGGCGCGCGGTGGCGTCGTCCAGCGCGGCGGAGCGCAGCGGCGCGAGGATCGCGGTGAGCGCCGCGCCGTGGGAGCCGGTGAACTCGGCGATCGCCCGGGCGCGGGCGTTGGCGGAGGCCCGGGAGGCCACCGCGTGGGTGGGGCCGGCGTCGGTGGCGCGGTGGTGCGAGTGGGTGGTGACCAAGTCCCACAGCTGCTGGAGGACGGCGAGCGCCCCGGCCGCCACCGGGTCGGCGCCGCCGTCCCGGACCAGCACCAGCACCGCGGTGGTGGCGTCCGACGCCGACGCCGTGACCACCACGACGGACCTCGCCCGCCCGGCCAGCTGCGCCTCGCCCTGCCAGGCCCGGCCGTCGGCCGTCGCCGAGGTGGTCGTCTCGGCCAGCTTGGCGAGCTCCAGGCCGCTGACGGCGGCGGTCAGCTCGGGTGGGCCGAAGGCGAGCGTGGGGGAATAGGTGCAGATGCCGCTGAGCTGGGCGATCGCCACGTGCGGGACGAGGGTGGCGACCACCTCGGAGAGCCGGTCCATCAGGTGCGGCCGGGGGGTGCGCAGCACCTCGACGGCCCGCGCCAGCGCCTCCTCGGGGCGGCCCCAGTGCTGCCGCCACCGCTCGTCCGCGCCGTCCCCATCCCCGTTCCCGTGGTCCAGGTCCCTGCCGTCCACGTCCTCGCCCGTCTCGTTGCGCACGTCCTTGTCAACGCCGATGCCGTCGCCCATGCCGGCCAGCCTAGCCCGGGGGCCGGGGCGGGGGCCTGGCCGTTCGGACAGGTGGAACCATCCGAAAGGCGGGCCTGGCGACCACCCCGGACGATCCAGGATGGAGCCGTCGGAAGAAACAACTCACCGAACCCGCAAGGACATTCCATGACCAAGGCGATCGCCTTCTCCGAGTACGGCGGCGTGGACGTGCTGCGCCCGACCGACGTCGAGCTGCCCGCCCCGGGCCCCGGCCAGGTGCGGGTCGCGGTCCGCACGGTGGGCGTCAACCCGCTGGACCACAAGGTGCGCAGCGGCTCGATGGTGGCGGCCTTCCCGGTCTCCTTCCCGCACGTCGGCGGCTACGAGCTGGCCGGTGCGGTGGAGGCCGTCGGCCCGGACGTGACCGCGTGGGCGCCCGGCGACGAGGTGTTCGGCGCCGTCATGGGCGGCGCGTACGCCGAACAGGCGCTCGTGGACGCCGACCTGCTGGCCCGCAAGCCCGCCGCGCTGAGCTGGGAGGAGGCTGCGGCGATCCCGGTGGCGGCCGAGACCGCCGAGCGGGTGCTCGGCGTCCTGGGCGTGCGGGCCGGCGAGACGCTGCTGGTGCACGGCGCGGCCGGCGGGGTCGGCACCCTGCTGCTGCAACTGGCCCGGGCACGCGGGATCACCGTGGTCGGCACCGCCGGCGAGGCCAACCACGGCTACCTGCGCGAGCTGGGCGCGATCCCGGTGGCCTACGGCGACGGCCTGGCGGACCGGGTGCGGGCCGCCGCCCCGGGCGGGGTGGACCGGGCGCTGGACGCGGCGGGCAAGGGCGGGGTGCTGCCGCTCTCCATCGAGCTGACCGGCTCCGCGGACCGGGTGGTGACGATCGTCGACTTCGCCGGCTCCGCCGAGTACGGCGTCCGCTTCAGCGGCGGGGCGGAGGGCGTCGAGTCCTACCACCAGCGCGCCTACGCCGCCGTGCTGGCGCTGCACGAGGCGGGCACCCTGCGGCTGCCGCTGCACCAGGTGCTGCCGCTGGCGGAGGCGGCCGAGGCGCACCGGCTCAGCGAGCACGGGCACCTGCGCGGCAAGATCGTGCTCACGGTCTGAGCCATGGGTGCCGGGGTCGTCGACGACCGGCAGTCGGCCCGGTGCACTGGTCAACTGGTCGATGCACCGGGCGTTCTGACGCGGAATCGGTAGAGTCCGGTGGCATGGTGACTGAGAACGCATCAGGGGTGTCGGCGGGCCGCCTGGCCGGGCGGTCCTGCGTGGTGACGGGTGCGGCCAACGGCATCGGCCGGGCCGTCGCCGAACGCTTCGTGCGCGAGGGCGCGTCGGTGGTCGGCACCGACATCGACGTCGAGGGCCTGCGCCGGCTGGCCGACCGGTTCCCGCACGCCGTCAGCACGGTGGTCGGCGACGTGGCCAGCGACGAGGACGCCCGCCGGATGGTCGACGCCGCCGTCGAACGGCACGGCCGCCTCGACGTCCTGGTGGCCAACGCCGGGGTGATCCCGCTCATGGAGGTCACCGAGGCCACCGCCGAGGAGTGGGACCAGGTCATGGCCGTCGACGGCCGCGGCATGTTCCTCACCTGCAAGTACGGCATCCAGGCGATGGCCGCCCAGGAACGGCCGGGTGGGGCGATCGTCTGCGTCTCCTCCATCTCCGGCGAGGCCGGCCAGCGCGGCCAGGCGGTCTACGGGCCCGCCAAGTTCGTCGCCTCCGGCCTCACCCGGCACCTCGCCGTCGAATGGGCCGACCGCGGCATCCGGATCAACGCCGTCGCCCCCGGCACCATCGCCACCGACCGCGTCGCCCGCCTGTACGACGAACCCGGCGGGACGGAGTACCTCGCCGCGATCGAGAAGCGCCACCCGATGGGCCGCCTCGGGGCCCCGGCGGAGGTCGCGGCGGCCGTCCTGTTCCTCGCCTCCGACGACGCCTCCTTCATCACCGGCGCGGTGCTGCCCGTCGACGGCGGCTACCTCGCGCAGTAGCCGTCAGCCCCCGGTGTTCGCGACAGGGGAGCCAGGGGAGAGAGCCGGGCGAGCCGGGGGAGCCGGGGGAGCTAGGGAAGCCGGGGGAGCCGCTCGACGATGACCATCGCCGCGTCGTCGTCCAGCCGGCCGCCGACGTGGGCGAGCAGGTCGCGGCGCAGGTGGTGGAGCAGGGCGGTCGGGCGTTCGTCCTGCCAGGCGGTGACGCGGTCGGTGAGCGGGTAGAAGCGCCGGTCGGCGTCTCGGGCCTCGATCACGCCGTCGGTGTAGATCAGCAGCCGGTCGCCGGGGTGGAACGGGAAGGTCTCCACCTCGTACCGGACCGGGGCGAGCTCGCCCAGGCCCAGCGGCGGCGCCGGGTGGCGGGCGGCCAGCGTGGTGATGCCGTCGGGGCGCAGCAGCAGCGGGGGCGGGTGGCCGCAGTCGATCAGCCGGACCGCCGTGCCGTCGTCGGGGATGTCGAGCAGGACGGCGGTGATGAAGGACTCGCCGCTGTCCTCCGGCGGGGCCGCCTCGTCCGGGTCCTCGCCGCTCAGGCGGCGTCGGCGGGCCTGTTCGCCGAGCTGGGCGAGGTCCCAGCAGACGCTGCCGTCCAGGTAGGCGGCGAGCCCGGGCAGGTCGGCGTGCAGGTGGGCGGCGGCGCGGAAGGCGCCGAGCAGCAGGGCCGCGTCGCCGAGCGAGGACAGGCCCTTGCCGCGGACGTCACCGACCAGCAGCCGGGTGCCGGTGGCGGTGCGGGCGGCCGCGTACAGGTCGCCGCCGACCTGTGCCTCGGCCTCGGCGGCGAGGTAGACGGAGGCCAGGTGCAGCGGCCCGATCCGGTCCGGCAGCGGGCGCAGCAGGACCCGCTGGGCGGCCTCGGACACTGAGCGGACCTGGGCCAGCTCGCGTTCGTACCGTTCGCGCAGCGCCCGCAGTCCGATGATCAGGGCGGAGACGACGACCTGCGCGCCCAGCTGGGTCTCGATGTTGGCGCTGGTGAGGCCGTCCCGGGTGATGCCGATGACGGTGAGCGCGGCGAGGGCCAGCAGGGCGACGCCGGCGGTGGCCCGGGCGCCGGCGTAGGAGGCGGTGAGCGCGGGGGCGACGATCAGCAGCGGGCCGAGGTGGATCTGCGCGGGGGAGAGGATGTCGACGACGGTGATCACGACGATCAGCGCGAGCGACAGCGCCGTCAGCGCGCGGCGGTCGGGCCGCCGGGGGCGGCGGCGGTCGCGGGGCTGCGGGTCACGGGGACGCTGCCGGAGTGGCACCTTTCCTCTGTACACCGTCGGGGCGGTGGGGCGCACCCCGGGCGCTCCTCGGGTACACCCCGGAGGCCCCCGGGCGCACCCCGTACAGGGGGTCTCAGCCCTCTTCGCCGTAGCGGGCCAGGTAGGCGGCGAAGCGGGCGACGTCCTCGTCGGACCAGTCGGTGAAGCGGGCGGTGAAGGCCAGGCGGCGCTGCTCGTTGGCGTCCTGCAGCAGGGCGAGCCCGGCCTCGGTGGCGCGCAGGATCTGGCCGCGCTGGTCGTCCGGGTCGGCCTCGCGCCGCAGCAGGCCGAGCTTCTCCAGGGCGGTGACCTGGCGGCTGACGGTCGACTTGTCGAGCATGAAGTGGGCGGCCACGTCGGCGGCCCGACAGCCGCCGCGCTCGGTGATCAGGTCGAGGATGCTGTAGGTGACCAGGGAGAGGTCGGGGTGCAGCTGGGAGGCCTTGTGCCGGGCGCGCCGGGCGAAGGCGGTCAGCTCGCGCTGGATGGCGTCGATGGACGACTGGCGGCCGGGCACGGGCGTTCCTACCTCCTCGATATTTGTTGCACTATACAACGGATTCCCCCGGGTTCGCGCGCCGCTCCGGGCCTCCCTGTCCCTGAGTGGCCTGCCAGGCGCGGGCGGCGGCAATCCGGCGGGTCGCACTCGGGTGAGTGGCGAACAGTAGCTCAAGCGCCCTCGGCGGGTCGACATCGGAGACGTTCGCCAAGGCCAGTCTGCGTTGCATTGCGACGAACTGCTCGGCGTCCGACGTCAGTTCGAGCGCATGCCGGTCCGCCCTGGCCTCGATCCGGCGGCTCACTGCGCACTGGGCCGGCCCCGACAGCGCCCCCAGCAGCGCCGCGCACGCCGCCAGCAGCGGCAGCGCCCGCGGATCGGCCGCATCCGCCGCCCCCGCCGCCGACAGCAGAGGTCGCCAGGAGCCCAGCACCCCCAGCACGGCCACCGCCGCGGCCGCGCCCACCGCGCCCAGCAAGGTGCCGAACGGCACGTCCCGGTGCTTCACGTGGCCCAGCTCGTGCGCCACCACCAGTTCCACCTCGCGCGGCGTGGCCGTCGACAGCAGCGTGTCGTACGCGACGATCCGGCGGGTCGCGCCCAGCCCCGACACGTACGCGTTGAGCGCGGTGGTCCGCCGCGAGGCGTCCGCCACCAGGACGTCCCGCACCCGTACGCCGTCCCGCTCGGCCAGCGCCAGCAGGGCGCTGCGCAGCGGGCCCGGCGGCATCGGGGTGAAGCGGTTGAACACCGGCTCGATCAGCAGCGGGTGCAGGAAGGACAGCGCCGCCGTCAGCACCGCCGCCGCGCCCGCCGCCGGCAGCCACCAGTGCCGCGGCGACCAGGCGGTCAGCGCGAACAGCCCGAGCGCGAGCGGAAGGACCAGCACGAGGGCCAGCCCCAGGCCGCGCAGCGCGTCCACCGTCCAGCCGACCCAGCCCTGCGTCACCAGCCCGTACCGGGCCCGGACCACCCGCAGTCGGGCGCCGAACGGCAGCTGCAACGCCTGGCCGAGCACCACCAGGGCCGCCGCGCCCGCCAGCACCCCGGCCGTCCGGGAGCCGCCGAACCAGCCGCCGACGGCCGAGACCAGGCCGGCCCCGGCCGGGGTCAGGCCGAGCAGCAGGGTGAGCGCCAGGCCCGCCAGCCGACCGCCCAGTGCCCAGGGGAGCTGGGCGCGGCGCAGCGCGCGGCCACGGGCGCGCTCGGCGGGGGTGAAGTCGGCTGGTGGGCGGCCGGTGGGGGCGGGGCCGGCGGAGGCGGTGGTATCGGTGTCGTCCATGGGGTGGGTGCGGCTCCGGGCTCTGGCGGACGGGGGCGGTTCAGCATCTCCTACCGCGCCGGGGCGGCGCTCAGTCCTCGGCGCCCGGTGCTCCAGTCTTTGGTGTCCGGCCGTGGGTGTCCGGCCGTGGGTGTTCGTCGGCTCGTGTCCGGCCGTGGGTGTTCGGGGGTGGGTGTCCGGCCCGCCGGTGTTGTGCTCGGAATGTTGCGGAACCGAGGCGGATGGGTGCGGAACCCGTGCCGTAGGCTGACCGCTTCTGGATCGACCCGGGGGGAACCACTCATGCGCCGTGCCGCGGCCGCCGTCGCGCTGTTCGTCGGCCTGACCGCCGTCGCCGCCTGCGGGCCCGACGACCCCGCCCCGGCGCCGGCCGCCGCGCCCGGCTCGACCGCGGCCTCCTCGGGTGGGGCGGCGGGCGCGTCCACCAGCCCGGGTGCGACGCCGTCCGGAACCGCCGCCGGGAAGAACGCCGCGCCCCGGCCCGACGGCAGCATCACCGTCGCGTTCGCCGGAGACGTCCACTTCGAGGGCCGCACCGAGGCCCGGCTCGCCGTCCAGCCGCCGGAGCAGGCCCTCGGCCCGCTCTCCCGGACGCTCGCCGACGCCGACCTGTCCGTCCTCAACCTGGAGACGGCGATCACCGGGCGCGGCGCCCCCGAGCCGAAGACCTACACCTTTCGCACCTCGCCCAAGGCGCTCTCGGCGCTCAAGGACTCCGGCGTCGACGTCGTCTCCATGGCCAACAACCACGCCGTCGACTTCGGCGCCGACGGCCTCACCGACACCCTCGCCGCCAAGGACTCCTCGCCGATCCCGGTCGTCGGCGTCGGCCGCAACGCCAAGGAGGCGTACGCCCCGTACGTCACCACCGTGCGCGGTGTGAAGGTCGCCGTCGTCGCCGCCAGCCAGGTCGAGGACCTGACCAACCAGAAGTGGCGGGCCGGTGCCAACAAGCCGGGAATCGCCTCCGCGCTGGACGTCCCCGCGCTGGTCAAGGCGGTCGAGGCGGCCAAGCAGCAGGCGCCCGTCGTCCTCGTCTACCTGCACTGGGGCGACGAGGGCAAGGCCTGCCCCACCGGCCCGCAGACCGCCATCGCCAAGAAGCTCGCCACCGCCGGCGCCACCGCCGTGGTCGGCACCCACGCCCACACCATGGTCGGCTCGGGCATGCTCGGCAACACGTACATCGGCTACGGCTTCGGCAACTTCCTCTGGTACGGCACCTCCAACTACGCCTTCTCCAACGAGACCGGCGTCACCACCCTCACCCTCACCCGCGACGGCAAGGTCACCGGCGAGGCCTTCGCCCCGGCGACCATCGACGACAAGGGCGTCCCCGTCCCGGCCACCGGCGCCACCGCCGAGGCGGCCCGCAAGCGCCGCGACGCCCTCCGGGGCTGCACCGGCCTCGCCCCGGCCCCGGCGGCTCCGTCGGCTCCGGCTCCGTCGGCTCCGGCGACGGGCGCGACGGGCTGAGTCGCCTCCGGGGGCCCGTGGCCCTCTCGTGAGCGACCGGTAGCCGTCCTCAGCTCTCGGTCGCCGTCGGGCAGTTCACCGCCCTCCAGTCGCCGCGGCACCGCGGCCGTGGGGGTTCGATCCATGCTCTCGGCGAGACGAAACGTCTCGTACCGGTGTGCCCGGAAATGGCGGAGATCGGACCGGAGTCGAGAGGGTGGCGGTGAGTTGACGACTGCACAGGGCATCGGCGCAGCCGAACATATGTGTTAGGTTAGGCTTACCTAATATTGCTGGTCGGAGGGGATGTCCGTGCAAAAGTCCGAATTCGCCGGTGCCGTCGCGATGGTCACCGGGGCCGGGCAGGGCATCGGTGCGGCCGTGGCCCGGGCGCTCGTCGCCGAGGGTGCCGTCGTCGCCGCGGTGGACCGCAACCCCGGCCCGCTCGCCGCCCTCGCGGCGGAGTCGCCCGCCGTGCACCCGTACGTCCTGGACGTCGCCGACGGCCGGGCGGTGGACGACACGGTCGACCTGATCGAGCGCCAACTCGGGCCGATCGCCGCGCTGGTGAACGTCGCCGGGATCCTGCGCACCGCACCCGTCGTCGAACTCACCGACCAGGACTGGGCGGAGACCTTCGCGGTCAACACCACCGGCGTCTTCCACACCGGCCGCGCGGTCGGCCGCCGGATGGCCGACCGCGGTCGCGGCGCCGTGGTCACTGTCGGCTCCAACGCCGCCGGGGTGCCGCGCGCCGGCATGGCCGCGTACGCGGCGTCCAAGGCGGCGGCCACCATGTTCACCCGCTGCCTCGGGCTGGAACTCGCCCGCTCCGGCGTGCGGTGCAACATCGTCTCGCCCGGCTCGACCGACACCGGGATGCAGCGCGCGCTCTGGGGCGAGGACGCCGAGGCCGCCGAACGGCGGGTCATCGACGGCGACTTGGGCGCCTGGCGGGTCGGCATCCCGCTCGGGCGGATCGCCGCACCCGCCGACATCGCCGAGGCGGTGGTCTTCCTGGCCTCCGACCGGGCCCGGCACATCACCATGCACGACCTCTACGTCGACGGCGGCGCGACCCTGCGCGCCTGAGCGCCCTCGCCGTCCCCACGCCTTCCTCGCAGCTTCCCTCCGCTCCCCTCCGCGCCCCGGGCAACCCCCGGGCGTCGGCCATGCCCTGACTTCCTTCCCCGACCTTCCACCCCGACGTCCAGACCGTCCAGACCGTCCCAGACTGGAGACTTCACGGTGACCACGGTGCACCACGCCCCCGCCGGGGGTGTCGTCGAGCACGCCGCTCCCGTCCCCGCTGCCCCGGCCCCCGCCGGGTCCGCCGACCCTTCCGCCCCGGCCCCCGACCACGCCGTCATCGGCGCGGCCAGCGGCCTGCTCGGCCAGTACCGGGCCGCGGCCGACGAGGCGTTCTTCGCCTCGCCGACCCGCACCCTGCTCACCGCCGGGGTGCACGCCCGGGTCCCGCAGGACGGGCGCCCGCTGCCCGTCCGGGTCGCCGCGACGCTGGCCGAGGCCCGTCGTGCCGGGGTCGAACGGCCGCTGGTGGTCGGCGCAGTGGCGTTCGACCACGACAGCCGGGTCGAACTCGCCGTCCCCGAGAGAGTCCGCAGAGCCGGGGCGCTGCGCGACGACCCGCTGATCGCGCTGCCCGCGCCGCCGGCCGAGGTGGTCGACTGGCAGGTGCGTCCGATCCCCGAGCCGGCCGCGTACGGCGCGGGCGTCGCGGCGGCCGTCGAGCGGTTGCGCGGCGGCGAGTTGAGCAAGGTCGTGCTGGCCCGCACGCTGGAGCTGAGCGCCGACCGCCCGCTGGACCTGCCCGCGATCCTCCAGCGGCTCGGCCGCCGTGACCCGGGCGGCTACACCTTCGCCGTCCCCGCCGGCGGCGGGCGGACGCTGATCGGGGCCAGCCCCGAACTCCTGCTCTCCCGGCGCGGAACGGCCGTCCTGGCCAACCCGCTGGCCGGTTCGGTGCCGCGCAGCGCCGACCTCGGCGAGGACGTCCGGCGCGCCGCCGCGCTGCTGGAATCGCCCAAGGACCTGCACGAGCACGCCGTCGTGGTGGACGCGATCCGCGCCGCGCTGGCGCCGTACTGCCGCACCCTGGACGTGCCGGCGCGGCCGACCCTGGTGCGCACCGCCGCGATGTGGCACCTGGCCACCACCATCACCGGCGAACTGGCCGATCCGGCGGTCTCCGCCCTGGAGTTGGCCACCGCCCTGCACCCGACCCCGGCGGTCTGCGGCGCGCCGACGGCCGTCGCCCGGCGGGTGATCGGCGAGGTCGAGCCCTTCGACCGGGGCCTGTACACCGGCATGGTCGGCTGGGGTGACGCGGACGGCGACGGCGAGTGGGTGGTCACCATCCGCTGCGCGGAGGCGGACGAGCGGACCCTGCGGGTGTACGCGGGTGCGGGCGTCGTCGACCGGTCCCGGCCCGAGGACGAACTCGCCGAGACCAGTGCCAAGTTCCGCACCTTCCTGGACGCCGCGGGGGTGTCGCAGTGACGGCGACGGAGAGCTTTCTGACGCAGAACCAGTCCGCCGTTGTGGGCCGGACCTCCGTTCAGGAGTCCGCCTTCACCCCGTACCCCGCCGAGTTCGCCGAGCGCTACCGGGCCGCCGGGTACTGGCGCGGCGAGACCTTCGGGCGAATGCTGCGTGAGCGCGCCGCCGCGCACGGCGAGCGGATCGCGATCGTCGACCCGGCGGGGGAGGGGCGGCGCTGGACGTACGCCGAACTCGACCGCCGCGCCGACCGGATGGCCGCCGGGCTGCTCGCCCGGGGGATCGGGCGCGGCGACCGCGTGGTGGTCCAACTGCCCAACGTGGCCGAGTTCTTCGAGGTGGTCTTCGCGCTGTTCCGGATCGGCGCGCTGCCGGTCTTCGCGCTGCCCGCCCACCGCGCCACCGAGATCGGCTACTTCTGCTCCTTCACCGGGGCGGCCGGCTACGTCGTCGCGGCCGTCGACAACGGCTTCGACTACCGCGAACTGGCCTCCCGGGTCAAGGCGGAGAGCCCGGCGCTGCGGCTGGTCCTGGTGGCCGGGGACGACCCGGGCGAGCACCTCCGGTTGGCGGACGTGCCCTGCGACGGGCCCGGGCCGGTCGAGGAGCCGGAGCCCGGGAGCGTCGCCTTCCTCCAGCTCTCCGGCGGCAGCACCGGCGTGCCCAAGCTGATCCCGCGCACCCACGACGACTACATCTACTCGCTGCGCGGCTCGGTCGAGCTGTGCGCGCTCGACGAGGACAG
The DNA here is from genome assembly GCF_040685395.1 of Kitasatospora sp. NPDC088779. Lineage (NCBI taxonomy): Bacteria > Bacillati > Actinomycetota > Actinomycetes > Kitasatosporales > Streptomycetaceae > Kitasatospora > Kitasatospora sp. NPDC088779. Next base: position 239,453 of record NZ_JBFBHW010000002.1, on the reverse strand, counting down.
CGTCTACCTGTGTGCGCTGCCCGCCGCCCACAACTTCCCGCTCAGCTCGCCCGGTTCGCTCGGCACGCTGTACGCGGGCGGCCGGGTGGTGCTGTGCCCGCGGCCCAACCCGGAGACGGCCTTCCCGCTGATCGAGCGCGAGGGCGTGACCATCACCGGGCTGGTGCCGCCGCTGGCCCTGCTCTGGCTGGACGCCGCCGAGCGCGACGCGGGCGGCCCCGGCGCGGGGGACCTGGACAGCCTGGAGGTGCTGCTGGTCGGCGGTGCCAAGTTCAGCGCCGAGGCTGCCCGGAGGGTGGGCCCGGTGCTCGGCTGCACGCTTCAGCAGGTGTTCGGGATGGCGGAGGGGCTGGTCAACTACACCCGCCTGGACGACCCGGAGGAGCTGATCACCACCACCCAGGGCCGGCCGATCTCCCCCGACGACGAGGTCCGGGTGGTCGACGACCAGGACCAGGACCTGCCCGACGGCGCCACCGGCCACCTGCTCACCCGCGGCCCGTACACCATCCGCGGCTACTGGAACGCGCCCGAGCACAACGCCAACTCCTTCACGGCCGAGGGCTTCTACCGCACCGGCGACCTCGTCCGCCGCACCCCGACCGGCCACCTGGTGGTCGAGGGCCGGGCCAAGGACCAGATCAACCGGGGCGGCGAGAAGGTCGCCGCCGAGGAGATCGAGAACCACCTGCTCGCCCACCCCGCCGTGCACGACGCGGCGGTGGTGTCGATGCCCGACCCCTACCTCGGCGAACGCACCTGCGCCTACGTCGTCCTGCGTACCGAGCATCGCGAACAGCCGCCGAAGAGCATCGAGTTGAAGCGCTTCGTACGGCAGCGCGGACTGGCCGAGTACAAGGTGCCGGACCGGGTCGAGTTCGTCGACGCCTTCCCCGCCACCGGGATCGGCAAGGTCAGCAAGAAGGACCTGCGCGCCGCCATCGCGGCCGCACTCCCTACTCACTGAAGGAAAGACCACCGTGGGCCTGCCCCGCATTCCCTCCTATCCCCTGCCCGCCGCCACCGAACTGCCCGCCAACCGGGTCGAGTGGACGGTCGACCCGGACCGCGCCGTGCTGCTGGTGCACGACCTGCAGAACCACTTCCTGGACGCCTTCGACGCCGCCGCCGCGCCGGTGCCCGAACTCCTCGGGAACGTCGGCCGGTTGGCCGGGGCGGCGCGTGCCCACGGCATACCGGTGCTCTACTCGGCCCAGCCCGGCGGGCAGAGCCCGGCCGAACGTGGCCTCCAGCAGGACTTCTGGGGCCCGGGCATCCCGGACGACCCTCGTGCGACGGCGATCGCCGACGCCGTCGCCCCCGCACCGGGCGACACGCTGCTCACCAAGTGGAAGTACAGCGCCTTCGTGCGCACCGATCTGGACCGGCTGCTGCGCGAACAGGGCCGGGACCAGCTGGTGATCACCGGCGTGTACGCGCACATCGGGGTACAGGCCACCGCCTGCGACGCCTGGATGCGCGACCTGCCGGCCTTCGTGGTGGCCGACGCGGTCGCCGACTTCGGCCCGGACGAGCACCGCGCGGCGCTGTCCTGGGTGGCCGGCCGCTGCGGGCAGGTCACCACCACCGACGCCGTCCTGGCGATGCTGGAAGGGAAGTGACGGGCATGGCCTTCACCGTGGAGCGGATCCGGGCCGAGGTCGCCGACCTGCTCGGCGAGGACCCGGCGGACGTCCCGCTGGACGAGAACCTGGCCGACTGGGGCCTGGACTCGGTCCGGCTGATGGCGCTCGCCGAGCGCTGGCGGGCCGAGGGCGCCGAGGTGGCGTTCGTGCAACTGGCCGAGCGCCCGGCCGTCGAGGCCTGGGCCGCACTGCTCGGCGCGGCCTGATGGAGACGGTGCTGCTGGAGGCCGCCGGGCCGCAGGCGCCCCCGCGCACGGACCGGGCGGCGAAGTACCCGCCGACCACCGTCGTGGGGCCGGTCGAGGCGCAGGCCGCCCGGACCCCGGACGCCCCCGCCGTGCTGCTCGCGGGCGGCGCGGCCGTCACGTACCGGGACCTGAACGCCGCGGCCAACCGGCTGGCGCGCGCCCTGGCCGCGCGCGGCGCCCGGCCGGGGGCGGTGGTCGGCCTGGCGCCGGCCCGCCACCCGGCGCAGCTGCTGACCGCGCTGCTCGCGGTGGCCAAGTCCGGCGCGGCGTACCTGCCGCTGGACCCGGCGGACGCACCCGGGCGCCGGGAGCGGCTGCTCGCGGAGACCGCGCCGGTCTGCGTGCTGGGGGAGGGGGTGCCGGAGGCGCTGGCCGGGCTGGACGTGGACGGCGAGCTGGCCACCGACCCGCCCCGGGCGCTCACGCCGCAGCACCTGCTCTGCGTCGGGTACGGCCCGGGCGGGCGACCGGACGCCGTCGGGCTCACCCACGCCGAGGCCGACCGCCGGGTGCGCGAGCTCCAGGCGGCCCACCCGCTCGGCCCGGGTGACCGGGTGCTGCAACTGGGCCTGCCGCTCTGGGAGTTCCTCTGGCCGCTGCGGACCGGCGCCGCCGTGGTGCTGGCCGACCCGCAGCGGTCGGGCGAGGTCGGGGAGCTGGTGAGGGAGCTGGGCGTCACAGCGGTGCGGGCGTCGTCGGCGGCGCTGCTGGGCGACTGACGGGGGCGGGGCGAGGGCGGCGAACAGATGACAACGTTCGGTGAACAACTTTCAGATAACAGATGATGAAATCTGTTATCTGAAAGTTGTCATCTGTCAGTCGTCAGTCGTCAGTCGTCGATCGGCGGCCGTCGGTCGGCATGCGTCGGCTGTCAGGCGTGTGCCGCCAGGTCGGCCGCCGTCCAGGCCATGGCGACCGCGCCGTCGAGCACCGCCCGGTCGGCCTCCGCCCCCACCGCGGCCTCGGCGAACGCGGCCTCGTGCGGGGCGCAGGCACCACCGGTGATGTCCAGCACCGGGTGGATGGCGGGCACGGCGTGGGAGACGTTCCCCATGTCGGTGCACGCGAACGGCCCGCTCTCGACCGGCTCCGGCCGGCCGAGCGCCGCCGCGTTGGCCCGCCAGAGGGCGAGCAGGGCGGGGTCGGAGCGCATGTCCAGGTAGTCCGGTTCGGGCCGGTCGAGCGTCACCTCGCAACCGGTGGCGAGCGCCCCGGCCCGGAAGCAGTCCTCGACCCGGGCCCGCAACTGCGCGAGGTCCTCGGCCGCCGAGGCGCGGATCTCGTACTCCGCGCTCGCGCTGTCGGGGATCAGGTTGGGCGCGGTGCCGGCGGCGGTGGTGATGCCGTGCACCCGCCACTGCGGCGGCAGGTGCTGGCGCAGCAGCCCGAGGGCGACCTGGGCGACGGTGAGGGCGTCGGCGGCGTTGCGGCCCTGGTGCGGGTTGAGGCTCGGGTGGGCGGCGCGGCCGGTGTAGCGGACGGAGAGGGTGCCGAGCGCGAAGGAGCGGAAGTCGGCGACCTCGACCGGGCAGGGGTGCACCATCATCGCCGCGTCCACGCCGTCGAAGGCGCCCGCCTCCAGCAGGAGTGCCTTTCCGGCTCCGCGTTCTTCGGCCGGCGCGCCGATCACCCGTACGGTGAGCCCGAGTTGGTCGGCGTACGGGGCGAGGCCGAGTGCCGCGCCGAGGCCGGCGGCGGCGATCAGGTTGTGCCCGCAGGCGTGCCCGAGGCCGGGCAGCGCGTCGTACTCGCAGACGAGTGCGACGGTGACCGGCCCGCTGCCGAGGCTCGCGGTGAACGCGGTGTCCAGTCCGTGCGCGGGCGCGGTGACGGCGTAGCCGTGGGCGCGCAGGAGTTCGGCGCACCAGGCGGCCGCGCGGTGCTCCTCGAACGCGGTCTCGGGGTGGGCGTGGATGCGGTGGCTGAGCGCGAGCAGTTCCGCGCGGTGCGCGTGGACGCGTTCGCGGACGGCCTGTTTGGTCGCGGTCAGGGGCATGGGCGGCGCCTCCGTGATGTCAGGGCCCCCGCGCTGGGGGGCCGTTGACCAGATCATATGAAGTTAGATTAGGCTAACCTAACTAGGCGTTTCGTTCGCCGGACCCCGAGGAGCACCCCGAACCATGCCTGCCGTCGAAACCCAGGCCGTCGATGTCCCGCTGCTCGCCGCCCAGGCCGCCATCTGGTACGCGCAGTCACTCGACCCCGACAGCCCGGTCTACAACACCGGCGACGCCGTCGAGATCACCGGCCCGCTCGACGAGGCCCGGTTCGAGGACGCGCTGCGGCAGGCGGTCGACGAGGCCGAGGCACTGAGCGCCGTCGTCGTCACCGGCCCGGACGGCACGCCCCGCCAGCAGCCGCGCCCCGGCCGCCGCTGGCCGCTGCACCACCTCGACCTGCGCGCCGCGCACGACCCGGCCGCCGAGGCCGAGGCCTGGATGCGCGCCGACCTCGCCCGCCCGGCCGACCTCGCCGAGGGCCCGCTGTTCACCCACGCGCTGATCCGCCTCGCCGAAGACCGGTACCAGTGGTACCGGCGGATCCACCATCTCGCCGTCGACGCCTACGCGTTGAACCTCCTCGGCGAGCGCCTCGCCGAGCTGTACACCGCGCACGCCACCGGCACCGAGCCCGCCGCACGCCCGTTCGCCACCCTCGCCGAGGTCGCCGCCGAGGAGGCCGCCTACCGGGACGGCGAGGAGTACCCGGCCGACCGCGCCTACTGGGCCGACCGCCTGGCCGGAGCCGACACCCCGGCGACCCTGCCGGGCAGCCCGGCGCCCGCACTGTCCGCAACCCCGGCCCAGGCCCCCCTGCGCCTCACCGCCGAGCTGCCCGCCGGCACCCGCGACCGGCTGGAGCGCGCCGCCGCCACCGCCCGCGCCACCTGGGCCGAACTGCTCCTCGCCGCCACCGCCGGCTACCTGCACCGCCTGGCCGGCACCGAGGACGTCGTGCTCGGCCTGCCGCTCGCCAACCGCCGCGGACCGGCCGCCCTGCGCACCCCCGTCGCCGCCGCCAACGTCCTCCCGCTGCGCCTGGCCGTCCGTCCCGCCGACAGCGCCGAGGCGCTGCTGCGCCGGGTGGTCCGCGAACTGCGCGCCGTCCGCCGCCACCAGCGCTACCCCCTGGAGGACCTGCGCCGCGACCTCGGGCTGACCGGCGAGCGGCGCGCCCTGTTCGGCCCGATGGTCAACATCAAGGCCTTCGAGGGCGATCTCGACCTGGCCGGCCTGCCCGGCGTCGTCCGCAACCTCGCCGCCGGGCCCGTCGACGACCTCGCCGTCGGCGTCTCGCCCGCCCCCGGCGGCGCGCTGCGCCTCGTCCTGGACGCCGACCCCGCCCGCCACGACACCGCCTCACTCGCCGCCCACCGCGACGGGCTGCTGCGCTACCTCGACGCCCTCGCCGACCTGCTGCTCACCGCCCCGCAGACGCCCATCGCCCGGATCGACCTGCTCGACCCGGACGGCCTGCGCCGCGCCACCGCCGGCCGCACGGAGCCGCCGCTCGGCCGGACGCTGCCCGAGCTGTTCGCCGCACAGGCCGCCCGCACCCCGGCCGCCGTCGCCGTCCGCAGCGGCAAAGTCGCCCTCACCTTCGCCGAGTTGGACGCCGCCGCCAACCGCCTCGGCCACCGCCTGAACGCCCTCGGCGTGCGCGCCGGTGCGCCGGTCGCGCTCGCCCTGCCGCGCGGCGTGGACACCCTGGTCGCGATGCTCGGCGTGCTCAAGGCCGGCGGCGCCTGCGTCTCCCTCGACCTCGCGCACCCCCGGCAGCGCCTGGCCGCCGTCCTGGACGACGCCCGCCCGGTCTGCGCGGTCGGCACCGCCGAGGCCCTCGCCCAACTGGACCTGCCGGCCGGCCTGCCCGCCGTGCTGCCCGGGGACGCGGACGCCGAGCCCGCCACCGCACCCCCGGCCCCCCGGCCCCACCACGCCGCCTACGTGCTGCACACCTCCGGTTCCACCGGCCGCCCCAAGGGCGTCGTCGTCACCCACGCCTCGCTGGCCAACCTGTACGCGGGCCACGGCGAGGACCACATCGCCCCGGCCGTGCGCCGCACCGGCCGCGAGCGCCTGCGTGTCGCGCACAGCGCCTCGTTCGCCTTCGACGCCTCCTGGGACCCGGTGCTGTGGATGGTCCACGGCCACGAGCTGCACCTGCTCGACGACGCCACCTACCGCGACCCGGCCGCCCTGGCCGGCCACCTGCACCGGGAACGCGTCGACTACCTCGACGTCACCCCCTCCTACCTCGAAGTCCTGCTCTCCGAAGGCATCCTGGACGAGGAGTGGCACCGCCCGGCGGTCATCGCGGTCGGCGGCGAGGCCACCCCGCCCGCCCTCTGGCAGCGCCTCACCGCCGCACCCGGCCTGCACCCGATCGACCTCTACGGCCCGACCGAGACCACGGTCGACGCCTACGCCTGGACGCCCGGCCCGGACGGCGCCCCGGTCGGCCGGGTGGTGCGCGGCTCCCGCGCCTACGTCCTCGACGGCTCGCTGCGCCCCGCGCCCGACGGCGTCGCCGGCGAACTGTACGTCGCCGGGGCGTGCCTGGCCCGCGGCTACCTCGGCCGCCCCGACCTCACCGCCGAACGCTTCCTCGCCGACCCGTTCGGCCCGCCCGGCGACCGGATGTACCGCACCGGCGACCTCGCCCGCCGCCGACCGGACGGCACCCTGGAATTCCTCGGCCGCGCCGACGACCAGGTGAAGATCCGCGGCTTCCGGATCGAGCCCGGCGAGATCGCCGCCGTCCTCGCCCAACTGCCGGGCGTCGCGCAGGCCGTGGTGATCGCCCGCTCCGGTCCGCAGGGCAAGCGGCTGCTCGGCTACGTCGTGCCCGAGGTGCTCTCCGAGGCGGCTCCCGAGGCAGCCTCCGAGGCGGTTTCCGAGGCGGTCTCCGAGTCCGAGGCCATGCCGGAGGACACCGCCGAACCCGCCCCCGCCCCCGCCCCCCGCGTCGCCCTCGACCCGGCCGCGCTGCGGGCCGCCCTCGCCGCCCGGCTGCCCGGACACATGGTCCCGGCCGCCGTCCTGGTCCTCGACGAACTGCCGCGCACCGCCCACGACAAGCTCGACCACCGCGCCCTGCCCGAGCCCGCCGCGGCCGAGCCCGGCACGGCCCCGGCCACGCCGCAGGAGGAACTGGTCTGCGGGCTGTTCGCCGACGTCCTCGACCTGCCGCAGGCACCCGGGCGGGACACCTCCTTCTTCGACCTCGGCGGCCACTCGCTGCTGGCCGGCCGCCTCGCGGCCCGGCTGCGCGAGACCTTCGCCGCCGCCGTCGGGTTCGCCGACGTCTTCCGCCACCCGACCCCGGCCGCGCTCGCCGCCCTGCTCGACGCGCACCCCGGCGGCGAGCCCGAGGCCCGCCCCGCGCTGGTGCCCGTGCCGCGCACCGACCGGATGCCGCTGTCGCCCGCCCAGCGCGGCCTGTGGTTCCTGCACCGGCTCCAGGGCCCCAGCCCCACCTACAACATCCCGCTCGCCCTCACCCTCACCGGCCCGCTCGACCGGACCGCCCTCACCCTCGCCCTCGGCGACCTCGCCGCCCGGCACGAGGTGCTGCGCACGGTCTACGGCGAGGAGCCGGACGGCACGCCGTACCAGCGGGTGCTGCCCGCCGAGCCCGTCGAACTGCACGACGGCACCGAGCTCGCCGAAGCCGTGCGGCACGCCTTCGACCTCACCGGCCGGCCGCCGCTGCGCACCACCCTGTTCACCCACGGCCCGGCCGAACACACCCTGCTCCTGCTGCTCCACCACATCGCGAGCGACGGCGCCTCCACCACCCCGCTGGTCCGCGACCTGTCCGCCGCCTACACCGCCCGGTTGGCCGGCCGCGCACCGGAACTCCCGTTGCCCGCCGTGCAGTTCGCCGACCACGCGGCCTGGCAGCGGCAGCTGCTCGGCACCGCCGAGGCGCCCAGCCCGCTCGCCGCGCGGCAGTCGGAGTACTGGCGCACCGCCCTGGCCGGCCTGCCCGACCAGCTGGAACTGCCCACCGACCGACCGCGCCCCGTCGTCGCCGGCCACCACGGCGCCACCGTGCCCTTCACCCTCGACGCCGAGGCCCACGCCGCCCTCGCCGCGCTCGCCCGGGCGGCCGGCGGCACCGTCTTCATGGCCGTCCAGGCCGGACTCGCCGCCCTGCTCACCCGGCACGGCTGCGGCACCGACATTCCCGTCGGCACCCCGGTCGCCGGCCGCGACGACCCCGAAACCGCCGACCTGGTCGGCTACTTCGTCAACTCCGTGGTCCTGCGCACCGACACCTCGGGCGACCCGACCTTCCGCGAGCTGCTCGGCAAGGTCAGAGGCACCGTCCTCGCCGCCCACGAGCACGCCGACCTGCCCTTCGACCGCCTGGTCGAGGAGCTCAACCCGCCGCGCTCCCTCGCCCGCCACCCGCTGTTCCAGGTGATGCTTGCCTGGCAGAGCCGCCCCGACGAGCTCCACCCGCTGGGCGGCGGCCTCACCGCCCGGATCGCCGCCGTCCCCAGCGGCACCGCCAAGTTCGACCTCACCCTCAACGCGGGCGAGCTCCCCGACGGCGGCATCGGCGGCTTCCTGGAGTACCGCACCGACCTCTTCGACGCCGCCACCGTCGAAGGGCTCGCCACCCGCCTCGCCCGGCTGCTCGCCGCCGCCGCCACCGCCCCCGACACCGCGATCGGCCGGCTCCCGCTGATCGGCGAGGAGGAGCGGCTGCGCGCCCTCGTCGAGTGGAACGGCACCCCGTACACGTCGGCGCTGCACACCTCGGCGCTGCACACCTCGGCTCCGCACACGTCGGCCCCGGACGCCACCCTGGCCGGGCTGTTCGAGGCCGCCGCAGCCGCCAACCCGCGGGCCGTCGCCGTCAGTTGCGGTGACGAGCAGCTCGACTACACCGAACTCGCCACCCGCGCCGACCGCTTGGCCCGGCTGCTGGCCGCCAACGGCATCGGCCCCGGCACCATCGTCGCCCTCGCCCTGCCGCGCTCGCTCGAACTCGTCGTCGCCCTCCTCGCGGTGGCCAAGTCCGGCGCCGCCTACCTGCCGCTCGACCCCGACTACCCGGCCGACCGCCTCGCCTACATGCTGGCCGACGCCGCCCCCGCCGCCCTGCTCACCGACCGCGCCACCGCGCCCCGGCTGCCCGCCCACCAGGTGCCCCAACTGCTCGTCGACGGACCGGAGTCGGCCACCCACCCGGCCGCCCCGCTGGCCCAGCACGAGCGCACCCGCCCGCTGCGCGCCGAGGACACCGCCTACGTCATCTACACCTCCGGCTCCACCGGCCGCCCCAAGGGCGTCCCCGTCACCCACCACAACGTGGTCCGGCTGTTCAGCTCCACCGACCGCTGGTTCGGCTTCGGCGCCGACGACGTCTGGACCCTCTTCCACTCCTACGCCTTCGACTTCTCCGTCTGGGAGCTGTGGGGGGCCCTGCTGCACGGAGGCCGCCTGGTCGTCGTCCCGCACCTGGTCAGTCGCGACCCGGCGGCCTTCCTCGACCTGCTCGCCCGCGAACGCGTCACCGTGCTCAACCAGACCCCGTCCGCCTTCTACCAGCTCAGCGCCGCCGACCGGGACCGCCCCGGATCCGAACTCGCCCTGCGCTACGTGGTGTTCGGCGGCGAGGCGCTCGAACTGGCCCGGCTCGACGACTGGTACGCCCGCCACCCGGAGGACGCGCCCACCCTGGTCAACATGTACGGCATCACCGAGACCACCGTGCACGTCTCCTACATCGCCCTCGACCGGGCCACCGCCGCCGCCGGAAGCAGCAGCACCATCGGCGTCAACATCCCCGACCTGCGGGTCTACGTCCTGGACCAGCACCTCCAGCCCGTCCCGCCCGGCGTCACCGGCGAGATGTACGTCGCCGGGGCCGGCCTGGCCCGCGGCTACCTCGGCCGCCCCGACCTCACCGCCGGACGCTTCGTCGCCGACCCGTACGCCGAACTGTTCGGCGAACGCGGCACCCGGATGTACCGCTCCGGCGACCTCGCCCGCCGCCGCGCCGACGGCGTCCTGGAGTACTTCGGCCGCGCCGACCAGCAGGTGAAGCTGCGCGGCTTCCGGATCGAACTCGGCGAGATCGAGGCCGTGCTGGCCGCCCACCCGGGCGTCGCCGACGCCGCCGTGGTCGTCCGCGAGGACGCCCCGGGCGACAAGCGACTGGTCGGCTACGCGGTCACCACGGCGAGCCCCGAGGACCCGAGCGCCGTCGCCGCCCCCACCCCCGAGGACCTGCGCGCCCACGCCGCCGCCGGACTGCCCGCCCACATGGTGCCCTCCGCCGTCGTCCTGCTCGACCGGCTGCCGCTCACCGCCAACGGCAAGCTCGACCGCCGCGCCCTGCCGGCCCCCGACGCGCCCGCCACCGGCGCCGGACGCCCGCCGCGCACCCCGCGCGAACAGCAGCTGTGCGAACTCTTCGCCGAGGTGCTGGGCGTCGCGGCGGTCGGCGTCGACGACGACTTCTTCGCCCTTGGCGGCCACTCGCTGCTGGTCGTCCGCCTCGCCGGGCGGATCCGCGAACTGCTCGGCCTGGACGTCGGCATCGGCACCCTGTTCCAGTCGCCCACCGTCGCCGCCCTCGACACGGCCCTGGCGGCCGGCTCGCAGAGCGCCGACGCGCTGGACGTCCTGCTCCCGCTGCGGCCCGCCGCGCCCGGACGCCGTACCCCGCTGTTCGCCGTCCACCCCGCCGGCGGCCTCAGCTGGTGCTACACCGGCCTGATCCGCCACCTGCCCGCCGACCTGCCGATCTACGGCCTCCAGGCCCAGGGCGTCGGCGCGGCCACGGCGGCCCGGCCCCTGCCGCAGACCCTGGACGAGCTGGCCGCGCACTACGTCGACCGGCTGCGCGAGGTCCAGCCCGAGGGCCCGTACCGGCTGCTCGGCTGGTCCACCGGCGGGATCATCGCGCACGCCGTCGCCGTCCGGCTCCAGGACCTCGGCCACGCCGTCGAGTTGCTCGCGATCCTGGACGCCTACCCCGCCGAGGGCTTCCGCGACCTGCCCGTCCCCGACCAGGCCGAGGCGCTGGAGGCGCTGCTCACCATGGGCGGCTACGGCCCCGAGGACCTCGCCGGGCGGCCGCTCGAACTCGCCGCCGTCACCGAGCTGCTGCGCCGCGAGGGCAGCCCGCTCGCCGGACTCGACGACGCCACCGTGGCCGCCCTCAACCGGATCTACCTCAACACCAACCACCTCGTCCGGGGCCACGACCACCGCCCCTTCGACGGCGACGTGCTGTTCTTCCGCGCCACCGTCGACACCATCGACGAGACCCTGGTGCCCGAACTCTGGACCCCGTACGTGTCCGGCCGCATCGACAACACCGACGTCGCCTGCTCGCACAAGGACATGACCCTGCCCGCCCCGATCGCGCACATCGCCCGCGTGATCACCGACCACCTGGAGAAGTCCTCCGATGAGTGACGCCCCCGCCAACCCCTTCGACGGCGACGGCGAGTTCCTCGCCCTCGTCAACGACCAGGGCCAGCACTCGCTCTGGCCGGCCTTCGCCGCCGTCCCGGCCGGCTGGAACGTCTCCCACGGCCCGTGCGAGCGCGCCGACGCCGTGCAGTGGATCACCGCCCACTGGACCGACCTGTGACCCCTCCGGCCGTCGAGGCCGCCCCGGCGCGCCCCCTGCTCGCGGGGCGCGCCGCGGTGGTCGTGGTCTACACCGCCGCGATGTGCATGAACGGCCTGGACTCGACCATCGTCAACCCCGCGCTGTTCACCATCGCCGAGGACTTCGGGCGGCCCGTCTCGGCCGCCAACGCCGTCGAGACGGCCTTCCTGGTCGGCCTCGCCGTCGGCCTGCCGGTGGCGGGCTGGCTCGGCGACCGGTTCGGCGTGAAACGGGTCTTCCTCGGCTCCCTGGCCGCGTTCACCCTCGCCTCCGCCCTGTGCGCCGCCGCCCCCGGCCTCGGCTCGCTCGCCGCCGCGCGGGCCGTCCAGGGCGTGGCCGGCGGGCTGCTCACCCCGGTCGGGATGACCCTGCTGTTCCGGGCCTTCGCCCCGCACGAGCGGGCCGGCCTGGGCCGGATCCTGATCGTCCCGACCGCCCTGATGCCCGCCCTCGGCCCGCCGCTCGGCGGCCTCCTGACCGAACACCTCTCCTGGCACTGGCTGTTCCTGGTCAACGTGCCGGTCGGGGTCGCGGCCGTCGTGACCGGGCTCATCGGCCTGCGCGCGGCGGACGAGCCCCCGGCCGGCCGCTTCGACACCACCGGCTTCCTGCTCGCCACCCCCGGCCTCGGACTGCTCACCTACGCGCTCGGCTTCGGCCCGGCGCACGGCTGGTCCTCGCCGGGAGTGGCGCTCAGCGGCGTGGCCGGTCTCCTCCTGCTCGTCATCGCCGTGCGCCACCAACTCCGCTCCGCCGAACCACTGGTGGATCTTCGGCAGCTCGCCGACCGCACCTTCGGCACCGCCACCTGGCTGGCCCTGCTCACCTCGGCCGGCCTGATGGGCGCCCTGTTCGTCCTCCCGCTGCTCTACCAGGCCGCCCTCGGGGCCTCGGCCCTCGACGCCGGGCTGAGCGTCTTCCCCGAGGCGATCGGCCTGATGGCCGCCTCCCAGGTGGTCGACCGCCTGCTGCCCCGGTTCGGTCCCCGCCGCCTCGCGCTGCCCGCGCTGCTGCTCGCCGCCCTCGTCCTGGCCGCCCTCGGCTTCGCCGAGAACCCCTGGGCCGTACGGGCGTTGATGTTCGCGGTCGGGCTCGTCCTGGGCACCGCCGTGCTCACCGTCCAGATCGCCGGCTTCGCCGACGTCCCCGGGCCCGCGATGGGCCGCGCCATGGGCCTGTTCACCATCGTCCGCACCCTCGGCGGCGCCCTCGGCATCGCCGCCACCGCCGCCCTCATCGGCGCCCTGGACACCGACGGCGGCTCACTCGGCCCCTACCGCCTCGCCCTTCTGCTCACCGCCGCCCTGGTCGCCGCCGGCACCCTCCTCACCACCCGCCTCCCCCGGGAGGCGCCGGCACCACCCCTCGCCGACTGAACAGCCACGCCGCACCCCGCGATCGCGGGGTGCGGCGTCAGTTCGTTGGACGCGGCCTTCCGGGCTCAGGCGCTCGGCCAGAGGATCAGGTCGGGCAGGGCGTGCCGGCGCGGTCGGTCGCCGAGGTCGGCGAGTGCGGTGCGGATGGCCCGGAGGTGTCCGACGGTCAGCTGCAGGGGCGGCTCGTCGGGTTGGTGGGTCGTGCGGATGGGGTAGTCGACGCCGGGGGTGCGGGTCATCTCGATGTGGCAGCCGAGCAGGTGCGTCACCGGGCGGCGTTCGGCGAAGTCGATCAGCCGGTCGACGGTGCGGGTGAAGGCAGGCCAGTCGTCGATGTAGAGGCGGCCCGGGTAGACGGTGTCGCCGGTGAGCAGCAGGCCCGTCCACGGGTCGTAGTAGGTGACGGCCGCCGGGTGGTGGCCCGGGGTGGCCAGGCATTCGAGCACCCGGCCGCCGCCCAGGTCCACCCGCGCGACGGCGTCCGGGTCCTGGTCGAAGCCGAAGTACGGCCAGGCCGTGGCCGGGTCGGCGCCGACCAGGGTCGTCGCGGGCCGGTCGGCGAACTGCCCGTCGCCCGCGACGTGGTCGCCGTGCGGGTGGGTGTGCAGGACGAGCAGTCCGTAGCCGTCGCGGGGGTGGTCGGCGAGCCACTGGTCGATGAGTCCGTCGACCACGGTGCGCAGGGGGAAGTACGCGGCGGAGGCGGTGGCCCCGGTGTCGATCAGGACCGCCCGCTCGCCCCCGAACAGCAGGAACAGGAACGGCGCCTCGTAGTCGACCGCCTTGTTCTGCCGCAGGATGACGGTGTGCTCGTCGTACGCGTGGACCTGGATGTCCGGGTCCGTGTTGTGCTTCGCGGACGGGGACCCGTGGATCCACCGCACGTCGAGCGGACGGGCGATCGGGGCACCGGCGGCCATGACGTCTCCCTCGGTGCGTCGTCTTGGCGGGCCGGGTACGGCGCACATCTCGTCCGGGGCGGTCACCGGCGCGCCGCCACCGGGACGCTAGCACGCCCGGGTGGCGGGACGCCTCGGCCGCCGTCGGTCCGGATGGTCCACCGGGAGTTCTCAGGCACGCCCCAGCAGGTGCGCCAGCCCGTCCGCCAGCCCGCCGCGCCAACAGGCGTAGTCGTGGCCGCCGTTGAACTCGCGGTACGCGAGGTCGTAGCCGCGGGCGGTGAGGACGTCGCGCAGGTGACGGTTCTGCGGGAGCAGCATCCACTCCTGGAGGCCGACCTCGACGTAGAACCGGGCCTCCCGCCTTTGCTCGCGGGCGAATTGGCGGGTCAGCCACTCACTGCCCTCGTCGAACTCGGTCTCGTCCGGCCACCAGAAGGAACCGGACTGACAGAGCGCGCCGCCGAAGCGGTCGGGGCGCCGGAACGCGGCGAAGGCGGCGGTGAGGCCGCCCGCGCTCTGGCCGGCGATCACGGTGGCGGCCGGGTCGGTGGTGGTGCCGAACTCCGCCGCCGCCCAGGGGAGGAGGCGGTCGGCGAGGAGGTCGACGAAGGCCGGGTTGCAGCTGAGGTCGTCGGGTCGGCAGGGGCCCATGGTGTGGACGAGCAGGGCGACGGTGGGCGGGATGGCGCCGTCCGCCGCCAGGTTGTCGAGGGTGTCGCCGACCGACAGCACCTCGCCCCACATCTCGCCGTCCAGCAGCACGGCCACCGCGAACGGCCCGCCACCGGCGGAAGGCCCGCCCCCGGCGGGGAGGTGGACGTCCACCCGCCGCCCGGCCACCTCGTGGGCCACCGTCCGCCCGCGCGGCACGCCGTCGCGCCGCCGGACGTACGGCTGGGCGGGGGCGTCGGGCAGGCTGAGCACGGACGACGGGTGGCGCCCGTCGCGGGCGGGCAGCCGGGGGGCGGCGTCGTGCGGGTCGGGGCGGGCGTGGTCGAGGACGCGCAGCCAGTCCGCCCGGGCGGTGCCGGGGGCGTCCCCCCGGAACGGGTACAGCTGGTAGGACGCCCGGTGGTCGGCGCGCAGCCGGTAGGTGATCGACCAGCGGCCGTCGTCGCGGCGGGTCATCAGGTGCGGGGCGAGGTCGCCGGCGTGCCGGTCCTTGTCGGTGACGGTGTGCAGGAGGGCGAGCACGCCGTCGCACGACGCGTCCTCGTGCACGAAGGTGACCAGGCGGTAGGCGGGGTCGGCCGGATCGGGCTCGACGAGGGGAAGGGTTTCCATCTGCGGTACTCCTCGGGAAGGTTAAGCGGGGGTGCCCTTGCGGCCGAGCAGCACCCAGAGCAGGAAGGGGCCACCGAGGACGGTGGTGACGATGCCGACCGGGATCTCCACCCCGTCGATCAGCACCCGCCCCACGGTGTCGGCGAGCACGACGAGGACGGCGCCGGTCAGTGCCGAGCCGAGGACCGGCACGCGCGCCGGCCCGGCCAGCCGCCCGGCGATCACGGGCGCGGCCAGCGCGACGAAGCCGACCGGCCCGCACACGCCGACGGCCAGCCCGGCCAGCGCGACGGCCAGCAGCAGGCAGCCGAGCCGGACCCGGCCCGGGTCGACGCCCAGCGAGGCGGCCACGCTGTCGTCGAAGCGCAGCACCGCAAGCCGCCGGGCCACCGCCAGCGCGAGCGGCACGAGTACGGCCAGCCCGATCAGGACCGGGGTGGCGACGGCGTAGTCCCGCCCGTTGAGACTGCCGGAGGTCCAGACGTACAGCGAGCCGGCCGAGTTGAGCGAGCGGCGGGCGAGCGCGACCTGGATGACGGCCGAGGCGAGCGCGGACATCGCGAGGCCGACGACCAGCACCCGGTAGCCCTGCGCGCCGAGCCCGCCGGAGACCAGGGTGACGACCAGGACGGCGGCCAGCGCGCCGAGCGGGCCGGCCCACCAGGCGCCGAAGGTGCCGGAGACGGTGGCGGAGATCAGGACGGCGGCGGTGGCACCGTCGTTGACGCCGAGCAGTTCGGGGGTGGCGAGGCGGTTGCGGGCGAGGGTCTGGGTGAGGCAGCCGGCCAGGCCGAGGGCGGCGCCGGCGGCGAGCCCGGCGACGATCCGGCCGAGCCGGAACTTCTGCACCAGCAGCACGTCCAGCCGGTCGCCGTAGCCGAACACGGCCTGGAGGGTGCGGCCGAGGCCGAGTTCGCTCTGCCCGGCGTGGGCGGACACGACGACGACGGCGAGCAGCGCCGCGGCCAGGGCGAGCGAGGCGAGCAGCGCCCGGCGGGGGAGCAGCAGCGACCAGGCGCCGCGCCGCAGCACCAGGTCGGGTTTCGGCGCGGGCGGCTCGGACCGCCGGACGGGGGCGGGCTCGGCCGGGTCGGCCATGCCGAGCGCGGCGGTCCGGCGGGAGCGGACGATCGCGATCAGCGTGGGGGCGCCGACCAGGGAGACGATCACCGACACCGGCGCCTCGAACGGGCGGGCCACCAGCCGGGCCAGCACATCGGCCCCGGTGAGCACGGCGGCACCGAACAGGCCGGCGAGCACGGTGAGTTGCCCGACCCTGGGGCCGGCGACGGCCCGCGCCAGGAACCCGGCGAGCAGACCGAGGAAGGAGATCGGGCCGGCCAGCGCGACGGCCGAGGCGGTCAGCAGGGTGACGGCGAAGGCGACCGCGGCCCGGGTGGCGCCGGGCCGGTGGCCGAGACCGCGGGCGAGGTCGTCGCCGAGCGCGAGCGCGGTGAGCGGCCGGGTGGCGAGCAGGGCGAGCAGGAAGCCCACGCCGAGCACCGGGGCGAGCTGGCGCAGCGTCGTCCAGCCCTCCACCCCGGCCAGCGAGCCCAGCACCCACACCCGGTACCGGTCGTACGCCTCGGGCGAGTTGACGATCAGCACGCCGGTGAGCCCGCCGAAGGTGGCGCCGACCGCCGAGCCGCCGAGCACCAGTCGCATCGGGGACCCGCCCCGGGCACCCGCGATGAGCAGCACCAGCGTGCTGGCGAGCACGGCGCCGCCGAAGGCGAAGGCCAGGTACCCGTACGAGGTCTGGATGCCGAGCACGGCGATGCCGAGCACGACCCCCAGCGAGGCGCCGGCGTTGACGCCGAGCAGTCCGGTCTCGGCGAGCGGGTTGCGGGTGACGGACTGCAACTGCGCCCCGGCGACCCCGAGCGCGGCGCCGACCAGCAGGGCGGTGGCCGTGCGGGGCAGGCGCAGGTCGCCGACGACGAGGGCGAGCCGGCCGTCCGCGCGGGCCCCGTGGCGGTCCAGCAGGTAGTCCAGCACCCGCCCGGGGCCGACCTCCCCGGCGCCGACGGACAGCGAGAGCGCGGCGAGGGCGAGCAGGACCGCGACCGCGCCGAGGGCGATCGGCCAGGCGGCGCGGCGGCCGTCCCCGCGCGGTGGCGTCGGCGGCGGCGGGGCGTCCGGCTCGGTGCGGGACTCCCCGGGGGCGCCCACTTGCGACAATGTCATAAGGTAAGGCTAACCTAATGAGCGCATCGTCCTGTGGGCACCGTCACCGTGCCGGGTCGCCCGGACGCCGCCCAACCCCCGTACCACCGCTGCCCGGAGGCACCCATGCCGTTCGCCCAGAGCCCGCTCCACCCCGTCCGCCGCCGCGCGGCCCGGGCGCTGGCCGTCACCGGGGCGGCCGCCCTCCTGCTCGCCGGGTGCGGCTCCTCCGGGTCCTCCTCCGGATCCTCGGGCTCCGCGGGCGGCTCCTCCGCCGCCGGCAGCCCGGCGGCGGACGCGGCCGGCGGCAAGCGCACCGTCAAGGACGCGACCGGCAAGGCCGTCGAGATCCCCGCCGCGCCCCAGCGGATCGTCACCCTCACCCAGGAGGACCTCGACGCGGTGCTCGCCCTCGGCGTCAAGCCCGTCGGCATCACCAACGGCCAGGGGCTCAACGAGCCGCCCGCCTACCTCAAGGACAAGGTCCAGGGCGTCCCGGTGGTCGGCAACCTGCTGCAGCCCGTGATGGACAAGGTCATCGCCGCCAAGCCCGACCTCATCCTGGCCGGCGACATGCAGGACGAGCAGATGCTCAAGCAGCTGCGCGAGATCACCCCCGCCACCCTCGTCACCATGGCGCCCACCGACGACTGGAAGCTCGCCTTCCGCGGCATCGGAAACGCCGTCAACAAGCTCGACCAGACCAACAAGGTGATCGCCGACTACGAGGCCAAGGCGGCCAAGGCCGGTGGCGACCTCGGCAAGAACAAGGGCGCGGCCGTCTCCATCGTCCGCTGGAACCCGACCGGGCCGAGCTGGATGGAGAAGAAGCAGTTCGCCAGCGGCGTCGCCCTCGACATGGGCCTCACCCGCCCGGCCGCGCAGGACAAGGACGGCAACGCGCACAGCCCGGCGCTCAGCCTGGAGAAGCTCGCCGAGATCGACGGCGACTGGCTGTTCCTGTCCACCCTCACCGACGACGGCAAGACCGCGCTCAAGGACGTCCAGTCCAAGCCCGCCTACCAGGAGCTGGGCGCGGTGAAGAACAAGCACGCCGTCACCGTGGACGGTTCGGTCTGGTCCACCCGCGGCGGGCCGCTCGCGGCCGACGTGGTCATCGGCGACATCGGCAAGGCGCTCGCCGCCTCCTGACCGGTCCGCGTTCGGGCCCGTGCCCGCGTTCGGGCCCTGTTCGGGCTCGTACCCGCGCTCGGGCCCTGTTCGGGCCCGTGCCCGCGTTCGGGCCCGTACCCGGTCGGCCGGCACCTTGCCCGGTCGGCCCGCAGCCCCCTCCAACCGAAGGAACCCTCGATGGAGTTGACGATCCAGGGCCTCACCGCCGGCTACGGCCCCGGCCGCCCGGTGCTCGCCGGCGTCGACCTCACCGTCCCGGCCGGCCGGGTGGTGGCCGTCGTCGGCCCGAACGGCTGCGGCAAGTCCACCCTGCTGCGGGCCGTCGCCCGGCTGCACCGGCCGGACGGCGGGCGGGTGCTGGTCGGCGGCGAGGACGTCTGGCGGCTGCGGCCGCGCCAGGCCGCGCACCGGGTCGCGCTGCTCCCGCAGAGCCCGCAGGCCCCCGAGGCGGTCACCGTCGCCGGACTCGTCCGCTATGGCCGCCACCCGCACCAGGGGCTCTTCCGCCAGTGGTCGGCCGACGACGAGCGGCTCACCGCCGGGGCGCTGCGCGCCACCGGCGTCGAGGAACTCGCCGACCGCCGGCTGGACCGCCTCTCCGGCGGCCAGCGGCAGCGCTGCTGGCTCGCCATGGTGCTCGCCCAGGACGCGCCCGTCGTGCTGCTCGACGAACCCACCAGCGCGCTCGACCTC
Source organism: Kitasatospora sp. NPDC088779 (assembly GCF_040685395.1). Classification (NCBI taxonomy): domain Bacteria; kingdom Bacillati; phylum Actinomycetota; class Actinomycetes; order Kitasatosporales; family Streptomycetaceae; genus Kitasatospora; species Kitasatospora sp. NPDC088779. The sequence continues at coordinate 220,362 of NZ_JBFBHW010000002.1, read as the reverse complement.
GGGCACGCCGTCGAGGTGCTGGAACTGGTCCGCGAGGTCGCCGCCGGCGGGCGGACGGTCGTCATGGTGCTCCACGACCTCGCGGCGGCGGCCCGCTACGCCGACCTGGTCGTCGCCCTGCGCGACGGCTCGGTGGTGGCCTGCGGCCCGCCCCGCGAGGTGGTCGACGCACCGCTCGTGCGCGCGCTGTACGACATCGACAGCGACGTGCTCGCCGCCCCCGGGGACGGCGCGCCGGTGATCGTTCCCCGTGCGGCGCCGGTGCGTTGACGATGCGTCAGGCATGACCTGGCGCGCGACGGGAGGCGGGTGGCGGGGCAGGCGGCGTGCCGTCTGCCCCGTTCACTCGTTCGACGGGTTTGCGCCCAGGAAGCCGCGGAGCGGCCTCTCCGGCTGCCGCTTTGTCAGTGGGCCTCGCTACGTTCCTCGCATCGCTGACCGGCAGGTGGGAGGAGACGTCCGTGGCATGGGTGGAAACAGGCGCGGGAGGGTACCGCGTCGCGCTCGACGGGGAGGGCAAGGTGGTCTGCCGCAACGCGGCGGGCCGCGAGCTGAAGTCCCTGCCGTCGAAGCTCGGTGACGATCCGGTGGTCGTCCAGCTCAGGCAGCTCACCGAGTGGCTGGCCGCGCACGAGCGGCGCTGCCAGGAGGACGTCGAGCGGTGGATGGTGCGCTCGCTGCCGGTGCCCGCCGCCGTGCTGACCGCGGTCTGGGCGGACGAGGCCTGGCAGGCCGTCCTGCGCGACCTGGTGGTCACCGGCTCGGACGGCGCCGTCGCCGGCTTCCTGCGCGGTGCGGACGCCGAGCGCGGGATCGGCCTGGTGGACCTGGACGGCGACACCGTCCGGCTCACCGACGGAGAGATCCTGATACCCCACCCCGTGCTGCTCCCGGACCTCGACGACCTGCGCGAGTTCGCCGTCGAGCTCGGCGTCTCCCAGCGCGTGCCGCAGCTCTACCGGGAGGTCTGGCACCGGCCGGACGAACTGCCGGCCGGCACCGAGGTCACCACCTACGCCGGCGGCCGCTACCGGGAGCTGCGCGAGCTGCTCGGACGCTGCGCCCGGCTCGGCCACCGGGTGCGCGGCGGCTCCGCCGTCCAGCCCGTGGTGGAGGCGGGGCGCACCGTCGAGGCCCGCGTCTGGGTGGGCGACTACTACGAGTACGACGCCTGCGAGACGGGTGCGCTCAGCTGGGCGGGCCCGGACGGCCGGGTGCTGCCGCTCGCCGAGGTCGGCCCGATCGCCTGGTCCGAGGGCATGCGGATGGCCGCCGCACTGTACGCAGGCCGCACCATCGAAGGGGAGGACGCCGCATGACCGCCACCGGACTCGACCAGAGGGCCGTTCAGGACGCCGACCGGGCGGCTGCCCAGGACACCGGGCCGCACGAGCGGCTGCTCGACGCGGGGGCCGTGCTCCCGCCCGGCACCCTGCCCGGCGCCGGCCGCCCCGACAGCGCCGCCGACGTGCTCACCGCCCGCGCCTACACCCACCCCGCGCTCGACGGGCGCCGGATCGTCCGGCTGGTCCCCGGCGCGCTCGGACCGGCCGAGGACCTCGCCGTCGACTTCCTCGGGCTCGTCCCCGACGGCGCGCCCGCCGAGGTCGGCCAGGTCCGCCAGGAGGCGCTCGGCTTCCCCGCCTGGGCGCTGGTCCACGACCCGGCCAACGGGCACCACGCGCTCGCCCTGGTCAAGGAGATGGAACGGCTCTCCCGCCAGGCCCGGTCCAAGCCCGGCACCGCCAAGGACGGGTTCGAGGCGCTGGCCGCCCGTCTCGGCCGCGCCGTGCCGCACTTCCTGCCCACCTTCTGCGAGGAGGTCGGCCGGATCTTCCTCGCCCACGGCAACCAGACCTACGCCGCCAGCTACTTCGGCAAGGCCCGCGAGGCCGAGCGCACCTACCGCCTGACGGTCGACGAGGAGCGGCTGCGCGCCGTCTTCCTGGAGTTCGCCCTGGCCGGCGCGCTCACCGTCAAGTCCCTGCGCCAGTACGTCAAGGAGCTCACCGGGCGGCTCGACGCGCTGACCGCCTGGCAGCGCTTCCGCCAGCTGTGCACCGAGCGCTCCGCCGCCGGCATGGCCCCCTACGCCGGGGTCGCCGAGGACGCCCGCGCGCTGATCAAGGCCGCCGGGCTGGACCGCGCCGAGCACGAACAGGCGCTGCTCGCCGAACTGCTGGCCGCCCCGGGCGTCAACCGGGCGCCCGGCGCGTTCTGGAAGTCCTGGCACGGTTCCCTGACCGAACTCGGCCGGCGCGACCCGGCGGTCCGGGCCCGGCTGCTGGAGCTGATGCCCGACCCGGCCGGCACCGACGCCGCCCTGAACGACACCGCCTGGCTCGGCCTGCTCGCCGAGACCGGGGCCGAGCAGCTGCTCACCGGCCCGCGCCCCGAGGGCGCCGAGGACTCCGAGCCTGCCGCCGCGTGGCTCCGGCGCTGGTGCCACCACCTCGGGCGCGGCTGGCGCTCCCGGCCCAGTTGCGCCGCCACCGTCGCCCTGGCCGGCCGGATGGCCGAGCGGCTGCGGGCCGACGGAGTCCCGGTGGACCTGTACACCGACGTCCGCCGCAGTCAGACCCAACTCGACCTGCTGGACCAACTGCTCGCCGACGGCGTGCCCGTCGCCGACCCGTCGGCCACCCACCGGTTCGACCTCAAGGACTGGGTCGACCAGTGCGGCGCCGACAGCACCGGCCTCGCGGCCGTCGCCGCCGACCCGCGCTTCCGGCCCGCCCTGCGCGCCGCGACCGCGCCCGCCTGGGACACCGCCGTCAAGCGGCAGGTGCCCGCCCTGCCGCTGCTGCGCCGCCTGTTCGAGGAGTGGGCCGAACTCCGGGCCGACGAGCTGACCGCCGCCCGCGGCCTGGCCGGCGCCGCCGACCTGGTGCAGTCGCTGAGCCCGTACCGCACCGCCGTGCGGGCCGTCGCCCCGGACGCCGCCGAGCGGATCGCCGCCCTCGACGTCACCGCCCTGCTCGCCGGGGCGCTCGGCGCCGGCATCCTCGACGAACTCGGCTGGCCCGCCCTGGAAGAGGCCCTGGCCACGCTCGCCGACCCGGCCGACCCGACCGACCCGACCGACCCGACCGACCCGACCGACCCCGCCAAACCCGTGGACCCTGCGGACCCCGAATCCGCCGGGCCGGACTCGGAGTCGCCCGACACCCCCGGCCTCAACGGCGGGCGCCTCACCGGCCTGATCGTCGAGGACGCCTGGCCGCACCTGATCCTCGCCCGCCACGACCAGGCCGTCGTGGTCGGCCCGCAGGGCGTCCTGCTGGAGCACACCCTGCGCCTGCCCCCGGCGAAGGAACGCTGGAACCAGCCCCGGTTGCGCTTCGTCGACGGCGAACTCCTCGTCGCCTGGTACCAGGACGGAAAGCAGCACGCCTACTGGTCCAGCCGGCCCGGGGAGGTCACCGAACTCACCGGCGAGACCATCGCCGGCTACTACTACGGCGACCGGGATCCCGAGCCCCCCTCCCTCCCGCTGCCCGGCGGCGGCCGCACCACCGGCGAACGCCCGCTGCACCCCGGCGACACCCGGATGCCCGGCGAACACCGGGTCCTCGGAGACGGCACCGGCCACTGGACGCTGCGCTACGGCCAGGACGGCGCCGTCCTGCGCGAACTCGACCCGCACACCGGCGCCCTCGGCCGCGCCGCCGAACCACCGGTGATCGCCGCCACCGCGGCCGCAGGCTGGCTGCCCGCTGCTCGCGCCCGACTGCTGCCGCTCCAGCCCGGCCTGGAGCAGACGCCGCTCGGCACCGACGGCACCGTGCTCGGCAGCTGGGTCCGGATCGACCCCGGCCGCGCCGTCACCACCACGACCGCCGACGGACAGGCCATCGTCCTGCCGATCACCGACGGCCACCCGGACCACGTCCCGGTCGGCCGCCTCACCCTCCCCGGCCAGGCCCGACCGGTCGTCACCGAGGCGCAGCGCGGCGGCCTCGCCCTCACCCTGCCCGACCTGGCCACGGACACCGACCGCACCGCCGACCTGCGCCCCTGCCGCCCGGGGGACTTCGCCGCCGCCGGCACCGGGCTCGTCCCCCCGCTCGACCACTGGCACGCCCTGCGGCCCCGCGACGAGGCAGGCTCCCGCGTCCTGCGTGGCGTCGACACCGAGCAGGCCGCCCGCCTGATCGACGCCGCCTGGCCGACCGACAGCCGGCCCGCGCCCGAGGAGGAGCAGCGCTGGATCACCGTCCAGGGCGTCCGGCGCCCGCTCGCCCGCTCCGGTGGCGCCCGCCGCGCCCTGCCCGTTCAGGCGGTCGGCACCGTCCTGCCCGGCATCAGCCACCCGCTGCTGCTCGCCGGGGTCGCCGGGCTCGCCCGCACCGCCGCCGACCTGCTCGACCGGACCGCACGGTTCGTCCCGCAGCCGGAGGCCGAGAAGCCGTCCAAGGCCGAGGCCGCCGAGTACCGGCCCGAGCACGGCCGTGACCACGAACTGCGCGAGGCCGTCACCACCCTCCTGCCCGACGTCGCCTGCTTCGGCCCCAACTGGGGCGACGGAGACCGGTGGCGGGTGCTCACCAACCTGCGCGCCGTCACCGCCGTCCTGGCCGACCCGCCGACCGCCACCGGCGAGGGCTGGAGCACCCCGGCCACCGTCACCCTGCAACACGGCGACACCCACCACGGCTGGCTCCACCTGCTCGGCCGTCTCGACACCCTCGCCTACGCGGTGGCCGCCCCGCTCACCGAACCGGCCCACCGCGCCAGCCTCGTGCTGCTCCTCGGCGAACTGACCGAGGGAGTGCTCGCCGACCGCGGCGCCACCCTGCGCGAGATCGTCCTCGGCGAACCCGCCGACCGCGCCGACCGCCGCCGGCCCGCCGTCCCCCGCGAGGGGCAGGTGCTGCGCCACGGCGACCGCACCGTCGTCATCCTCGGCCACCGCCGGCACCACGAGGGCACGGAGCAGTGGTACGCCGTCGACCACGACCCGAGCGGCGCGTTCGGCCCCGTCGCCCACTTCACCACCGTCAAGGAACGCGGCACCGAGGAGCGGGTCGACGCCGCCTGGATCGCCGCGCTCCGGCAGGCGGCCGTGCTGCACGGCGGCGCCCCCTGGCAGCCCGCCCGTGCCATCGCCTTCGGCGGGCTCACCGGGATCGGTGCCGCCCGCGCCGCCCTGCTGCTCAGCCCGCCGCCCGGGCTCTTCCAGTGGCACAGCGCCGTCCTGTCCGCCGACCGCCTCGCCGAGTACGGCCTCAAGTCCACCGAGGCCAAGGCCGCCCGGGACTGGCTGCGCGGTCGCGACCGGACCGCCCTCACCGACGTCTGGGGCGCCCTGCTGCCCGCCGACCCGAAGACCCTCTGGACGGAGGGCCCCGACGTCGACGCCGGCGCCGCCGCCTGGATCCGGCACTTCGGCCGGCTGGTCACCCTCCCCGAGGCCGCCCAGGCCACCGTCACGGGCGCGCGGATCGAACACATCGAGGCGGTGCTCAACCTCGCACAGACCCCCTGGCTGACCGGCACCACGGCCTTCCGGCTCAGCGACGACGGCGGGTCCACCCCCCAGCTGCTCGCCGAGGACCAGAGCGCCGCACCGGCCTCCGGCGACCTCGGGCACGCCGTCGACGCCCTGCGCTGGCTCGCCTACCACCTGCCCGCCGACAGCCCGCTGCGCCCGCTGCTGCCCGCGGCCGCCGCCGCGCTGCGAAGCCGCCTCGCCGACCCCGACCTGCTGCTCGACCTCCACCTCGTCCACACCACCAAGGGCGCCTCGATGTCGGCCGTCCTGCGCACCCACTTCGGCCTGCCGGCCGCGGGCGGAGTCGACCCGAACGGACTGGTCGACTGCGGCCCGGCCCTCGTCCTGACGCCCTACCACGGCGAGTACGAGCGGGTCTGGCTGCGCCCGGCCGGGCTCACCGGCCCCGACGACCCGGTGCTCGAACTGCTCGGCGGGCTGGGCGCCAGCTACTGGCTGGAAACCGAGCGGGGCGCCATCGAGGCCGTCCTGCGCGGCGAAGTGGAGCGTCTGGCGGCCTCCGCCGCCGGCCCCGCCGCCGCGGCCGGTGACGCCGCGGCCTGGCTACAGCACCCGCAGCTCACCGTCCCCGACCTGGTCGCCGAGGCGGCCCGGGCCCACGGCCTCGGCGAGGACGCCGCGGTGCTCTACCTCCAACTGCTGGCCCTGCCCGACCCCACCGACCGCAACATCGCCCGCTGGACGGGCTGGAAGCCGGCCAGGCTCAAGCGCGCCCGCGCCGAACTCGCCGCCACCGACCTGGTGCTGGAGGCCAAGCGGGCCCGGGCCGGCCGCACCCTCTTCCTGCCCGGCGGCTGGCAGGAGGCCAAGGCCCCCGCCCTGCCCGCCGAGACCTGGAAGGCCGCGCTCTACGAACTGCCCACCCACCGCGTCTCGCTGCCCTACCTGCCCGTCCCGGAGCTGTTCGCCCGGGCCTGGCAGCGGACCCTCGACGGCGACGCCCCCGGCTACGAAGAGCTCCAGACCAGCAAGCGCAGGAAGGCCCGCCGATGAGCGCCACGCCGACGAACAGCATGCCGACCAACAGCACACCGACGGGCAGCACACCGGGGAGTGCCGACGCCGCCCCCGCGAGCCGGCAAATCATCCCGCCCGAGGAGAAGCACGCCGCCGAACTGGAGTTCCTGGCCGCGTACGACACCGGCCCGCGCCCGCCCGGCTGGCGGCTCACCCCGCGCGCCGTCGTCACCTTCGTCATGGGCAGCGACGGCGAGAAGCTCAAGGCCGGCCGCCGCGGCCTCGCCATCGAGCAGAAGTTCGTCGGCGAGCGCGCCCTCGTCGAACGCTGCGTCGTCACCCTCGCCGGGGAGCGCGGCCTGCTGCTCGTCGGCGAGCCCGGCACCGCCAAGTCCATGCTCTCCGAACTGCTCGCCGCCGCCGTCTGCGGCACCAGCGCGCTCACCGTCCAGGGCACCGCCGGCACCACCGAGGACCAGCTCAAGTACGGCTGGAACTATGCCCTCCTGCTCGCCAAGGGGCCCAGCCGGGACGCCCTGGTGCCCTCCCCGGTGCTCACCGCGATGACCGGCGGGGCGGTGGCCCGCGTCGAGGAGGTGACCCGCTGCCTGCCCGAGGTGCAGGACGCGCTGGTCTCCCTGCTCTCCGAACGGCGGGTCGCCGTTCCAGAGTTGGCCGGCACCCCGGACGGACAACTGCACGCCGCCGCCGGTTTCACCCTGATCGCCACCGCCAACCTGAGGGACAAGGGCGTCAGCGAGATGTCCGCGGCGCTCAAGCGGCGGTTCAACTTCGAGACGGTCGGCCCGATCGCCAGCCTCGCCGCCGAGGTCGAACTCGTCCGCCGGCAGTCGACCGTCGCCGTCGCCCGCGCCGGAGCCACCTACGCGGTGGACGACGCCGTCCTGGAGGCCCTCGTCACCGCCTTCCGCGACCTGCGCACCGGCCGCTCCACCGAAGGCTGGGACGTCGAGCGCCCGTCCACCGTGATGAGCACCGCGGAAGCCGTCTCGGTCGCCACCGCGCTCGGTGTCACCGCCGCCTACCTGCCCGACGGCGGCGACCTGCTCGGCCGCCTCCCCGGCCAGCTCATCGGCGTCGTGCGCAAGGACGACCCGGCCGACGCCGCCCGGCTGCTCGGCTACTGGGACGGACCGGTCCGCCGGCGCGCCGAACAGGGCGCCGGCACCTGGCGCACCCTGTGGGACCTCCGCTCGGCCCTGGAGGCATGAGGCCATGACCAGCACGGTGACGCCCGCCCCGGCCGGCCCTGATCGCCAGGCCGGCCGCGACCGCCAGGACGGCCCCGCCCGTCCGCTCGGTCCTGACCACCTGGACGGCCTGGACGGCTTGGACGACCCGCGCCAGGCCGTCCGGGCCGCGGCCGACCAACTGGCGGCCTCCGGCACCGGCCGGCCCGGGCCCTACCTGATCGGCGTGCGGCACCACGCGCCGTCGCTCAGCGCGGTCCTCCCCGCGCTGCTCGACGCCGCCAAGCCCGAGGTGGTGCTGGTCGAACTCCCCGCCGAGTTCCAGCCCTGGCTCGGCTGGCTGGCGGACGAGGCCACCCAGGCCCCCGTCGCCCTCGCGGCCGCCCCGGCCGGCCGCGAGGGCGGTCGGGGCACCGCGGCCGATTCCGGCCCCGGCCGGCTCGCCTTCTACCCGTTCGCCGACTTCTCCCCGGAGCTGGTCGCCCTGCGCTGGGCCCGGCGCAACGGCGTCGAGACACTCGCCTGCGACCTCCCGCTCGCCCACCGCACCACACTCCACGGGGAACAACAGCCCGTCGCCGACGCCCCGGGCACCCCCGGCGTCGCCGACGCGCTGCGCCACCGCCTCACCGGGCGCGCCTTTGACGACGACCTGTGGGACCGCCTCGTCGAGACCGCAGCCCCCGGTTCCACCCCCGACGCCGTCCGGCGCGCCGCCCTGCTGGTCGGCTGGGCGCTGCGCCGCGACGCCGAGACCGGCTCCGGCGTCGACCCGTACGACCTGCGGCGCGAAGCCTGGATGCGGGCCCGGATCCGGGCCGCGGCGGCCGACGGGCGCCGGGTCGCCGTCGTCGTCGGTGCCTTCCACGCGCCCGCCCTGCTCGACGGGCCCGCCGCCACCGAGGAACCGCCGCACCCGGACGACCTCGGGCACGCCCTCTCCCTGATCCCCTACACGTACCCGCTGCTCGACGCCCGCTCCGGCTATCCGGCGGGCATCCGCGATCCCGAGTGGCAGCACACCGTCCTCGACGCCGGCGGCGACCCCGACCGCCTCACCCTGGCCCTCACCACCACCGCCGTCCGGATCTGCGAGGCACTGCGCAGCCAGGACCACCCCTCCGGCCCGGCCGACGCCCGCGAGATCGTCCGCCTCGCCGGAGACCTCGCCCGCCTGCGCGGCCACGCGGCCCCCGGCCGCGGCGAACTCGTCGAAGCCGTCCAGACCGTCCTCGCCCAAGGCGAACCCCTCGGCCGCGGCCGGGCCGTCGCCCGGGCGCTCGAACGCGTCCTGGTCGGCACCCGAACCGGCCGCGCCACCCCCGCGGCCCCGCGCAGCGGGCTCGCCCCCGCCGTCGAAACCCTCCTCGCCGACCTCGGCCTCCCCGGCCCCGCCGACCCCGAGCCCCGCGAACTCCGCCTCGACCCGCTGCGCACCCCCCTCGACCGCCGCCGCGAGATCCTCCTCCACCGCCTCACCACCTGCGGGGTCCCCTACGCCGACCCCGTCACCACCACCGGCGCGGGCGGCACCGAAACCATCGGCACGCGCTGGAGCCTCCACTGGACCCCGGCCACTGCCGCGATGCTCACCGTCGCGGGCACCCGGGGCGTCACTCTCGCGCAGGCCGCCGAAGGCACCCTGCGCGAACGCCTCCGCCGAGAACAGCAGGCCGACGGTCCCACCGCCCGCGAGGTCCTCCAAGGCCTCACCGACGCGGCCGCCTGCGGCCTCCCGGCCCTCGCCGACACCCGCCTCACCCAACTCGCCGCCGTCCTCCCGTCCTCCGGCACCCTCCCCGAACTCCTCGACGCCCTGGCCCTCCTCGACCGCCTCGCCGCCGGCCACCTCCCGGGATACCCCTCACCCGACACCCCCGACGGCTCCGCACCGTTGCCCGATGCACCCGATGCACCCGATGCACCCGATGCACCCGATGCACCCGATGCACCCGATGCACCCGATGCGGGCGGGTCGTCGGCCGTGCGGGCGGGGCGGTTGGGGGCGGTGGGCGAGGTGTTGACCGTGGCGGCCGTACGGCAGCTGGAGGGGCTGGGCGGGTCGGACGATCCGGCGGATGCGCGGGCACTGGTGGAGCTGGCGCGGCGGGCGGACCTGGACGGCGGGTTGCGGCTGGGGCACGTGCTGGCCGAACTCGCGGACCGGGGGAGTCCGTTGGTGCGAGGTGCGGTCGGAGCGGTGCGGGTGCTGCTGGGCCGGGAGCGGGCGGAGGTGCTGGGCGGGCGGGCGGCTTCGTGGGTGGACGGGGCGACCGGTCCGGAGGCCCGGCACGCGCTCGGTCGGGGGCTGGTCGGCCTGCTGACGGCGGCGGAGGGGCTGTTCGCCGCCGCACCGGAGGCGCTGGAGCCCGTGCTGGAGCGGATCACCTCGCTGCCCGACGCCGCCTTCCTGGACCGGCTGCCGGCGCTGCGCGGCGGCTTCGACACGCTCAGTCCGGCCGCCCGGGACCGGTTGCTGGTCCTGGTCGAGGAACGTCTGGGCACCCGGCTCGCGAGCCTGCCCGAGGACGTCCCACCGGCGGTGGTGGCCGGCTGGGTCCGCGCGGATCTGGCCGCCCGCGCGGCGCTGGCCCGGCGCGGCCTGCTGCCGGCGCCCGGGGACGACCCGGTGCCCGAGCCTCCGCACCACGTCGGCCCTCTCCCTTCCGCACCTGTCGCCACGCGGCACGCCCTCGCCCCGGCCGAGCGCTGGCGGCTGCTCCTCGGTCGCCCCGGCAGCGGCCTGAACGGGCGTTGCGCCCGACTCGCCACCGCCCTGGACGAGTTGTACGGCAGCGGGCGAGGCGAGGGCTCCGGCCCGGGCCTGGACGGGCGGTCCGGGCGAGGAGGCCGCGAGGCGCCCTTTCCGGGGGTGCGGGAGTGGGCCGAGGAACTGTCGGCGCTGTTCGGGCCGGGCGTTCGGGAGGAGGTGCTGGCGGCCGCCGTGGCGCAGGGCCGGACGGACGTCCTGGAGGCGATCGAGCCGGGCGCCGTCCGCCCGTCGGTCGACTTGCTGCGCACGGTGTTGGAGCATGCGGGCGGCCTGCCGGAGGCGAGGGTGGCGCGGCTGCGTCCGCTGGTGCGGCGTCTGGTGGACGAGCTGACGCGCGCGTTGGCGACCAGGCTGCGTCCGGCGCTGACCGGGATCAGCGTGCCGCGTCCGACGCGTCGGCCGGGTGGCGGATTGGACCTGGACCGGACCATTCGCGCCAATCTCGCCACGGCCCGCCCGTCGGGGGACGGCGGCACGCTCATCGTGCCCGAGCGCCCGGTGTTCCGGACCAGGGCCCGGCAGTCGGCCGACTGGCGGCTGATCCTGGTCGTGGACGTCTCCGGGTCGATGGAGGCGTCGACGGTCTGGGCGGCGCTGACGGCGTCGATCCTGGCCGGAGTGCCTTCGCTGAGCACCCACTTCGTGGCGTTCTCCACCGAGATCGTCGACCTGACCGAGCGGGTGGAGGATCCGCTGAGTGTGCTGCTGGAGGTGCGGATCGGTGGTGGCACCAGCATCGCGGGCGGCCTGCGGTACGCGCGGAAGCTGGTGACGGTGCCGTCCCGGACGCTGGTCGTGGTGGTCAGCGACTTCGAGGAGGGCGGTCCGGTGGGCGGGCTGCTGGGCCAGACCCGGGCACTGGTGGATTCCGGTGTGCACCTGCTCGGTTGCGCGGCGCTGGACGACACGGGGACGGCCCGCTATTCGAAGGCGGTCGCGGGCCAGCTGGTCGCGGCCGGCATGCCCGTGGCGGCGTTGAGTCCGCTGGAACTGGCCCGCTGGGTGGGGGAGAAGGTGCGATGAGTGTGACGGAGCGGACGAGCGGCTGGCCGGTGGTCCGGCCGGAGGTGGTCGCGGAGGTGGTGGCCGGGTTGAGCGCCCGGCTGCAGAAGCGGCTGGACGGTGCGGCGGCGAAGCTGGCGGAGCGGCCGGTGATCCGTTGCGGCGACGAGTGGCGGGTGGAGGTGGACGAGGAGACGGCGCTCGTGCTGCACGCCCCGGGCGCGGTGGTCGCGGATGCGGCCGACGTGCGCTGCGGCTGCCTGCTGGCCCCGGCCTGCGTGCACCGGGCCGCTGCGGTCACGCTCTGCCCGTTGGCCGAACTGGCCGAACTGGCCGAGGAGACCGAGGAGACCGAGGAGACCGAGGAGGTCACGCCGACCGAGGCCGCCCCAGCGTCCTCGGAGGAGGCGCAGCCCGAGGCCGGGCCCACCCCGGTGGAGGTGGCGGCGGCCCATCATCTCCACCGAGCCGGGTGTGCCGTGCTGGCCGCCGGGGTGAGCGGCGCGGGGGCGGTCGCGCAGGCCGAGCTGCTGCGGGCGGCCCACCGGGCGCGGCTGGCGGGGTTGTACCGCCCGGCCGTGGCGGCGGTCGCGGTGGTGACGAGGGTGCGCGCGGCCCGGTCCGGGGCGCCGGACCACCGGCTGGCGGACCTGGTGGCCGGTCTGCGTGAGCTGCTGGACCTGACCACCGCTCTGAGCACCGGCTGCGGCCCGGTCTCCGAGCTGCGCGGCACCGCCCGCCAGGCGTACGGCGAGGAGGGCGGGTTGCGGCTGTACGGGCTCTTCGCCGAGCCGGTGCTGACGGCCACGCATGCGGGAGTGGTGAGTTGGGCGGTGGACGCCGGGGGGCGGCTCAGCACGGTGGCCGAGGTGATGCCGCACGGTGATGCGGCGGACGCGGCCCCGCAGGCGGTCGGTGCGGGCAACCGGACGGTCCGGCTGGGGGAGGCCCCGCTCAGCCACCGGGAGTTCAGCCGCGCCGGGCTGGCCGTCCAGGGCGCCACCCGGTCCGCCGCCGGGCGGCTGGGCGCGGGTGCTTCCGTCCGGGCGGTTCGGGCGGCGGGCGCGGCGTGGACGGCGGAGCCGGTGGCCGCGCTCTGGGCCGAACCGGCGGCCGCCCAGGTGGCGCGGGTGCTCGCGGCGGAGCCGCTGCCGTACGAGGGCCGTCCGGCCGGGAGCGACCTGCTGTTCCTGGACGTGACTCTGCTGGGCCCGGCTCCGGCCGGCCCGGGCGGGGCGCCGAGGCTGCTGGCGCGCTGCGAGGGCGGTGCCGACGGCGCCGACGGCGGCGACGGCGGCTTGGTGGTCGGTCTGTGCACGGGGCACGAGCACCCGGGGCTGGCCTTCCGGGCGAACCTCGCACTGCTCGCCACCGCGCCCGGCCTGCGGCTGCGGGTGATCGGCCGTCTGGAGCGATCGGACCGGCCGGAGCTTCGCCTGCTCGCGATCGGTACACCCCCGGAGCCCTCGATGGCCCCCGAGATCCCCGGCCTTCCCTCGCTCGCCGTCCCCGCGGACCGGGCCGACCGGGTCAATCTCGGCCTCGAACGCCTCCAGACCGCCGACCTCCGGACCGCCGACCAGCGGACCGCCGCACCCGCCGATGCCGGGCCCGGCTTCCCGGCCGGTCTCCCGAACGAGGCCCCTTACGGTCCACCCGTCCACGTGCTCGGCCGCCGGGTCGAGCAGGCGGTCACCACGGGGCGCCACGCCCTGGCCCCGAGCGCGGCCACGGCGGCCGCCGACGGGAGCCTGCTGCGCGCCGCCGGGCTGGTGACGGCCGCCGAGCTCCTGGACGCCCTGCGGGCCGCCGCGGCCGACCGGCGCCGCGACGTGTTCGGCCGGGTGGTCCCGGACGACCACGACGCCTTCGCTGGGTCCTGGCTGGCGGCCGCCTGCTACACGGAGGAGCTGGCCGCCGCGCTCTGCGCCGCCGCCTGGGCCGGGGAGCCCGCTCTGGACCGGCATCGGGGGGAGGTATAAGGAAAAGTATTTGCATAGACAGCTAATCCGCGTCAGCTGGCATACTTGTCGCAGGGAAGACGTCGCGAGACGTGCAGGGACGTGGAAGGGAAGGCGAGCTATGGGTATCCGCGACGACGCGGCCGAGGTCCGGGCCCGTGGCTGGCGAACTCTCGCCGCGCTGCACGGGCTGATCGACGCGGCGCTGGAGAAGGCGCTGCAGGCGGAGCACCGGCTCTCGGTGGTCGAGTACACGGTGCTGGACGCCCTGTCGCGGCAGGACGGGTGGCACATGCGGATGCAGCAGCTGGCCCGCGCCGCGGCGCTGAGCAGCAGCGCGACGACCCGCCTGGTGACCAGGCTGGAGGACCGTGGGCTGCTCAGCCGCTACCTCTGCGCCGACGACCGGCGCGGGATCTACACCGAGCTGACGCCGGAGGGCCGCACCCTGCTGACGTCCGCCCGCCCGGTGCACGACGCCACCCTGGAGGCGACGCTGGCGCAGGCCGCCGAGGTGCCGGAGCTGGCACCGCTGGTCCACGCGCTCTCCGGACTCGACGACCCGGCCGGGCTCACCGGCCGCACTCCGGCCAACGCCTGAACCCTGGCCAACGCCTGAACCCCGGCCCTGACCTGACCCCCGACCCCGACCTGGCCCCCGACCCCGACCTGGCCCCCGACCCCGACCCCGACATCAAGGTCGGCGCCGGCCCCGGCAAGCCGGCAAGCCCGTACGGACCGGACGCTCAACGCCGCCCGGCGGACAGGGCGTTGCGGTGCACCTGGTCGAGCAAGGCGAGCAGCAGCTCCTTGCTGGACGCCCGTTCCCGCACGTCGCAGAGCACGATCGGGACCTCGGGGTCGAGGTCGAGGGCGCGCCGGACGTCCTCGGGGCTGGCGTCGCGGCGGCCGTGGAAGCAGTTGACGCCGATCGCGAACGGGATGCCGCGCTGCTCGAAGAAGTCCACGGCGGCGAAGCTGGATTCGAGCCGCCGGGTGTCGGCGAGGACGATCGCCCCGAGGGCGCCGAGCGCGAGGTCGTCCCACATGAACCAGAACCGGAACTGGCCGGGTGTGCCGAACAGGTAGAGCACCAGGTCCTCGCGGACGGTGATCCGGCCGAAGTCCATCGCCACGGTGGTGGTGGACTTGCCCTGGACGCCGTCGAGGCTGTCGACCCCGATGCTGGCGCGGGTCATCCGCTCCTCGGTCTGCAGCGGTTCGATCTCGCTGACCGAGCCGACCATGGTGGTCTTGCCGACGCCGAAGCCGCCGGCGACGAGGATCTTGACCGCGCCCGGCACCAGGCTCTGGGTCGTCAATTCGGTTCTCCTGGAGTGGGACTGAGAGGTGCGGGGCGGTCGGGTCCGCAGGGTCAGAGCCGGCGGACGCCCTCGATCACGGCCTGGATCAGCGAGATGTCCGGCGCCTCGGCGAGCTGGACCGGGGCGCGGGTGAGGATCAGCCGGGCCTCGGCGAGGTCGTCGAGCAGCACCTTGACGACGCTGACCGGCAGGTCGAGGGTGGCCGCGATCTCGGCCACGGCCAGCGGGCGTTCGCGGCACAGGTCGAGGATCGCGGCCGGTTCGGGCGTGAGCCGGCTGGTGTCGGTGCGCGGGTCGGAGGTGACCACCAGGGTGATCAGCGCGAATCCGTCACGGACCGGGCCGGTGCGCCCGTTGGTGATCGCGTAGGGGCGGACCAGATGGCCTGCGTCCTTGTCGTAGAACCAGGCCTCGTCGGCGTCGGCGGTCACGCACCGCCGCCCGCGCCGGCCTGGCCTGCGTCGCTGCGCGGCGCCGCGGTGAGGTACTGGCCGACCTGCTTGACCAGCATGTTGATCTCGTAGGCCATCAGCCCGGCGTCCACCTGCTCGCTGGTGAGGACGGCGAGCCGGGCGCCCTGCCCGGCGGTGGTGACGAACAGGAACAGCTGGTCCATCTCGACCACGGTCTGCCGGACCCGGCCGCCGTTGAAGCGGTGGCCGGCGCCGCGGGCGAGGCTCTGCAGGCCGGAGGCGACGGCGGAGAGGTGTTCGGCGTCGGCCCGGTCGAGACCCTGGGACATGCCGACCAGCAGGCCGTCCTCGGAGAGGACGATGGCGTGCCGGGTCTCGGGTACCCGCGCCACCAGCTGGTCCAGCAGCCAGTTGAGGTCGCGCTGGGTGTCGGTGTGCTGCGTCATCACTGCTGTTCCTTGGCTTCCTGAACGGCGGAGGCTTCCCGGGCGGCGGAAGGTGCGGCCGGGAAGTGGGGCGCGGCGGGCGCCTGGGGGGCGGTGGGGCTGGTCGGCGCGTCGGGGTCGGCCGCGCGGGCGGTCCGGGTGCCGCGCTGGATGGCGGCCATGGTGGTGCGGGATCGCTGTGGCGACGGGTCGTCGGCCCTGGCGGCCCCGGTTTCTCCGGTGGCCCCGGCGGCTCCGTGCCAGGGCCCGGCCTGGGTCGGCGGGCCGACCACGGGGGGCGGCATGGCGCCGGGAGCGTGGGCCTCGCGGAGCTGTTCGGCGAGGCTGGCGTTGCGGACCCGCTGCGGCAGGACCCGCGGGGTGCGCAGTTCGCCGTCCGGTCCGTGGTTCAACTGCTCCTCCTGGGCGCGTTCGTGCGCGGGCGCAGGGGGCTCGGCGGTGGCACCGTAGAAGGGCCCGGCCGTGGTCCCGGCCGTGGTTCCGGCCGGCACGTCCGCAGCACGGCCGTCGGCCGACGGCTCACCGGGCGAACTGTCGGACGGGGCCTCGTACGGGCGCGGGAGAACGGGCCGGGGGACGACCACGGCCCCGGGCAGTCCGGGTATCTCGGCACCGACCGGCAGACCGCCGTTGGCCGGGCCGGGGGCGGCTCCCCCGGCCGGGCCGCCCTCCAGGGGGTACTGGGCGAGCAGTTCGCCGATGATCACACCGCTGCCACCCGCACCGGGCACGCCGGGAACGCCGGGAGCTCCGGGAACGCCAGGCGCCACCAGGCCGCCGGCGACACCACCAGTCCCGGGCTCGCCGGGCCCGCCGGGCGCACCCGGCTCGGCCCCGGGCGCCGGAGCGCCCGGTCCGGTGCCGATCAGCCCGCCGAGCACTCCGGCGAGCGCGCCGGTCAGCCCCCCGTCCGGACCGCCGGGGTCGTTGCCGCCCGCCGCCCGCAGGGGCTCGGGGACGGGGGTCCGGGTGACCCGCGCGCCGGACGGCAGCCCGGCCATGGCGGCCGGCTGTTCGGCCTGCTCCAGCAGCACCGACGGCACCAGCACCACGGCCCGGGTGCCGCCGTAGGGCGAGGGCCGCAGGGTGACCTGGATGTCGTGCCGGGCGGCCAGCCGTGCGACGACGAACAGGCCGAGGCGCAGGTCGTCGCCGAGGGCGGAGACGTCCAGCTCGGGCGGGTTGGCCAGGTAGTCGTTGAGCCGCTCGTACTCGTCCTCGCCCATGCCGAGGCCGCGGTCCTCGACCTCGACCGCCAGGCCCTTGGGGACTTCCTGCGCGGAGACCTGCACCTGGGTGTACGGCGGGGAGAAGGTGGTGCCGTTCTCGATGAGTTCGGCGATCAGGTGGATGACGTCTGCGACGGCCTGTCCGCTGAGTGAGGCGCGCGGCACGCCCTGGACGACGACGCGGGCGTAGTTCTCGGTCTCGGAGACGGCACTGCGCAGCACGTTGACCATGGGCACGGCGTTGCGCCAGCGCCGGGCGGGCAGGGCGCCGCCGAGGATGACGAGGTTCTCGGCGTTGCGCCGCATCCGGGTGGCGAGGTGGTCGACCGCGAACAGTTCGCGCAGCAGCTCGGGTTCCTCGTGCTCGCGCTCCAGGGCGTCGAGCATGCTGATCTGCCGGTGGATCAGGATCTGGGTGCGGCGGGCGATGTTGAGGAAGACCTTCTTCGTCCCCTCGCGGCCCTGGGCCTGGTGGATGATGGCGGCGACGGCTGCCTGGCGGACGGCGGCGAGGCCGTCGGAGGTCTGCTGGACCTCGTCGCCGGTCCGGCGGGACGGCGACCAGGCGGGCGGTGTGGGCACGGGCTCCCCGGCGCGCAGCCGTCCGACGACCTCGGGGATCTCGTCCTGGGCGAGCGCGAGGGTGTCGGCGCGCAGTGCGCCGAGGCGGGCGGACAGGGTTCGCGCGGTCCGGATGCCGTGGACCAGGCTGATCAGCAGGACCAGGGCGACGACGGCGCTTCCGGCGATCACGGTGGTGCGGTGTTCGGCGCCGCGCAGCAGGTAGGCGGCGTAGCCCCAGGCGGCGGCGAGGCCCAGGCTGGGGACCAGGACGAGGGCGAGGAGCGAGCTGCGGAGCGAGCCGGACCGGCCGGCGCGGTGGGCCGTGCGGGGGGCCGATATGCCTGGCATCTGATTCCTTGGTGCAGGGCCGAGTCGCTGGGCCGAACGGCGGGTCGGCCTGAACGAGGTCCGGCCGGGGCTTCAGGGCGCCACGGCCGGGGTGGCCGGACGGGGTGACGCGGTGTCATCGCCCGGGCGGGGGTGCAGCACGGCCGCCGACGGCAGGAACGGTATCAGTCCCAAGTGCCCTCATCGCAACATCAACTGACGATATGTGGGCGGGTGATGGCGATGGCGGAGGTGCCCGGAAGGAGTGTCCGCCGGCGGAACGTCGCAGCTCACGTCGGCCGCGGGCGGCGCGTGGGCGGTGCGCGGACGGCTCTCCGGGAGCCGGGAGAACCTCCCGGAGAGTCGTCAGGAACAGGTCAATTCACCGCCGCGCCGAACGTTCGCCCTCGTCCGACAGCCCGGCCCGCCGGTCCGCCGGTGCGCAGGTCGGTCGGTGTACAGGTCCGTCGGTGCGCAGGTCGGTCGGTGTACAGGTCCGTCGGTGCGCAGCGCCGGTTCAGCCCGCCAGCGGTATCGGTACCACCTGCCCGCCGCCGATGGCCTGAAGCTCCACTGCGGCCTCCCGCTGGGACAGTTCGGTCCACGCCCAGCTCGCCAGGTCGGACAGCTCCGCCGACCACTGCTTGCCGTAGGTGCCGCAGGCGACCTGGCCGAGCCGCAGCCGCTGGACGTCCGAGGTCCCGGCCGGCGGGTAGACGTGGGTGGCGTCGCGCAGGTAGCGCTCGATGCTGAACTCGGTTTGCAGGCCCCGGGCGGCGTGGATCTCCATGGCGTTGCGCGCGGAGTCCAGCGCGTACTCGGTGTTGATGAGTTTGGCGTTCATCAGCTCGGCATCGCAGGCCTTGCCGTGGTCGAGCAGGTGCGAGGCGTGGTAGGCGGCCAGCTTGGCGGTCATCAGCCTGGACTGCATCTCGCCGAGCTTCAGCGCGATGTTGGGCAGGCGGTTGATCGGCTTGCCGTAGAGCACCCGCTCCTCGGCGAAGCGCGCGGTGTCCTCGACGATCGCGGTGTGGATCCCGAGCGCGACGGCGGCGAGGTTGAGCCGGCCGTAGAGGGTGGAGGAGGAGTAGGCGACGTCCAGGCCCTGGCCCTCCAGGCCCAGCCGGTTGCCGACGGGGATGCGGCAGTCCTCGAAGACGATCTCGCCGAAGCTGAAGCCGTGCAGGCCGCTCTGCGAGCCGAGTTCGCCGACGCGGAAGCCGGGGCGCTCGCTCTCGACCAGGAACGCGGACAGGCCCCTGCTGCCCTCGCCGGTGCGGAGGACCACGCCGTGCACGTCGCCGATGTGGGAGTTGCCGACGAACCACTTGCGGCCGTTGAGCACGTACTGGTCGCCCTCGCGGCGGGCGGTGCCGGACATGCCGAGCACGTGGCCGCCGCACTCCGGCTCCGTGACGGCGATGGTCGGCAGCGACTCGCCGGAGGCGAACCTCGGCAGCCACTTGCGCCGCTGGACGTCCGAGCCGAAGTGGATGACCTTGGCGACACCGAGCTGTGAGGCCTGCGCCACCGCGCCCATGGCGCCGCTGACCCGGGCGAGTTCCTCCACGATGACGGTCTTGGCGAGGTGCCCCAGCCCCAGTCCGCCGAATTCGCGCGGAATGGTCACCCCGATCCAGCCCCGCCGGGCGATCTCCCGCGACAGTTCGAACTCGACGGTCCGTTCGGCCTCCATTCGGGCCACGTGCGGGCGTACCTCCTTCTCCGCGAACTCCCGGACCTCCGCTCGGAGACTCTCGTGGCGCTCGTCGGTGAAGTAGTCCATCGCCATGCTGGGGTCCTCTCGTGTCAGTGGATGTGCCGTGCCTCCGTCCGTGCTGTCGAAGTCGCTCCAGCCGCTCCCCGGGGATGAGTGGGGGTTCGAGGTGGTGGCGGCCGACTGCCCCGTCGCAATCGGTGCATGCGGAACTCGGGGCGGCTTCCCGGGGATTGGGAATGCCGCCCGTGTCTTCGGCAGGGCTCATTGTCGTATGGGCCTCCTGTGCTGACCCAGAGTCGATCTTGAATTGGCGGAAATCGGCCCGTCCTTACGCTGAGGAGTTTTGCCATGGCTCTGAGTGGGAAGTGATCTTGACCCGCCGCGGCAACCTGCTGAGCGGCCGCTCACATGCGGCTTTGACTGTCCATCAGCAACGGTGATGAGCCGGACCGGGAGCACCGAACCGCCCGGATGTCTGATTACATGTGCGCCATGACTGATGTGATGAGCACTCAAGGCCAGTTCCCGGGTGCCGCCGGGGAGTCCGAGCGGACCCGCAGGCTGCGCAGCCTTGGTCTCAACGAACCGTCCGCGGACGAGGCCTTCGACCGCTTCGCCCACCTGGCCGCCAGCATCACCCGCGCTCCCATCGCGATGGTCAACTTCATCAACGACGAGCGCCAGATGTTCCGGGGGCTCTACATTCCGCCAAACTCGAACGACGTCGCGGTCGACGACGGCGCTTCCTGGGCCGATCGGGGCATCGCCTTCGACCTCCCCACCCGTCAGATGCCGCTGAGTCACGGTTTCTGCCCGCACGTCGTCGCCCAGCGCTCCCCCCTCGCGCTCGACGACATCCTCGCCTACCCCCGGTTCTCCGGGAACCCGGTCGTCGACGAACTGGGCGTGCGCGCCTACCTCGGCGCCCCGCTCGTCGACGACACCAACACCGTCATCGGCACCGTCTGCGTCCTCGACCGGGAACCCCGGCAGTGGGGGCGCGAGCGGCTGCGCGACATCCAGCACCTCGCCGAGGCGCTGCTCTCCGAGATCCGGCTGCGCGACAACCTGCTCGCCCAGCAGCAGGAGATGTTCGCCGCCTTCGACGGCTCCCCGTTCCCCATCATGCTGACCGACGGTCCCGGTCAGGAGATCCGCTACGCCAACGCCCAGCACGCCGACACCTTCGGCGCCCCGGTGGCGTACGGCGCGATCGGCCTGGCCTACCCGCAGCTCGGCGCCGCCGGCCTCCAGCAGGCCATCGTCGAGGCCTACCACACCGGGCGCAGCACCGTCCTCAACGACGTCCGGATCCAGTCAGGCCGCCCCGACGCCCAGCGCGGCCAGCAGGTCTTCAGCTTCACCTGCACCCCGCTGCGGGCCGCGCGCACCGGCCAGGTCAACGGTGTCCTCACCGTCGGCATGGACGTCACCGCGCAGTCCCGCACGGAGGAGGAACTCGGCACGCTGGCCGCCCTGCTGGTCGACCGGCTCCAACAGAACGGCGCCACCCCCGTCGGCCGCCCGGGCATCGCCGGGGAGTCCGGACTCGTCCTGCCGAACTGAGCCGCCGACCCGCCGACCCGCCGTCCGCGTGCGGCGTCGCCGTCCCCCTCCGCACCATCGCTCGCCGATCCGCACCACCGCGCACCACCCGCCACCGTGGCGGGGCGCCTCTCACCCCCGAGGAGAGGCTCCCCGCCACGGTGCCGTCCGGGTGCGGGCCCGAGCGGGTGAACCGTCCCCGCCCGCACCCCGGCCGCGTCCCGCCCGGCGGCCGCCGATGGTAGGCATGGGCCGCATGGACTGGTTCGCCGCCCCCGACCACTGGCTGAGCCGACTGCTCGTCCAACGCCTGCTCGCCGGCCTCTACCTGATCGGATTCCTCGCCGCCGCCGCACAGTTCCGCGCCCTCATCGGCAGCGACGGCATGCTGCCGGTGCCCCGCTTCACCGCCCGGGTCCCGTTCCGCCACGCGCCCGGACTGTTCCACCTCCACTACAGCGACCGCTTCTTCGCCGCCGTCGCCTGGAGCGGCGCCGCGCTCGCCGCCGCCGTGACCGCCGGACTCGGTGACGCCGTCCCGCTCTGGGCGTCCGTCCTGCTGTGGGCGGTGCTCTGGGGGTTCTACCTCTCGATCGTCAACGTCGGACAGACCTGGTACTCCTTCGGCTGGGAGTCGCTGCTGCTCGAAGCCGGCTTCCTCGCCGCCTTCCTCGGCAACGCCGACACCGCGCCGCCCACCCTGGTGCTCTGGCTGATGCGCTGGCTGGTCTTCCGGGTCGAGTTCGGCGCCGGACTGATCAAACTGCGCGGTGACCGCTGCTGGCGCGACCTCACCTGCCTGCGCTACCACCACGAGACCCAGCCCATGCCCGGGCCGCTCAGCTGGTTCTTCCACCACCTGCCCGACCCGCTGCACCGCGTCGAGGTCGCCGCCAACCACTTCGTCCAACTCGTCGTCCCCGTCGGACTCCTCCTCCCGCAGCCGGTCGCGAGCTACGCCGCCTGCGCCGTCGTCGCCACCCAGCTGTGGCTGATCGCCTCGGGCAACTTCGCCTGGCTCAACTGGCTCACGATCACGCTCGCCCTCGCCGCCGTCGACCCGGCCCGCATCGGACTGCCCGTCCACGCCCGCGTCCACCCCGCCACGCCCGTCTGGTTCGAGGCGCTGGTGATCGCCCTGACCGCGGCCGTCGCCGTCCTGAGCTACTGGCCGGTCCGCAACCTCGTCTCCCGCCGCCAGGCCATGAACCGCTCCTTCAACCGGCTGCACCTCGTCAACACCTACGGCGCCTTCGGCAGCATCAGCCGCGTCCGCCAGGAGGTCGTCGTCGAAGGCACCGACGAACCGACCCTCACCCCGCACACCGTCTGGCACGAGTACGGCTTCAAGGGCAAACCCGGCGACGTGCGCCGTCTCCCGCGCCAGTACGCCCCCTACCACCTGCGGCTCGACTGGCTGATGTGGTTCGCCGGCATCTCACCCGCCTACGCCCGCCCCTGGTTCCTGCCCTTCGTCGCGCGCCTGCTCGCCGGCGATCCCGCCACCCTCCGCCTGCTGCGCCACAACCCCTTTCCCGGCACCCCGCCGACCCACGTCCGGGCGACCCTCTACCTCTACCGGTTCACCAGTTGGCGCGAACTGCGGGAAACCGGCGCATGGTGGCACCGCACCGCGCTCCACGAGTACCTCGCGCCGGTCGACCTCACCTCCCTCGGCCACGCCGGGTACCGCCCACCCCTCGGCCGACGGCTCCGCGCCGTCCCGCTGGACCGGCTGCGGCGGCCCGGGGCCCGCCCGGGGGCCCCGCCCGCCCGGCCCGACGGCCGTGGGCCCCAGTACCCGTCCGGCCCAACGTCCCACCACCCGTGCGGCCCTCCCGGGTAGCGGCCAGGCGGGGGGTATGGCACACGACACCGGCCCGTCGGGCGGTGGGTGCGTGCAAGGCTCGAACGGGCACCCGTATTCTGGGCGTCCACAACCGGCGGCCCGCCCGCGCGCCCCCCAGCCCCGCCCCCGGGGCACCCCGCGCAACCGGTCCGCCGCCCCCTCGCCGCCAGCCCCGCCGTCGTCGCCCAGAACCGGACCTCACATGACAGTGCTTCACTCGCGCAACGCCGACGCAGCCGACCCGGCGGACGTCGCCGACGCCGCAGACGTCAAGGACCCCCAGGACGCCAAGGCCACCACGGCGGAGACCGACCTCCGCGAGGACCTCGGCCGCTACGCCGAACTCGGGGCCTTCACCCTCACCGCCGACACCCACGCCTGGTACGCGGCCGTCGACACCGTCGCCACCCCCGAGGACGCCCGGGCCGCCTCCACCGCCCTCGCCGAACTGCGCGGCCGCGACCTCCGCCAGACCTGGGACGCCGTCACCGTCCTCGCCGCCGACGCCAAGCTCGACGAACCCGACACCGTCGCCAAGGCCGCACTCCTCGTCGAGATGCTCCAGCGCGTCCACCGCACATCCGCCACCCTCACCCCCGCCGCCTACGACGCCGACCTCGGCGCCCTCGCCGCCGCCACCGCGGACGGCACCTGGCGCCGCGAGAACGGCGTCAAGCTCTCCTGGCTGCGCGCCCGCTCCCTGCGCAAGCAGGCCACGGCCCTCGCCGCCGACCGCCGCATCCGCCGCGAGGACCTGCACGAGGCACTCGCCTCCGCCGAGGTCGAGCGCCGCGCCTGGGCCGCCCTCGCCCCCGCCGGCACCCTGCCGGTCGTCCCCGCCGACGGCGCCCTGGTCGAGCGGACCGCCCAGGCCTTCGAGGCGATCAACACCGGACTGCGCGGCCTCGCCCGGCTGCTCCCCGACCACGACCTCGACGGGCTGGCCTTCGCCGAGCTCGTCGACCTCGTCGAGCGGCTCGCCGCGGACGAGGGCACGCTCTACCGCCTGCCCACCATCCGCGGGCTGCGCACCACCCTGGAGGAAGCCGGCCTCGGCGACCTGCTCACCGAACTCGCCGCCGCCCGGGCCGACCGCCGCGCCGCCGAAGCCGCGTTCGCCGCCCGCCAGGCCCTGGCCGGCGGCCAGCGCGATGGGCTCGCGGGGGAGGGCAGCACCGTCGAGGTTCCGGCTTCGGTTCCGGGTCCGGGTCCGGTTTCGGTCGAGGAGACGGTGACCGACGCGGACACGGAAGCGGAAGCGGAAGCAGACTCGGGCGAGGCTGAGGCCGTGGTCGAGACGGCCGAGGCAGCCGAGGAGGAGGTGACGGAGGAAGCCCCGTCCGCTGTCGTGGTCTCCCTCCCGGCACCGTCCCCGGCCGCCGACGACCTGGTGGTCGCCGCGACCGCCGCCCTGGCGGAGGCCGCGGAAACCACGGAGGCCGAGGCCGCCGTCGAGGTTTCCGCTGTCGAGGCCGTGGCCGACGCCAAGGCCGAGGTCGAGCTTGCGGAGGAAGCTCCGCTCCTGGAGGACGCGCCCGTCGTCGAGCCGGAGACGATCGAGCCGGCTGCGGAGCCTGAGACGGTTGCCGAGGTCGACGCGGTCGAGGTTCCCGTGGCCGAGGTTGAGCCGGTCGCTGAGCCTGCCGTTGTCGTGGAGCCGGTGGTCGAGGTCGAGGCCGTCGAGGAGGCGCCCGCCGTCGCCGTTGCGGAGCTGGTGGTCGAGGTCGAGGAAGCTGCGGAGCCTGAGACGGTTGCCGAGGTCGACGCGGTCGAGGTTCCCGTGGCCGAGGTTGAGCCGGTCGCTGAGCCCGCCGCTGTCGTGGAGCCGGTGGCCGAGGTCGAGCCGGTTGCTGAGCCTGCCGCTGTTGCGGAGCCGGTGGTCGAGGCTGAGGCCGTCGAGGAGGCGCCCGCCGCTGTCGTCGTGGAGTCGGTTGAAGCGACCGAGGCCATTGAGGACGTGCAGCCGGTGGCTGAGGCCGAGGCCGTCGAGGAGGCGCCTGCTGTCGCCGTCGCGGAGCCGGTGGCCGAGGTCGAGCCGGTTGCTGAGCCCGCCGCCGTTGCTGAGCCCGCCGCCGTTGCTGAGCCCGCCGCCGTTGCGGAGCCGGTGGCCGAGGTCGTCGAGCCCGCGCCCGCCGTCGAGCCCGCGCCCGCCGTCGAGCCCGCGCCCGTCGCGGCCGGCCGGCCCGAGAAGCCGGACTTCACGCCCGGCCGGCCCGTGACCGCCTACTCGGCCGACGAGCTGCTCGCCGTCGTCCGGTGGGTGGACGGTGACGGTGTGAAGCGTACGGAGGAGGAACTGCTGCGGGCGGCGATGAAGGAGCTGGGCTTCGCCCGCCTCGGGCCGCGGATCAAGGAGGCGCTGGGCGCCGCCGTCACTACCGCGCGGGGCTGACGTACCAGCGGGGAACAACGGCGAAGGGCCCGGGACGCGAGACCGCGTTCCGGGCCCTTCCGCCGTCCCGCGCGGGTTCGGGGGTTTGTCAGCCGGTCTTGGTCCACGGCTGGCCGGTCATCAACGCCTTGACGTTGGCCACGTATCCCGGGTTGGGGATGACCAGGCTGCCGACGACCTGGCCGGTGGCCGGGTCGGTGACGGTGTTGTAGTGCACGTTGCCCGCCCCGGCGTTGTACGCGGAGATGACGAGGTCGAGCAGCGGCGTCTTGCCGGTGGCCGGGTCGGGGGAGAGGTCGTATTTGCCGTCGAAGGAGGAGTCGCCGTAGTAGGCGACCAGCCAGTCGAGCAGCTGGGTGCCGAGCTGGACGTTCCCGGGGAGGGTCTTCGCATCGGAGGTGGTGCCGAACTTGCTGTTCATCCAGCTGATCGTGTTCGGCATGATCTGCATGGTGCCGATCCCGCCGTCGCAGGCGAGGATGCCGGACTGCCAGCCGCTCTCCTGCCAGGCGATCGCCTTGACCAGGTTGACGGGCAGCGGCGGGAGCTTGTCGGTGCCGCCGCTGCTGAGGTTGAGCGTGCGGGCCTGGCCGGCGGCGGTGGCGAGGGCCGCGCCGACGGCCTCCTTGGGCTCGTCGGGCTGGGGCTTGCTGGGCTGGCAGCTGCTCTGCAGCGGCGGGACGTGCGGGGTCGGCGGAGCGGGCGGCGGCGGGGGAGCGACCGGGCCGGGCTTGGCGACGGGCACGGGGGCCACGACGGCGGGCTTGGCGACCGGGGGCGGTGTGGTGGGAGCGGCGGGCGGGCTGCTCGGGGCGCCGGGCTTGGTGGCGGTCGGGGCCGGGGTGGTCGGGGCGGGCTTGCTGGACTTGCTCGCGGACGGGTTCGGGCTGTGGGAGGCACTGGCCGTCGGGGAGGCGGTCGGCGTCGGGGTGGCGGTCGCGGACGGGCTCGCGCTCGGCGTCTCGGTCGGCGTCCCGGTGGCGGCGACCGCCGTGGTGTCCGGCGCGCTGTTCTGGTGGTTGTCGGCGTGCTTGGTGCCGCAGCCGGCCAGGACGGCCGTCGAGACTGCTGCGGCCGACACCATGACCAGTGCTCTCCGGGATGCGCTGACTGCCACTGTGGTTCCCCCCACTCGTCACCGGCGGTCCCGGTGAGTGGCGGTCATCCTACGATGTGCCGTTCGAGCCCCGTACGAACGGGTGGTCCAACGCGTGCGCGAGGACCGTCGGCGCCGTCACCAGGGACGGTCCGTACCAGGTCAGGTGGCGTCCGCTGACCAGCGCCGACGGGACGCCGGGGAACGCCTCGGGGCCGTCCTGTGCCGTGAAGCGGTACGGCTCGTCCGGGAGGACCACCAACTCAGGGCGGCAGGCGAGCAGTTCGGGCAGCGGGATGGCGGGGTAGCGCTCGGCGTGCCCGGCGTGGACGAGCCGGAGGCCGAGGCGGCGCAGCAGGTCCCCGGCGAAGGTGTCGCGGCCCAGGACCATCCACGGGCGGCGCCAGACCGGAACGATCGCCCGCGGGCCGTCCGGCGGGCGCCGGACCGGGGACCACGCTGCCTCGGCCCGGTCCAGCCAGTCCGGGCGCGGGAGCGCACAGGCGGCGGTGAGCAGCCGGTCGAGCGAGCGGAACGCGTCGTCCAGGGTGCGGATGTCGGTGACCCAGACCGGCAGGCCGGCCGCCCGCAGCGCGTCCAGGTCGGGGCGCCGGTTCTCCTCGTCGTTGGCGAGGACGAGGTCCGGGGCGAGGGCGAGGATGCCCGGCACGTCCGGGTTCTTGGTGCCGCCGATCCTGGTGACCGCCAGGTCGGCCGGATGGCTGCACCAGTCGGTGGCGCCGACCAGCAGCCCGGGTGCGGTGGCGGCGACCGCCTCGGTCAGCGACGGCACCAACGACACCACCCGGCGCGGCGGGCGCGGGCCGAACCGGACGGGCAGGTCGAGATCGTCCCGCAGGACGGTGGGATCGGCCATCCGGTCACCCTACGCCGGGGGTTCGCGGATGGGCGGCGGTCGGGCGGCGAACGGGCAGCGGCCGGCGGGTGAACGGGAGCCGGGCGGTGCGGAAATCCCCGGGAACCCCCCGGACGGTCCGGCCGACTACCTGGTCCGGGTTCGCAGGACGGGCCCCGAGCACGATCACCGACCAGGAGAATTGTCATGCGCCCTCGCGTTGTCTGCGGAATCGCGGCCGCCGTCGCCCTGTTCGCCACGGCCTGCGGAAGCGGCGCCGGAAACGGCGTCGGAAACGGCGGCGGGGGAGGCGGAGAGCGCGGCGCGGCCGGCGCCGCCCAGACCGCCCCGGCCGGCGGCTATCCCGTCAAGGTGGCCGACTGCGCGGACCGCGAGTCCACCATCGCCAAGGCCCCCGCCAAGATCGTCACCAGCAACGCCGCCGCCCTGGAGATACTGCTCCAACTCGGCGCGGGCGACCGGGTGATCGGCACCGGCTTCCCGCCCGGCAAGGGCACTCTCCCGCCGGCCCTGGCCGAACAGGGCGCCAAGGTGCCGGTGCTCGGCGACAAGACCATCCCCAAGGAGAAGCTGCTCGGCTCCGGCGCCGACCTGTACGTCGACACCTTCGGCGCGATGCCGATGATGGGCGGTGGCGCCACCGGGCCCAGCGAGGAGGAGTTCGCGGCGGCCGGCATCCAGCACGTCTACCTCCTCTCGACCGCCTGCGCCGGCACCCCCAAGGCCGCCAAGGCGCCGCGCACCGACCTGTCCGGGGTCGAGAACGACATCCACCGCCTCGGCGCGGTCACCGGCACGGCCGCCCGTGCGGAGGAACTCGTCACCGGGATGGAGAAGCAGATCGGCGAGGTGCGCACCGCCCTCGCCGGCGTTGCGGAGGCGCAGCGGCCCGGCTACTTCGTCTTCGACTTCGACGCCGGCACCAAGCAGCCGGTGGCGGTCTGCGGTCGGCAGGTCGCCAACGCGGTGATCACCCAGGCCGGCGCCCGCAACGTGTTCGCCGACTGCGACGCCGACTTCAAGCCCGGCTCCTGGGAGGACGTCGTCGCCAAGAACCCGGACTGGATCCAGCTCGCCGTCCGCAACCGGGGCAGTGAGGAGGCCACCCGCAAGGCCTTCGACGACGCCGAGGCGTTCCTGCGTGGCTTTCCCGCGACCCAGGGCCTGAAGGCCGTCCAGGAGGGCCACTTCGTGCGGCTCGGCTCCGAGGTCACCACCATCGCGGGCGTGCGCAACGCCGATGCCGTCCGGCAGATCGCCGCCACCGTCCACCCCGACCTCGTCAAGAACGGGCAGTAGCCGGTGACGTCGGCCGTCTCCGCCGAACGGCGCGACGAGCCCCGCCCGGCCCGCACCCTGCGGGCCGGGCCGCTGGCCGTCGCGCTGATCGCCGCCTTGGTACTCGCGCTGACCGCCGCCGTGTCGTTCGGCGCAGTGGACATCCCGCCCGGCGAGGTCTGGTCGGTGGTCGCCCACCACCTCACCGGGCGGGCCCCCGAACCCGGCACCCGCGACCTCATCGTCTGGCAGCTGCGCGTCCCGCGCGCCCTGCTGGCGGCGATGGTCGGGGCCGGGCTCGGCCTGGTCGGCACGGCCGTGCAGGCCCTGGTCCGCAACCCGCTCGCCGACCCCTACCTGCTCGGCATCTCCTCCGGCGCCTCCCTCGGGGCGGTCGCCGCGATCGTCCTCGGCACCTCGCTCGGCCTCGACCTCGCCTTCGGCAGCGCGCTCGGCCTCACCGTCTCCCTGGCGGCCTTCGCCGGCGCGCTCGCCGCGTTCTCCCTGGTCTGGCTGGCGGCCCGGCGCGGCGGCGGCTTCTCCCCGCTGCGCCTGGTCCTCGCGGGCATCGCCATCGCCCAGTTCCTCGGCGGCATCACCAGCTACCTCGTCCTGCAGACCCGCGACGAGCAGCAGACCCGTGGCGTGCTGTTCTGGCTGATGGGCAGTCTCGGCGGCGCCGTCTGGGCCCAACTCGCCGTCCCCGCCGTCGCGGTGGCGCTCGGATTGGCCCTGCTCCAGGCCCGTGCCCGCGGGCTCAACGCGATGCTCATGGGCGACGAGACGGCCGCCGGGCTCGGCGTGGACGTCACCCGGCTGCGGCGGGAGGTCTTCGTCGTCACCAGCGTGCTGACCGGCGTGCTGGTCGCGGTCTCCGGCGCGATCGGCTTCGTCGGACTGATGGTGCCGCACGTCTGCCGTCTGCTCGTCGGCGGCGACCACCGGCGCCTGCTGCCGCTGTCCGCGCTCACCGGCGCGCTGCTGCTGGTCGTGGTCGACACCGTGGCCCGCACCGCGCTGGACGGCCAGGAACTGCCGATCGGCGTGGTCACCGCCGTCCTCGGCGCCCCCACCCTGCTCTACCTGCTGGACCGACGACTGGAGCGCACGTGAGGATCGCCGTCGAGGACCTGAGCGTCACCCTGTCCGGGCGGGCGGTGGTGGCCGGCGTCCACCTGGTCGCCGAGGAGGGGGAGATCGCCGGCCTGGTCGGGCCCAACGGCAGCGGAAAGTCCAGCCTGCTGCGCACCGTCTACCGGCACCTGCGGCCGAGCGCCGGGCGGGTGCTGCTGGCCGGGCGCGACCTGGCCGGGCTGCGCCCCGCGCAGTCCGCCCGGCACATCGCTGCGTTGCCGCAGGAGCGGGGCGGGGACTTCGAGTTGAGCGTCCGCGAAGTGGTCGCGATGGGCCGCACCCCCTACAAGCGGTCGTTCGCCGCCGACGACGCCGAGGACCACCGGATCACCGCCGACGCGCTGGCACGCGTCGGCATGGCGGATGCCGCCGACCGCCGCTTCGCCCAACTGTCCGGGGGCGAACGGCAACGGGTGCTGCTGGCCCGCGCGCTCGCCCAGCAGCCTGACGTCCTGGTGCTGGACGAGCCGACCAACCATCTGGACGTCCGCCACCAGGTCGAACTCCTCGCCCTGCTGCGGGACCAGCGCCGCACCACCCTGGTCGCGCTGCACGACCTCAACGCCGCCGCCTCCGTCTGCGACCGGCTGCACGTCCTGCACCGCGGCGCCCTGGTGGCCTCCGGGGCGCCGCGCGAGGTGCTGACCGCGGAGCTGCTGGCCGAGGTTTTCGGCGTTCGGGCCGCGGTGGTCGAACACCCGCTCACCGGCGACCCGTTGATCGCCTTCGACCACCGCACGCCGGCCGTCCCGACCGCCCCGGCCCCGGCCCCGGTGGAGGGTGCCGGGGCCGGGGCGGACGCTGGTGGGGCGGGGGTCGAGGGGGTGCAGGCTGCCGAGGTGGGGCCCGCGCGTCAGAACGCCTCGTAGTGGCTCGGCCGGCCGTCGAGTTCGACCAGCCGGCCGCGCTGCGCGGCGTCCTCGCTGCGCAGCAACTCCCAGTCCCCGTCGGCACGGTGGAGTACCGATGAGTGCCAGGGCGTCATCCAGGCGTCGGCGGCCTCCAGCAGCCGGATGCCGAACTTCGGTGCGCCCGCCGGTTGCGGGTGGATGGAGAGCCGGACCGACCGGGGGTGCTGCTCGGCGATCAACTCGCCCCAGGCGCGGCTGCGCTGGATCACCCCGTACGCGCGGCGGCGGCAGTCGCGTTGCAGGGCGGAGCGGGTGCCGGTGAAGCCGACGGTGTCGTCGGTCAGGAAGCGGGTGATGCCGCGGTAGAGCCGCAGGGTCTCCTCGTCCGTCAGCACCAGCTCGCGCAACTCCTCGACGCTCGGCGCGTACTGGGCGTGCACCCGGGCGCGTTTGTCGTCGTACGGCAGGTCGCCGAGGACGTCCCGCAGGTCGAAGGTGGCGAGGTGGGAGAGGTCCTCGCGTGCGATCATCGCCGTCAACTCGTCGGAGTACTCGTCGATGTGGTCGTCGGGGACGTGGACGAGGTCGCCGAAGATGTGGCCGTCCGAGCAGATCAGGATCCGCGCGCCGGGCTCGTAGTACCCGCCGATCTCCGCGCAGAGCCCGTCGAGGAAGGTGAGCGACAGCCGCTCGCCCTCGTCGGGCAGGTGGCTGAGCACCTTCGCGGGATTCGGCGACTTGCAGGGGAAACCGGGCAGGGTGAACAGGATCGGGTCGCCGGCGGTGATGAAGTCCGTCAACTGGGCTATCTGGAACGGGAAATGCTCGGGCTTGGCGTCCAGCCTCGGGTCGGAGGCGCGGCGGTGCGGCAGCAGCAGGCCGAGGATCCGGGCGGCGAGCCGCGCGGCGGACTGCGGGTCGGACTGCGGGTCGGCGCCGCCCCCGGTGTTCGCGGGCTCGGGCGCGGGTGTGGGCCCGGGTGCGGTGTGGTGGTGGCGGGTGGAAACGGTGCCGGCGGGCGGCATGGTGGTCCTCCGTGGAAGGTGGTGCGGGTGTGGAGCGGACGCCGGGTAGACGTCGGCGGGCGGCCTCGGGGTGTTCGTGCGGTGGCCGAGGGCCCCGGCTCAGACGCGCCGGTCGTAGCCGACGGGCAGCCGGTTGACCCCGCGCGCCAGGACGGCGGGGATCCAGGCGAGGGAGTCCAGGCCCTCACCGGCGGCCGCGGACGGGCGCAGCCCGGGCAGCCGGGTGAGCAGGGTGGCGATGGCGGTCTGGAGTTCGGCCCGGGCCAGGGCGGCGCCGGGGCAGTAGTGGATGCCGTGGCCGAAGGCGAGATGGGCGTTGGGCGTGCGGTCGAGGTCGAGGCGGTCCGCGTCCGGGAACCGCGTCTCGTCCCGGTTGGCGGCACACAGCGAGACGATCACCGAGTCGCCGGCCGGGACGGTGGTCCCGAACAGGTCTCCGTCCTCGGCGAGGAAACGCCAGGTGGTGAGCTCGAACGCGGCGTCGTGGCGCAGCAGTTCCTCCACCGCGCGGGCCAGCAGGCCGGGGTCGTGGGCGGGCCCCTCGGAGAGGGAGCCGCGCAGCCGGGCGAGCTGGTCGGGGTGGCGCAGCAGGGTGATCAGCATGGTGGTGATCTGGTTGGTGACCGGCTCCTGGCCCGCGACCAGCAGCTGGAACACCATGGAGTCGAGTTCCTCGCGGCTCAACTCGCCCGCGTCGTGGGCGGCGACGAGGCGGCCCAACAGGTCGGCGCCGGCCGTGGCCGGGCCGTGCCGGTCGTGATCATCGGCGGGGTTCCCGGCGCGCTTGTGGGCGACGACGTCGGCGATGTACGTCTGGAGGCCGCGCAGCCGCGCCTCGTACGCCGGGCGGCCCGGGTCGTGCGGGCCGACGGGCTGCACGACCTTGCCCCAGTCGCGGTCGAATCGCCTCGCCAACTCGGATGGCAGGCCGATCACTTCGGCGAGCACCCGGAACGGGAAGTGTGCCGCGAAGCCGGCCACCAGGTCGGCGCCGCCGGCCTCGGGCAGTTCGTCGACCAGTGCGTCGGCCAGCTCCTGGAAGCGCGGGCGCAACGACTCCACCCGGCGCGGCGCGAAGGCGTCCAGGACGAGCCTGCGCATTGTGGTGTGCTTGGGCGGGTCCTGGTGCAGCAGGTGGACCTGCAACTGGGAGTGCTGCGGCTCCGGCATGATCGACGCCAGCTTGCGCCAGTCCTCGTTGCCCAGCGCGTGGTTCTTGCCGAACCGGGGGTCGTTGAGGGCCTCGTGGGCGGCTTGGTAGCCGGTCACCAGCCAGGCGTGGATGCCGCTCGGGAACTCCACCCGGTGTACCGGCCCGGCCTCGCGCATCCGCCGGTAGAGCGGGTACGGGTCGCTCTTGTACGCGGGGCCGTACAGCGGTACGGGGTCCGGGAGCTGGTCGTACCCGTACGGGCAGCGCGGCTCGTCCGCCGGGTGGGCCGGCGCCGGGTCGTGGACGGTGTCGGTCATCTGCGGTGTTCCTCCGGTCGTGCGGGCATGACGGGGTGCGGGCTCTGGGGGCACGGGCCCCGGGGTGCGGGCGAGGGGAGTCGGGGAGACGCGGTCCGGCGGTCTCAGGTCCGTGGACGGCGGTGCAGGGCGAGCAGGACCACGGCCGTCGCCGCGACCAGGGCGGCCATGGCGATACCCGCCCGGGTGCCGGTGGTGGCGCGGTCGCCGGCCAGCGCGGCGGCGCCGGCCAGGGCCGGGCCGAGGGCGAAGCCCAGGCTGCGGGCCAGTTGGACGGCGGAGCCCGCGGTGGCGAGCTTCCCGGGGGGCGAGGCGGTCATCACCAGGGCCTGGGTGGGGCCGCCGTTGAGGCCCATCCCGACACCGGCCAGGGCGAGCCGCCAGGCGACGTCGGCGGCGGACCAGCCGGTGTCCAGCGGGACGAGCAGCGCCAGGCCGAGGGTGGTGACGGCGGCGCCGGCGAGCGCGGTCGGGCGGGCGCCCCAGCGGTCGGCCAGCCGCCCGCCGACCCGGCCGGCCAGCACCATGCCGAGCGGGAAGGCCAGCATGGTGAGCGCGGTGGCGGTGGCGCTCTCGCCACCCGGGCCGCGCAGGTGCTGGGCGAGCAGGTAGTGGCAGGCCGCGAAGCCGGCGGCGAGGGCCAGCACCGACGCGTTGACCCCGACGGTTCCGGCGGCCCGCAGTACCTCGGCGACCGGCCTGCCCCCGGGGCGGCGCAGCCAGACCAGCACCAGAGGGGCGGCGGGCAGCGCCAGCAGCAGCCACAGCGGCGCCTCCGGGGCCAGGGTCAGCGCGAGCAGCACGGCGGCGACGGCCGCGCCTATCAGGGCGGCGTCGCCGAGTGATGCCCGGTCGGGCGGGCGCAGGCGGCCCCGCCGCGGGGCGTACCGGCGCACGATCAGCACGGCGGCCAGACAGACCGGCAGCTTGATCAGGAAGACCGCCCGCCAGCCGAAGTGGTCCAGCAGCAGGCCGCCGATGACCGGCCCGGTGACGGCGCCGAGCGGGCCGAGCGTCGCCGGGACGCTCATCGCCCGTCCGCGGGACTCGGGGCGGACGGAGGTGGCGGCCAGCACAGGCATCAGGACGAACAGCACCGCGCCGAAGGCGCCCTGGAGCAGCCGGGCGGCGATCAGCCAGCCCGCCCAGGGGGCGAGGGAGGCCAGCACGCTGCACGCGGCGAAGCAGCTGACGGCGAGCAGCAGCGCCGAGCGGGTGCCCACCTGGTCCAGCCAGCGCCCGGCGGGCAGGAGGAGCGCCACCAGAGGGAGTTGGTAGCCGAGGGTGGCCCACTGGGCGACCCCGGCGGACACGTGCAGGCTGGCCGAGATATCGGTGAGGGCCAGGTTGACCACGTTCATGTCGAGCATCGCGACGAACGAGAGCAGCCCGGCGGCCACGACCAGGATCCACCGGTCCGCTGCATCGGATTGACGGTTCGTCAGCGTGGCGGCGGCCAGTGGCTGTTGCGCTGCCATGGAGTCCCTCCGTTGCCCGACTGCTGTCCCGGACACCGCCTCGGCGGCGGGGTCCGGTACAGCAGTCGGAGGCGCGGGGGCTCCAGTTCCGAACATGTGGGGGAATTTTCGGATGGGCCGACGGATGGGCGGGTGGGGGTGGCAGGTGGCGGGCGGCGGACAGATGGCAACCGACAACTAACAGATAACAGATGACAGATTTCGAAATCTGTTATCTGTTAGTTGTCATCTGTTACCGCCACCTGCCGTCCGTCCGCTCAGCAGGCCGCTGCGAGTTCCCCGCCCTCGGCCGCGCGGAGCCGGGCTATCAGCTCCTCCCGGGCGCGGGCGACTCGGGAGCGTACGGTGCCGATCGGGCAGCCGGCGACCTCGGCCGCCTCGGCGTAGCTCAGGCCGACCACCTGGGTGAGCACGAAGGCCTCCCGCCGCTGGGCGGGCACCCGGTCGAGCAGGTCCCCGAGCGCGACGCCGTCCTCGAACCCGGCCGCCGGTTCGGCCCCCTGCCGCTCCGCCGCCTCCTGCCAGTCCGGCAGCGCCGCGCAGCGAGGTCGGGCGGCAGCCGTCCGGTACCGGTCGATCACCGTGCGCCGGGCGATCGACAGCAGCCAGGTGCGGGCCGAGGAGCGGCCGGCGAACGCGGGCAGGCCGCGCAGCGCGCGCAGGAAGGTCTCCTGTGCGAGGTCGTCGGCGGACTGGACGTCGGTGAGGTGGGCGACGAACCGCCAGACGTCCCGCTGGGTGGCACGGACGAAGGCCTCGACGTCCGGGGCCCGGCCCGCGCGGGCGGTCAGCGCGAGCGCGGTGAGCTGCTCGTCATCCACGGCGGCCTCCCACCCGGCCGGTCCCACCGCGAGGGCAGTGCGGGACGATGGTCGTATGAGATGCGCGCAGTTCCGTACCGCCCTGTCGGCCCGGCTCGACGGCGAACCGACCGGACTGCCGGTTGGCCGGCTGGACGGGCACGTCGCGCGCTGCGCCGGCTGCCGAGCGTGGCTGGAGCGGGCCGAGCAACTGCGCGGCCGCGTCCGGGTGAGCGCTGCTGCCGGCCCGTCGGAGGAGTGGTCGGCCCGCTTGCTGGACGGGCTCGGCGTGAGGGGGCTCGGGGGCGGTCAGGCTCCGGACGGGCCGGAGGCCGTGGAGCGGTAGGACGGTGGCGCTGGCCCAAGCCGGTGCGCCGTCGTAGTCAGGCATGCGAAGGTCCTGAGGGGAGGGCTGGGAGCGGCGCCACCCGAGGCGGCGCCGCCGGCGGTCCATGGGACTTCCGCGCGGCCCACGGCGCCTCCACGGAGGAGACGGCGGGCGGGCGGGCGCGGGCCCGGGCCCTGGCGGCACGGCGGCGAAGGCGCGGCCGAGCGGCAGGGCGACCTGCCCGCCGAGCGAACCCCGTGGGCCCTGCGGTCCCCGGCGGCGGTGGGCTGCCGGGGCGGTGGGCGGAGGAGTGGGGGCGGCGGGCGCGTCAGCAGGCGAGGGCGAGCGCCGGCGGGCCGCGCCGGACCACGGCATGGGTGAGCAGCACCGACCGGGATGGCCGGGTCCGGCCGCCGGTGGGCCGGGGCGCAGTCGGCGGGCGGTAGCCGAAGGGGCGCGCGAACAGCGCCAGCAGCGGGAGCACCAGCACTCCCGCGACCACGGTGCCGAGCGCGCCGAGCAGGTCGAAGAGCCGGACCAGCGCGGCGTCACCGCGCCACAGCAGCAGCGCGCAGGCCAGCGCGGCGAGCGCGTGGGCGGCGATCATCCCGAGGGGCATCCCGTGCGCCATCCCGTGGGCCATGCCGTGTGTCGTCCCGGAGGGCATCCCCGCCATCCCGGCCACGTCCAGCGCCGTCCCATCGGCCGAAGCCGAAGCCGAAGCCGAAGCCGAAGCGGACGCGGAGACCGACATGGAGACCGACGCGGACGTGGATACCGATACCGGGGCGGAAACCACACCCGCCGCCGTCCCGTGGTGCATGCCCGCCATGGCGTGCAGGCCGTTGGCGGCGGGCGGGACGTCCGGGTCGAGGCCCGCCATCCGGGCCAGCTCGACGGGGGAGAGCCCGCCGGGGATCCGCTCGGGGTTGCAGAGCAGCAGCGAGGCCCAGTCCGTGGTGGCGAGCCGGCCGAGCCCGCCGCCTCCCCGGCCGAGCGCCGCGGCCTGTTCGAACAGCAGGTGCAGCGCGCTCTGCGCCGCGACCATCCAGGCGCTGATCGCGCCGAGCCCGCGCCGCCTGCCGGCGAGCAGCCAGGTCAGACCGAGGACGGCCCCGAACGCGCCGGCCAGCACCGGCGGTGAGACCCCGGCTCCGGCCATGGCGACGTGCGCCGCGGCGGCCAGCGCCACGCACAGCGCGGCGAAGACCACGGCGCGCAGCAGGCGGATCCGGTCGGTCATCACGATGGCACTCATCGTCGCACCCGTCCCGCCCGGCCCGGACCGCACCCTCCGGTATTGGCCGGTTCCACCCCGTGAGACCATGCCCGGCCCCGTGCCGCCGCGCGTCGAGACACCCGGTCCGGCCGCCGCACCAACCCGTTCGTACGACCATCGACGCGGTTTGACATCGCCCTCCGCTTGCTCACTAAATGTGCACACCCCGGCACCGATGGTGGCCGCCGGGCGAACCCCGAACGCGAAGCAGGAGGCCCGGCCATGGAGACCTCGACCGGCTTGGCGGCCCCCGCCGCCGACCTCGCCGACCCCCGCTTCTGGCAGCTGCCCGCCCCCGCCCGCGCGGTCGCCTTCGCCGAACTGCGCCGACTCCCCGCGCCGGTGTTCTTCGGAGATCCCGCCACCGGTCGGGGCTTCCACGCGCTGGTCCGCCACGCCGACGTGGTCGAGGCCAGCCGCACCCCCGCGGTGTTCCTCAGCGGCCCCGGCGTCACCACCCCGGAACCGCCCCGCTGGGTCCGGCTGGTGTTCGGCGACTCGATGGTCAACCTCGACGACCCCCGGCACGCCCAGCTGCGCAGGATCGTCTCGCGAGCCTTCACCCCCCGGCTGCTCGGCCAGGTAGAGGAGGACATCCGCCGCGTCGCCACCCGTCTGGTCGACGACGTCGAGCGGCGGCGGCCGGAGGACTTCGTCACCTCCGTGGCCGCCGAGCTCCCCTTCCAGGTGATCTGCACCATGATGGGGATCCCGGAACACCCGCGCCGAATGATCCTGGACCAGGTCAACCACGCTTCCGAGAACATCGGCGTGGCCCGCCCGCTGCGCCGCCGGATCCGGATGCCCGGGCGCGGGCTGCTGGCACTGGCCCGCATGCAGGGCATGGTCGCCTCGATCGGCCGTGAGCGCCGCCGCAGGCCCACCGAGGACCTGATCTCCGCCCTGGTCACCGCCGACGTGGACGGCCGTCGGCTCACCGGACGCGAACTCGGCGCGTTCTTCTCCCTGCTGCTGGTGGCCGGCGTGGAGACCACCCGCAACGCGCTCGCCCACGGCCTGCACCTGCTGACCGCGCACCCGGAGCAGCGCGCCCTGCTGCTCGCGGACCTCGACGGGGGGCTCGGCGGTGCGGTCGACGAGATCATCCGCCACGCCACGCCGATCATCCACTTCCGCCGGACCCTCGCCGTCGACCACGAGCTCGGCGGCCCCGGGGGCCCGCTGCTGCGCGCGGGAGAGAAGGTCGCACTGTTCTTCGGCTCGGCCAACCGGGACGAGACGGTCTTCCCCGACCCGGACGCGTTCGACATCACCCGCACGCCCAACCCCCACCTCGGCTTCGGCGGCGGAGGGCCGCACTACTGCATCGGGGCGCACCTGGCCCGGCAGGAGATGAAGGTGCTGTTCCGCGAGCTGTTCGCCCGGCTGCCCGAGGTGCGGTCGGTCGGCGAGCCGGACATCGTTCCGTCCAACTTCGACCACCGGGTCCGGTCGCTGCGCTTCACGTTCTGAACCGTCCGAGCCCTCCGAGCCCTCCGAGCCCTCCGAACCCTCCAGCCCTCCGAGCCCCCGTTCGCGCCCTACCCGCCGATCGGCAGCCCCCGGTCGGCCTTCACCTGCTTCATCGTCAGATGGGAGTTGACCTGCGCGATCCCCGGCAGGCCGGAGAGCACGTCGGTGATGAAGCGCTCGTACGCGGCGATGTCGGCCACCGCGATGCGCAGCAGGTAGTCGGGTTCCCCGAAGAGGCGGTGCGCCTCCACCACTTCCGGCAGCTCCGCCACCCGGCGTTCGAACTCGGCGACCGTCACCTGATCCTCGTGACGCATGGTGATCGTGACGAAGGGTTGGAAGCCGCGTCCGACCGCCGTGCCGTCCAGGAGCGCGCGGTAGCCGCGAATCACGCCGTCCTGCTCCAGTTGTCGGACCCGGCGCAGGCAGGGGGAGGGGGTGAGGTCCACCCGGGCGGCCAGGTCGGCGTTGGTCAGGCGGCCGTCCTGCTGGAGCTCGCGGAGGATTCTGCGGTCGATTCGGTCCATGGCGCAATATTCTGCCAAAACGCGGGCCGGGCGAGCAGGAAGTGGCCATCGTGTGCCAGGGCTATCCGGCTACCTTCAGTGACCGAACGCACCGGACAGGTGCCGCGAGGATCACCGGACCAACGGCCGGGACCCGCCCGAACGAGCACGACAGGTCACCGCCACCCATGGACACCCACGCCCTCCTCCTCTTCCTCGGAGTCGACCTGCTGCTGGTCTGCACACCGGGGCCCGACTGGCTCTACATCGCCGCCCGGGGCCTCGGCCAGGGCCGGCGCGCCGCCTTCACCGCGGTCGGCGGCGTCTGCGCCGGCTACGCCGTCCACACCCTGCTCTCCAGCGCCGGCCTGGCCGCCGCGCTGCGTGCCGTCCCCGCCGCCCTGCCCGTCCTGCGCCTCACCGGCGCCGCGTACCTGCTGGTGCTGGCCGTCACCATGCTGCTCGCGCTGCGCAAGGGCGGGGGCGCCACGGCCCTCACCGAGCCCAAGCCGCAGCCCACCGCGACCGTGCTGCGCCAGAGCATGCTGACCGCCCTGCTCAACCCCAAGGGGCTGCTGCTCTACCTCTCCCTGGTGCCGCAGTTCGTCGAGCCGGGCGCCGCGCTGCCGGTCGGCGGGCAGGTGCTCGCCCTCGGCTCGCTCAACGTGCTGGCCTGCGCCGTCGTGTACGGGCTGGTCGCGCACGCCAGCGGACGCCTGGGCGGACGGCTCGGCGGCACCCCGCGCGCGGCGCGCCGGATGACCCTCGTCTCGGCGGTGCTGCTGATGCTGGTGGCGGGCGTCACGGCGAGCGCCTGAGAACGGGAGCACAATGCCGGGCATGACAGAGCGTCCGACCTTCCCCGGCACCCGGCCCGCCGATCAGCCCGCCTCCACCGATCAGGCCGTGCCCGCCGATCAGCCCGCCTCCACCGATCAGGCCGTGCCCACCGAACAGCCCGCCCCCGGCGGGGAACCCACGGACCGGCCCACCGCCGAACTCTGGACCGCCCTCGGCGGATCGGCCGACCTGCTGGGGCGGGTCTCCTTCCACGGCCCCGGCGACGTCCTGCCCTCCGGCCTGCCGGTGCGCCGGCTCGCCCGGGCCACCGTGGCCGCCTGCTCGCTGGCCGCCGCCGAACTCGCCGCCCACCGCGCCGGCGGCCCGGTCCCCGCTGTCCGGGTGGACCAGGGCGCCGTCGCCACCGCCTTCGTCAGCGAACGCCACCTGACCGTCGACGGTCGCACGCCCGTCAGCTTCGCCCCGCACTCCGGCTTCTGGCGCACCGCCGACGGCTGGGTCCGCACCCACGCCAACTACCCGCACCACCGCACCCGACTGCTCGCCGCCCTCGACCTGCCCGCCGACGCCGGGCCCGAACAACTCGCCGAGCTGCTGGGCGGACTGCCGGCGGGGCAGGTCCAGGAGCGGGCGTTCGAAGCGGGGGCGCTCGCCGTCGCCGTCGCGCCGGCGAGTGCCACCATGCACCCCCTGGTGGAGAGCCGGGTGACCGGCACCGCGCCCGTCCGCCCGCTCGGCGACGCCGGCCCGGAGCGGCCCGCCGCCGGGATCCGCGTCCTCGACCTCACCCGGGTCATCGCCGGACCGGTCGCCACCCGCACCCTCGCCCTGCTGGGCGCCGACGTCCTGCGCGTCGACCCGCCCCAGCTCCCCGAGGCCGACGACGCCCACGCCGACACCGGCTTCGGCAAGCGCTCCACCCGCCTCGACCTCGCCGATCCCGCCGACCGAGCCGTCTTCGACGGCCTGCTCGCCACCGCCGACGTCCTCGTCACCGGCTACCGCCCCGGCGCCCTCGACGAGCACGGCCTCGCCCCCGACGCACTGTCGGCCCGCCACCCCGGCCTGATCGTCGCGCAGCTCTGCGCCTGGGGCTGGACCGGCCCCTGGGCCGGCCGGCGCGGCTTCGACAGCCTCGTCCAGGCCGGCGTCGGCATCGCCGCCCACGAGGCCGGCCCCGACGGCCGCCCCGGCGTACTGCCCGCCCAGGCCCTCGACCACGGCACCGGCTACCTCGTCGCCGCCGCCGTCCTGCGCGCCCTCACCGAGCAGCGCACCGGTCGGCCCGGCGGCCGCCACCTGCGGTTCTCCCTCGCCGGTACGGCCTCGTGGCTGCTGCACGGCATCCCGCCCGAGGCGCCCGCCCCTGCTACCCCGGCGGACGGCGCTCCGGACACCGGGGCGTACGACCCGGCCCGGTGGCTCGCCGAGACCGACTCCGCCTACGGACGGCTGCGCCACGCCCTGCCGCCCATCGCCTACACCGGCGCGCCCACCGACTGGTCCCGCCCGCCGGGGCGCTGGGGGACGGACGCGCCGGTCTGGCTCTGAGGACGCCGCGCAACCGCCGCCCCGGCCGGCGGTGTCACAGGCAGCTGGCAGCATCGGCGCATGACTGCACACGCCACCGACTACACCTGGTTCGAGCAGCGCTACCCCATCCCCGGGGCGGCCCACTGCCTGACGCTGGTCGAGGGGATCACCGCCGACGAACTGCTGCGCCGCTTCGGCGCCCTGCCCGGTCGGGAGGTCACCGGCCTGGACGCCGTGGTCGCCGCCTGGGAGACCTTCGACGACGGGGAGGACGAGGAGGCGGAGGCCCGGATCGAGCCGGAGGATGACCGGCTGCTCGTCGCCGTCACCGAACTCGACGGGTGGGCCGTCGTCGTCGAGGTCTTCGGCTACCTCGGCAGCCTGCCCGACGTCATCCGC
Source organism: Kitasatospora sp. NPDC088779 (assembly GCF_040685395.1). Taxonomy (NCBI): domain Bacteria; kingdom Bacillati; phylum Actinomycetota; class Actinomycetes; order Kitasatosporales; family Streptomycetaceae; genus Kitasatospora; species Kitasatospora sp. NPDC088779. Next base: position 178,805 of record NZ_JBFBHW010000002.1, on the reverse strand, counting down.
CGCCTCGCCGACGGCACCCGGCTGGTCTCGCACTTCCGGAACGCCGTCGCGGTGGACCACTTCAACTGGTGGGAGCAGGGCAGCTGCCGGCTCCAGTTCGAGCCGCTGTTCCCCACCCAGCGGCACGGTTCGGACGCCGACGCCCCCGGTGTCCCCGCGCTGCTGACGGCCTGCGGCTTCCAGCTCGACGGGGAGGGTCATGACCTGCACACCGAGGCCGCGTTCGCGCTGGCCGAGCGGCTGACGGACGTCCGGCTCACGCCGGAACGGCTGGAGGCCGCCACGTTCCGGATCGGCTACGCGCCGATGCGCTAGCTGCGGAGTGAGGCCCGTGAAGTCAGGCCCGTGAAGTCAGGCCCGTGAAGTCAGGTCGTGAAGTCAGACCCCCGCCGGGATCTGCTTGGCCCGGCCTCGCATCTGGAGGGCCGTCACGATCTCGATCAGCCCGAGGATCAGTAGCCAGCAGCCGGCCAGGACGGTCAACGCGGCGATCGAACCGACCGGCCAGACCAGCAGCAGCACACCGGCCACCGTGTTGGCCGCTCCTGCGAAGGCCTGCCAGCCACGGGCCGGCATCTCCGGGTCGGAGACCGCGGCGGCGAGCTGGGTGATGCCCCGGAACAGCCAGCCGATGCCGATCCAGATCGCCAGCAGGACCAGCGACTGCGCCGCGCTGCGGAAGCAGAGCAGCCCCAGCAGGACGCAGATCGCCCCGCTGATGAAGGCCAGCACCCGCAGTGCGGTGGACGCGTGGGTGCCGAACGCGGCGACCAACTGCACGATGCCGATGACCAGCAGGTAGAGGCCGAACAGCACGCCCACCACCAGCAGGGTCTCCCTCGGCCAGACGAAGACGACGATTCCGAGGGCCAGCGAGACGATTCCGGCGAGCAGCAGGACCTGCCAGGCGGCCTTGGCGAGCTGGCCGAGCGGACCCTGGACCGGGGAACCGTCGGGGGTGATGATCGGGGAAACCACGGTGGTGTACTCCTCGGGGCCGGGGACGGGCAGGGGTCGAACCCCAGACTGGCCGGGCCACCGCCGACCGGCGCGTCGGGTGCGGCCGTTCGGGGGACGGAGACAGGAGAGACAGGAGAGGGAAGAGAGGAGGCGGAGGGGGATGGAAGGGGGACGGGAGGGGAAGCACGGAGGAGACGAATGTTCGATGGAGCGGCTCCGGTGGCCTTCCGGTCGCCGGAACGACACCGTCCGGCCGCCTGCCGTCGATATCATCCGGCGGTATGACTTCTGAAGGGTGGGGGACCCGTTCGGTCGAGCCGGTCAGTCAGCACTACATCGTCTGCGGGGGCAACGCACTCGCCCACCGGCTGGTCCTGGAACTCGTCGAGCACTACGAGGTCCCGGTCGTCGTCCTGGTCGCCGATCGCACCCGCGACCACGCGCCGCAGATCGAGCAACTCCCCGGCGTCGCCGCCGTCGTCGAGTCCGCCAGCATCACCGACGAGGCGCTGCGCGAGGTGTCGATCGACACCGCCCGCGGCCTCGCCCTCGTCGAGGGCAGCGACCAGGACAACATCCACGCCGCGCTCAGCGCCCAAGGCCACAACCCGGACATCCGGATCGTGCTCCGGATGTTCAACCAGCGCCTCGGCGAGAACATCGAACGGCTGCTCAGGAACGGCGCCGCGCTCTCCGGTTCCGCCACCGCCGCACCCGCCTTCGCCACGGCGGCGCTCGGGCGGCCCAACTCGGTCGAGATCGGCGGACGCTTCCTGCACATCGCCTTCGACGACGCCATCACCTCCGACCGGATCTGCGTGGTCGCCGACCACATCGACCGCCAGGACCTCAGCAGGATCCGCCTGCTGCCCGAACAGCGCGGCGACTCGGCCGACTTCGTCCGGCTCGCCAGCGAGTTCGGCGACGACGGGCCGGTGCGCCCCGGTGGCGTCCGCCGCGACGCGGAACCGGAGCCGGTGCCCGAGGAGGAGCCGGTGCCCGAGGAGGAGCCGGGCGGCGTGGCCGCCCTCCAAGCGCTGCGCATCGAACCCAGGGAACCGATCAGCTGGGCGCGGCGGGCGCGCTGGCGGCTGCTCGACATGATGCGCTTCTTCACCAGCGCCCGGATGCGGCTGGTGCTGCTCACCGCCCTCGCCGCAGTGCTGATGGCCTTCGGCGTGCTCTGGTACCTGAACCGGAACTTCGGCTGGACCCTCTACATCTCGCTGCTCGACCTCGCGGGCGCCGCCCAGCCCGACCAACTCGCCGACATCGCCGCCGGGACCGGGACGGGCGGGCTGTGGCAGCGGGTGGCACAGGTGGTGATCACCATCTGCGGGATCACCTTCGCCCCGGTCGCCACCGCCATCGCGGTCGAGGTGCTCGGCTCCGGGCGGCGCGGGCAGCCCCGCAACCCCGGGGCCGGCACCCGGGACCACGTGATCGTCGTCGGCCTCGGCAACGTCGGCACCCGGGTCGCGGCCCAGCTGCACGAACTGGGTGTGCCGGTGGTCTGCATGGAGCGCGACCCGCAGGCCCGGGGCATCGCCGCCGCCCGGGCGCTCGGCATCCCGGTGGTCCTGGGCGACGGCCCGTTCGAGGAGCAGTTGCGCCGCGCCCGGTTGAAGCACAGTCGGGCGCTGGTCGCGGTCAGCGGCGACGACGCCACCAACCTGGAGGCGGCCCTGGAGGCGCGCCACGGGAATCCCGAAGTCCGCGTGGTGGTGCGGCTGTTCGATGACAACTTCGCCGGGCACTTCTACGCGACGCTGGACAACGCGGCCTCGCGCTCGGTCTCGTACCTGGCCGCACCCGCCTTCGCCGCCGCCCTGATGGGGCGCGAGGTGCGCGGGATGCTGTCGGTGTTCCGGCACGTGCTGCTGATCGCCGAGTTGACGGTCGAGGACGGCAGCGGGCTGATCGGGATGAACCGGCACGACCTGGAGGACCCGGGCGGCGTCCGGGTGATCGCCGTCCGGTTCGCCCGCAGCGCGCAGTTGCAGTGGAACTTCCCCGACCGCACCCGGCGCCTCACCCCCGGCGACCAGATCGTGGTCGCCGCCACCCGTAGCGGGCTCGCCCGGCTCAACACCGCGCTGGTGGACGAGGTGTGATGGCGGCTGACGGGTAACAGCCGACAGATAACAGCTAACAGATAACAGCTGACAGATTTCAGATGACGAAATCTGTCAGCTGTTATCTGTTGCTTGTCGGCTGTTACCCGTCAGCTGTCAGTCGTGAGCGGCCAGGTCACCGGTTGGTGAAGGACGGCGGGCGCTTCTCGGCGAACGCCGCCATGCCCTCCTTCTGGTCCGCCGTGGCGAACGCCGCGTGGAACAGCCGGCGCTCGAAACGGACGCCCTCGGCGAGGGTCGTCTCGAAGGCGCGGTTGACGCTTTCCTTCAGCATGACCGCCGCCGGGGTGGACATCGCCGCGACGGTCTCGGCCACCGTCAGGGCCTCGGCCAGCAGCTGGTCCGCCGGGACGATCCGGGAGACCAGGCCGGCCCGCTCGGCCTCCTCGGCGCCCATCATCCGGCCGGTCAGGCACAGTTCCATCGCCTTCGCCTTGCCGACCGCCCGGGTCAGCCGCTGCGAGCCGCCGATGCCGGGGATCACGCCGAGCTTGATCTCCGGCTGCCCGAACTTCGCGGTGTCCGCCGCCAGCAGGATGTCGCACAGCATCGCCAGCTCGCAGCCGCCGCCCAGCGCGAACCCGGCCACCGCCGCCACCACCGGCTTGCGCAGCGCGCCGAGCCGGTCCCAGGGGCCCAGCCAGTCGTCCAGGTAGACGTCCGGGAACCGGTTGCCCTGCATCTCCTTGATGTCGGCGCCGGCCGCGAACGCCTTCTCCGAGCCGGTGATCACCAGACAGCCGATCTCCGGGTCCCGGTCGAAGGCGGTGGCGGCCGCGACCACCTCGTTCATCAGCTGGGTGTTCAGAGCGTTGAGCGCCTTCGGTCGGTTGAGCGTGATCAGCCCCACCCGGCCCTTGCGCTCGACCAGGATCGTCTCGTAGGTCTCGGTCTCGGTCATCGCCGTTGACTCCCATTCCGCTGCTCGGCGCCGCGCGGGCGCGCCCTGACCATCCAACGATCTACGACGCGCCCCGCCTCGCGCCAGTCTTGGTATGCGAGACGGTCGTCACGGGCCCGGCTCTCCGCTGCGGAGCCGGGGCCCAGGGCTCCGGACACGGGCCGCCAGGGGTCAGAAGCGGACCCCGTAGCGCTCGGCCGCCTGCCGGACGGTCTCCGCCTTGACCTCACCCCGGCGCGCCAGCGCGGCCAGCGCCGCCACCGCGACCGACTGGGCGTCCACGCCGAAGTGCCGGCGCGCCGCGTCCCGGCTGTCGGAGAGGCCGAAGCCGTCCGTGCCCAGCGACGTCCAGTCCTGCTCCACCCACGGGCGGATCTGGTCCGGCACCGCGCGCATCCAGTCGCTGACCGCCAGCACCGGCCCGGGCGCCCCTGCCAGTGCCCGCGTCACGTAGGGGACGCACGCCGCCGCGCCTGTACCGGCCGCAGCCTGTGTCAGGTTGGCCGCGTCGCAGTCCAGTGCCTCCCGGCGCAGCTCCGTCCAGGAGGGTGCCGACCAGACGTCCGCCGCCACGCCCCAGTCCTCGCCGAGCAGTTGCTGGGCGGCGAGTGCCCAGCGAACGGCGGTGCCCGAGGCGAGCAGTTGGAGTCGCGGCGCGTCGCCGTCCGGGGAGGGCTCCGCCGGGCGGTAGCGGTACAGCCCGCGCAGGATGCCGTCGGTGATGTCAGTGACATCGGTGACGTCGGTGACATCCGCGCCGGTCGGCAGCGGCGGCTGTGGCAGCGGCTCGTTGTAGACGGTCAGGTAGTAGAACACGTCCTCGCCGTACGGGTGTCGGGGGCTGCTGCCGTACATCCGGCGCAGGCCCTCGCGGACGATCACCGCGACCTCGTACCCGAAGGCGGGGTCGTAGGACAGTGCCGCCGGGTTGGTGGAGGCGATCAACTGCGAGTGACCGTCGGCATGTTGAAGGCCCTCGCCGGTCATCGTGGTGCGTCCGGCGGTGGCGCCGATCAGGAAGCCCCGGCCCAACTGGTCGGCCAGGGCCCACATCTGGTCGGCAGTGCGCTGCCAGCCGAACATCGAGTAGAAGATGTAGAACGGGATCACCGGCTCGCCGTGGGTGGCGTAAGCGGTCGCGGCGGCGGTCAGCGAGGCCATCGAACCGGCCTCCGTGATGCCCTCGTTGAGGATCTGGCCGGTCGCCGACTCCTTGTAGTGGAGCAGTTGGTCGCGGTCGACCGGGTCGTAGGTCTGCCCCAGCGGCGAGTAGATGCCGGCGCTCGGGAAGAGCGACTCCATGCCGAAGGTGCGTGCCTCGTCCGGGACGATCGGCACCCAGCGGTGGCCGGTGGCCTTGTCCCGCATCAGGTCCTTGACCAGTCGGACGAACGCCATGGTGGTCGCGATCTCCTGCGTGCCGGAGCCCTTGAGCAGCGTCTCGAAGGGCTTCGCGGGCAGCTCGGGCAGCGGGGTGAAGCGCACCCGGCGGGCGGGCGCGGGGCCGCCCAGCGCGGCGCGCCGCTCCCGGAGGTAGCGGGCCTCCGGGGAGTCCGGGCCCGGGTGCGCGTACGGGACCAGCTCGCCGGTCAAGGCGCTGTCCGGAATGGGGAGTTCGAGCAGGTCGCGCATCGCCCGGAACTCGGCCCCGGAGAGCTTCTTCATCTGGTGGTTGGCGTTGCGGGCCTCGAAGCCGGGGCCGAGCGTCCAGCCCTTGACCGTCTGCACCAGTACCACCGTGGGGGCGCCCCGGTGCTCCAGCGCCGCCCGGTAGGCGGCGTACACCTTGCGCGGTTCGTGCCCGGCCCGGGAGGTCGCGACGATCTCCAACAGCCGCTGGTCGTCCACGGTTTCGGCGATCGCCCGGAGCTCGGGCGCGGCCTGGAACAGGTGCTCGCGGACGTAGCGGGCGTCCGAGGCGGCGTAGGTCTGGAACTGTCCGTCCGGCACCGCGCCGAGCCGGCGCACCAGCGCGCCCGTGGTGTCGTGGGCCAGGAGGTCGTCCCAGGCCTCGCCCCACAGTGACTTGACGACGTTCCAGCCGGCGGCGCGGAACTGGCGCTCCAGCTCCTGGACGATCTTTCCGTTTCCGCGTACCGGTCCGTCCAGGCGCTGGAGGTTGCAGTTGACCACGAAGGTGAGGTTGTCCAGCCCCTCGCGGGCGGCCAGGGCGAGCGCGGCGGTCGACTCCGGCTCGTCCATCTCCCCGTCGCCGAGGAATGCCCAGACGTGCGAGCCGGAGGTGTCCTTGATGCCGCGCGCGGTCAGGTACCGGTTGAACCGGGCCTGGTGGATGGCCGAGAGCGGTCCGAGGCCCATGGAAACGGTCGGGAACTCCCAGAACCACGGCAGCCGGCGCGGGTGCGGGTACGAGGGCAGGCCGTCGCCGCCGGCCTCCTGCCGGAAGCGGTCCAACTGGGCCTCGCCGATGCGCCCTTCGAGGAAGGCGCGGGCGTAGACGCCGGGCGCGGCGTGGCCCTGGACGTACAGCTGGTCGCCGGAGCCGTCGGCCTCCTTGCCGCGGAAGAAGTGCTGGAAGCCGACCTCGTACAGCCAGGCGGCGGACGCGTACGTGGCCATGTGCCCGCCGAGGCCGCCGCGGTGGTTGCCCCTGGTCACCATGGCGGCGGCGTTCCAGCGGTTCCAGGCGGTGATCCGGCGCTCCATCGCCTCGTCGCCGGGGAACTCGGGCTCGGCGCCGGTCGGGATGGTGTTGACGTACGGGGTGTCCAGGAGCGGCGGGACGTCGAGCCGGCGCAGTTCGGCGTGTTCGACGAGGCGGCGCAGCAGGTGGGCGGCGCGGTGCGCTCCGCCGAAGTCGCGGGCGGCGTCCAGGGAGGCGCGCCACTCCGCCACCTCTTCGGGGTCGTGGTCGGGAAGCTGGTCGAGCTGGGACACGGATGGTTCCCCTTTGCCGGTGCTTCAGAGTGCCGATTCCGGGATGCGGAATGACATTTCTCTCCATGGAAGGTCTCTATGGACGGTAGGGAGTGATCCGGCGGCGCGTCAACCGCTACTGGAGGGTAATGTGAGCGATGATCGATCATCTTTATGCGAACTATGATCCCGGGCCAGGACCCCGTCCGGATCCGCTCAGGCGGAGCGGTCGGCGTACTCCAGAACGTGTTCCGCCAGCAGCCGCCCGACTTCCGGATCCCGCCGCCGGAAGGCCTCGATCAGCGGAGCGTGGTCGGCCGCGTTCTCGTGCAGCTCCGGGCGGACCCGGTGCAGCGACAGCACCGTCCACACCTCCACGCCCAGCCCCTCCCAGGTCCGCAGCAGTGCCCCGTTGCCGGCGGCGGCCACGATCTCGCGGTGGAAGGCCACGCCGTGCCGGGCCTGCCCGAGCGCGTCACCCGCCCCGGCCGCCGCCGCCATCCGTTCCGCGTGCTGCTCCAGGGCGGCGGTGTCCCCGGCCAGGCGGATGACCGCCGACTCGGCGGCCAGCCGCTCCAGTGCGGCCCGCACCTGGTAGACCTCGCGCAGTTCGGCCGGGCTGATCTCGCGCACCCGCACGCCCCGGTTGGGCTCGGCGTCGAGCAGCCCGAGCGACTGCAGCGAGCGCAGCGCCTCGCGCACCGGCGCCTGGCTGACGTTCAACTCGGCGGCCAGGCGCCGTTCCACGATCCGGTCGCCGGGCTGCCAGCGCCCGTTCAGCAGGCCCTCCAGCAGTAGTCCGCGCACCTGCTCGCCGAGCGGCACCCGGGACAGCGGGTCGGCGTCCCCGGTAGGCGGCGGAGGGCTCGGGCGGGTCATGCGGGCTCCTTGATCGTGGTTCATGACGCGTGGTTCATGACGCGTGGCGGTGCGGGGCCGGCGCCGCCGCCCGGTCAGGCCAGGCCCAACTCGTCGCCCACGCGAGGGGCGAGGAAGCGGGCGACGTCCGCCTCCCCGACCTCGGCGAGCGTCGCCGGGGACCAGCGCGGGGTGCGGTCCTTGTCGATCACCTGGGCGCGGATGCCCTCGACCAGGTCATGCCCGCCCAGCGCGGCGCAGGAGACGCGGTACTCCTGGTCGAGCACGGCCTCCAAGGAGGGGAGCGTGCGGGCCCGGCGCAGCGCGGCGAGGGTCACCGTGACGGCCGTGGGGGAGTTGCCGAGGACCAGCTCCGCGGCCTCCTTCGCCTCCGCCACACCGGAGTTCAGCAGTCGTTCGACGATCTCCGCGACGCTGTCGGCCGCGTAACAGGCGTCGATCCAGCCGCGCTGCTCCGCGAGCGGGGCCCGCGGCGCGGGCTCGGCGTGCGCGGCGACGACGGCGGCCGGGTCGGGGCTCTCGGCCAGGGCGTCGAGCAGCGCCGCGATCCGCGCCGAGGGGACGAAGTGGTCCGCGAACCCGCACAGCAGCGCGTCACCGGGGCCCATCGAGGCCGAGGTGAGGCCGAGGTGGGTGCCCAACTCGCCCGGGGCGAGCGCGAGCAGCCGGCTGCCGCCGACGTCCGGGACCAGCCCGATCCGGGTCTCGGGCATGGCGACGGTGGAACGTTCGGTGACGATCCGGACCGCGCCGTGGGCGGACAGGCCGATGCCGCCGCCCATGGTGATGCCGTCCATCACCGCGACGTACGGCTTCGGGTAGTGGGCGATCAGCGCGTTCAGCCGGTACTCGTCGCGGAAGAAGGCCCGGGTGCCGGCCCCGCCGGCCTTGACGTCGTCGTGCAGTGCGCGGAGGTCGGCCCCGGCGCAGAGGCCGCGCTCGCCGGCGCCGGTCAGGACGACGGTGCGCACCCGGTCGTCCGCGGCCCACTCGGCCAGCGTCGCGTGGACGGTGGTGATCATGCCGTGGGTCAGCGAGTTGAGCGCCCGCGGTCGGTTCAGCACGATCCGTCCGGCCCCGCCGTCCAGGGAGACCTGGACCTCCGCCACCTCTGCGCTCATCGGGTCCGTTCCCGTCGTTCGGTCGTTCCTCGGTCTTGACGACTCCTGTCGCCCACCGTACCGGGGCGGCGCGGAGCCGTGATCACCCGGCGGGCGGCGGGCCGTCCTCGCGGCCCGCCGGCAGGCCGCCCGGGCCCGGTTCGGGGCCCTACGGCCAGGCGCGCAGGGCGAGTTCGGCGGTCCGGGCCAGGTCGGCGGCGGTGGCGCCGTCCCGGGCCTGCTGCGACATGCCCTGGATGACCGTGCCGAAGTAGCCGGCCAGCGCGTGCGGGTCGGCGTCGGGCGGGAGTTCGCCGTCCGCCTGGGCCGTGCGCAGCCTGGTCTCGAAGGCGTGGAGGTTGCGGTTGCGCAGGTCGCGCAGGTGGGCCTGGACCTCGGCGTCCTGCGGGGAGACGTTGGTGGCGGCGCTGATCACCAGGCAGCCGGCCGGGTGGGAGGGGTCGGGGTAGATGGCCGCCGCCTCGCGCAGGATCCGGGCGAAGGCCGCGTACGCGGTGGTCTCCTCCTGTAGGGCGGCCTCCGCGAACGCGCCGACGGGGGAGTGGCCGTAGTGGCGGACGACCTCCTCGAAGAGCGAGCGTTTGTCGCCGAACGCGGCGTAGAGGCTGCCGGGCCGGATGCCCATGGCGGTGGTCAGGTCGGTGACGGAGGTGGCCTCGTAGCCGCGCTCCCAGAACAGCCGGGTCGCCGCCGTCAGCGCCTCGCCCCGGTCGAAGGTCGGCGGTCGTCCGCGCCGGGGCCGCGTCGGGTTCTCGGTCATGCCGGAATTTTAGAACACCCGCTCAACAAGTGTGTTAGCTTCTTTCTTGAGCGACCACTCAACAAATAGGGTGGGCGAAGCGGGAAGGGGATCAGTCATGGGCAGGCAGGCACTCAAGGGCAAGACCGCGCTGGTCACCGGGGGCAGCAGGGGGATCGGCCGGGCGATCGCCCGCAGGCTCGGCCGCGACGGCGCCACCGTCGCCGTCGGCTACGCCCGCGATCAGGAGGCGGCGGGTGAGGTCGTCGCGGGCATCCGCGCCGACGGCGGCCGAGCCTTCGCGCTGCACGCCGAACTCGGCCGGCACGGGGACGCGGCCGCGCTGTGGGAGGCGTTCGACGCCGGGATCGGCGCGCACGCGCCCGACGGCGGCGTCGACATCATCGTGAACAACGCCGGGATCGGGCGCAGTGCCGACCTCGCCGCGCTCACCGAGGAGGGCTTCGACGAGGTCTTCGCCGTCAACGTCCGTGCGCCGTTCTTCGTCGTCCAGCACGGACTGCACCGGCTGCGCGACGGCGGCCGGATCATCAACGTCTCCAGCGGCGCGGCCCGCCTCGCCATGCCGGAGATCATCGCTTACGGGGCGACCAAGGGGGCGCTCGACACCTTCACCCTCAACCTCGCCAAGCAGCTCGGCCCGCGCGGGATCACCGCCAACTCGGTCGCGCCGGGTGTCGTCGACACCGACGTCAACGCCGGCTGGCTGCGCGGCAACGCGGAGGCGGAGGCCCATGCGGCCTCGCTCGCGGCCCTCGGCCGGGTCGGGCAACCGGAGGACGTCGCGGACATCGTCGCCTTCCTCGCCTCCGATGACGCCCGCTGGGTCACCGGCCGGGTCATCGACGCCACCGGTGGGGCGGGCCTGTAGGCGCGGTGGGTCCGGTGCGCGGGGGGAGTTCGAGGAGGGGGCGGGGGTAACAGATAACAGCTGACAGATGATGAAATCTGTCAGCTGTTATCTGTCATCTGTTCGCCGTCAATTGTGGGCCAGCGGCTGTGGACCGGCTACGGCTGGACCCGCCCCGTCACCTCGCCGAACCCGATGACGGCGCCGTCCGCCCCCGGCGCGGTGGCCGTGATGGTGACCTCGTCGCCGTCCTCCAGGAACGTCCGGGTGGTGCCGTCCGGGAGCTTCAGCGGCTCCTCGCCGTTCCACGTCAGCTCGATCAGCGCGCCGCGGGTCTCCGGCTCCGGCCCGCTGACGGTGCCCGAGGCGAACAGGTCGCCGGTGCGCAGCGAGGCGCCGTTGACCGTCATGTGGGTGAGCTGCTGCTGTGCCGTCCAGTACATCGAGGCGAACGGCGGCCGGGACACCAGGTGCCCGTTCAGCCGGACTTCCAGCGCCAGGTCCAGTCCCCACGGTTCGCCGCCGCGGTCGTCCAGGTACGCCAGCGGCTCGACGTCGCGCTCGGGCGGCGCGACCCGGGCGTGCTGCAGGGCGTCCAGCGGGACGATCCACGGGGAGACGGAGGTGGTGAAGGACTTGCCGAGGAACGGGCCGAGCGGCACGTACTCCCAGGCCTGGATGTCGCGCGCGGACCAGTCGTTGACCAGGCAGACGCCGAACACGTGCTCGCGGAAGTCGTCCAGGACGACCGGTCGGCCCAGCTCGGACGGGGTGCCGACGACGAAGCCGACCTCCGCCTCGATGTCCAGCCGCCGGGTCGGCCCGAACGACGGCGCCGGGTCGGCGGGCGCCTTGCGCTGCCCGTGGGGCCGCACCACCGGGGTGCCGGAGACGACCACCGTGCCGGCCCGCCCGTGGTAACCGATGGGCAGGTGCTTCCAGTTGGGGGTGAGCGGCTCCGAGCCCGGGCGGAAGATCCGGCCCAGGTTGGTGGCGTGGTGCTCGGAGGCGTAGAAGTCGACGTAGTCGGCGACCTCGAACGGCAGGTGCAGCTGGACCTCGCCCGCCGGCAGCAGCGCAGGCGACAGCGCCTCGCGGTAGGACTCGTCCGTCAGCCACCGCGTGAGGTCGGCCCGGACCTGCGTCCAGGTCGAACGCCCCGCCGCCAGAAGCGGGTTGAGCGAGTCCGCGGCCAGCAGCACGGACGGCGCCCCGGCCGCCCGGGCGGCCGCCGCGGCGTCCAGCACGAAGTCCCCGACGCGCACGCCGATCCGGCGCCGGCCGGGCTGGTCGGCGGCGGTGAACACGCCGTACGGCAGGTTGTGCACGCCGAACGGCGAGTCCTGGGCGCTGGCGAGCCAGCTGCGGGGGGTGGTGCTCAACGGTCCTCCTGGGGCTGTGACGTGGACGACAGCAGGCCGAGCGCGGCCAGGTCGTCCAGGGGCTCGGCGATGCTGCACGTGCCGAACGCGGTGAACGAGTTCCGGATCACCGTGACCTGACGATCGGTCAGCGCTTGGGCGGCCTTGGCCAGCACCGCGCCGTCGCGTTCCGCCAGCACCGCCGCTGCTGCGGCCCGGTCGGTCTCCTGCGCGGCCAGCAGCACGTTGAGGAAGCCGTGGTGCTCGAAGCCGGTGGTCGGGTCGGTGTGCCGGACGGCGTTGTGCAGTCCGGCGGTGCACTTGTACGGCAGTCCGCGCAGCGCGCAGCCGGTGAGGAAGGCGGCCAGCTCCTCCTCGTCCGGGAACGCCTCGGCCACCACCCCGCCGGTGCGGAACTTCGCCCGGTAGGGGCTGTCGACGAGCACGTCCAGCACTTCGCCCAGGCCGTCGCCGCGCAGGAGTTCGCGCGGCAGCTCGATGGCGGCCGGGACGTCCGGCGGCAGCAGCCGGTCCAGGGCGGCGACCGCCTCGGCGGCGTCCCGGACGGCGAGTTCGACGCCGGCCACCTCGAAGGGCGCGGCGGCGAGCGCCGGGCCGAGTTCGGCACTGCCCCCCGGCAGTACGAGCCCGACCCCGAGCGGCGCACCGCCCGCCACCGCCGCGGCCAACTCGCCCAGCCGGCCGGCCCCGCACAGGAGCGGGCCGACCGCCTCGGCGTACCAGGCCGCGCGGTGCCCGCGGTGCGCGGGCACCGCCTCGGCGACCGGCAGGTTCCCCGGGGGGAACACCGCGGCGTCGTCGAAGAGCCCGTGGAACAGCTCGGGGATCGCCCCGGTGGCCGGTGAGTCGGGCGCGGCGGACGAGGCGGCGCTCATCGCCCGGGCCCCCGCCCGGCCCAGGTCCAGGCGTAGTTGCCGTCCTCGCCGGCCCGGCCGCCCTCGCCGAGCTCCAGCGGGCGGAACGTGTCCACCATGACGGCGAGTTCGTCGAAGAACTCCACGCCGATGCTGCGCTCGTACGCGCCGGGCTGCGGCCCGTGGGTGTGCCCGCCGGGGTGCAGCGAGATCGAGCCCTGGCCGATGCCCGAGCCCTTGCGGGCCGCGTAGTCGCCGCCGCAGTAGAACATGACCTCGTCGCTGTCCACGTTGGCGTGGTAGTACGGCACCGGGATCGACAGTGGGTGGTAATCCACCTTGCGGGGAACGAAGTTGCAGATCACGAAGCCGTTGCCCTCGAACACCTGGTGGGCCGGCGGCGGCTGGTGGACCCGGCCGGTGATCGGTTCGAAGTCCCGGATGTTGAAGGCGTACGGGTACAGGCAGCCGTCCCAGCCGACCACGTCGAAGGGGTGGTGCGGCACGGTGTAGCGGGTGCCCGAGACGCCGTTCGGGCCGCGGTGCTTGACCAGCACGTCGACGTCTCCGGCGGCGTCCCCGGTGGCGTCGACGACCAGCGGGCCGACCGGGCCGCGGAAGTCCCGCTCGCAGTACGGCGCGTGCTCCAGCAGCTGCCCGTACTTGGAGAGGTAGCGCTTGACCGGGGTGATGTGGCTGTTCGCCTCGATGCAGTACGCGCGCAGCGGTTCGTCCCCGGTCGGCACCCAGCGGTGGGTGGTGGCGCGCGGGATGATCACGTAGTCGCCCTGGCCGACCTCGATCGAGCCGAAGACCGTCTCGACCGTGCCGGAGCCGGACTCCACGTACACGCACTCGTCACCGAGTCCGTTGCGGTACAGCTCGCTCGGGGCCCCGGCGGCGACGTACGAGATCCGCACGTCGCCGTTGCCGAGGACCAGTCGGCGGCTGCCGACGACGTCCGCGGACTTCCACTCCTGGTCCGCGAACAGCTCGTGCAGCTTGAGGTGGCGGGGGAGCAGGGGGTGGTTGGGCACCGTGGACTGGTCCGGCAGCTCCCACGGCACCGCGTTCACCACGGCCGAGGGGATGCCCCGGTGGTAGAGCAGCGAGGAGTCCGACGAGAACCCCTCCTCGCCCATCAACTCCTCGTAGTACAGCCCGCCTTCGGGTGTGCGGTGCTGGGTGTGCCGCTTGGGCGGGATGCTGCCCAGCTGCCGGTAGTACGCCATCTCCCTGCTCCTCCTCGACCGTGCTCAGCCGACCGTCCTCACGGTACGCCCGACCGTGCTCAGAGTTCCCCAGCACTCACAGGTTGCCGCGGGCGTCCTGCTCGCGCTCGATCGCCTCGAACAGCGCCTTGAAGTTGCCCTTGCCGAAGCCCAGCGAACCGTGCCGCTCGATGAACTCGTAGAAGACGGTGGGGCGGTCGCCGATCGGCTTGGTGAAGATCTGCAGCAGGTAGCCGTCCTCGTCGCGGTCGACCAGGATGCCGCGCGACTTCAGCTCGTTGATGTCCACCCGCACCTTGCCGATCCGGGCGCGCAGCTCCGGGTCGTCGTAGTACGAGTCGGGGGTGTCGAGGAACTCCACGCCGCGCGAGCGCAGCACGTCGACGGTGGTGAGGATGTCGTTGGTGGCGAGCGCCATGTGCTGGCAGCCGGGGCCGGTGTAGAACTCCAGGTACTCGTCGATCTGCGACCGCTTCTTGGCGATGGCCGGCTCGTTGAGCGGGAACTTCACCCGGTGGTTGCCGCTGGCGACGACCTTGGACATCAGGGCGGAGTAGTCGGTGGCGATGTCGTCGCCGACGAACTCGGCCATGTTCACGAAGCCCATGACCCGGTTGTAGAACGACACCCACTCGTCCATCCGGCCCAGCTCGACGTTGCCGACGGCGTGGTCGAGGGCCTGGAACAGGCGCTTGGGCGAGCCCTCCGGGTGCTGGACCTTGCTCTGCGCGGTGATGTACCCCGGCAGGTAGGGGCCGTGGTAGCGGGAGCGGTCGATCAGGGTGTGGCGGGTCTCGCCGTAGGTGGCGATGGCCGCGCGGCGCACGGTGCCGTTCTCGTCGGAGACGTCGTTCGGCTCCTCCAGGACGGTGGCGCCGGTCGCGCGGGCGTGCGCGATGCACTTGTCGACGTCCGGGACCTCCAGGGCCAGGTCGACGACGCCGTCGCCGTGGCGGCGGTGGTGGTCCAGCAGCGGGCTGTCCGGCAGCACCCCGCCCTTGATCACGAAGCGGCAGGAGCCGGAGCGGAGCACGAAGGCCTTGCGGTCACGACGGCCGGTCTCCGGGCCGGAGTAGGCGACCAGCTCCATGCCGAACACGGCCTGGTAGAACTGGGCCGTCTGGGTGGCGTTGCCGACCACGAAGACGACCGCGTCCTGCGCGGTGACGGGGAACGGGTCGGTGGCCGGGTCGTGCTCGACGAGGCCGACGAGGCGGCGCAGCTGGTCGGCGTCGAGGCCGGCCTCGCGCTCCTCGGGGGTCAGCTCAAGGGCGTGGGACTGCGGGGTCATCGGTCGTTCCTCCACTTTTGGCCTCGGCTCTGAGGCGTCCGCTTGAGGCGGCCGCGCCGCGAACGGGTGGGCGGTGCGGCTGGCGGAGAGCTTGCTCCTGTCCGGGTGGCTGGGCAACAGGTCGGGATTTCACTGTTCAATGTGTACAAGCTGATCAGGAAATCCCGCATTCGGCTGCGCAAAATGTGCTGCCGATCGGGACCGGTTCACGGGGCCCGCGACACCGGGTCCTGGGCGGTCCCGAGCGGGGGGAGGTGGCGCAGGAACCAGGCCCCGGCGAGCTCGGCGACCTGGTCCAACGTGCCCGGCTCCTCGAACAGATGGCCCGCACCCGGCACCACCGCCAGTTCGCTCACGCAGTGCAGCCGGGCCCGGGCCCGCCGGTTCAGGTCGATCACGGTGGTGTCCAGGCCGCCGACCACGAGCAGCGTCGGGGCGCTCACCCGGCCCAGGACGTCGGGACCGGCGAGGTCGGGGCGCCCGCCGCGGGAGACCACCGCGCCGACGGCGGGCCCGAGCGCGGCGGCGGTGTGCAGGGCGGCCGCGGCGCCGGTGCTGGCGCCGAACAGGCCGAGCGGCAGGCCGCGGGTCTCCTCCAGCCGGCTCAGCTCCTCGGCGACGGCGGTCAGCCGGTCACCGAGCAGAGCGACGTCGAACACCTTGCGGCGGTCCGGCTCCTCGGCCTCGGTGAGCAGGTCGAACAGCAGCGTGGCCAGCCCGGAGCGGTTCAGGTACCGGGCGACGTGACGGTTGCGCGGGCTGCGCCGGCCGCTGCCGTTGCCGTGCGCGAAGAGCACGATGCCGCTCGGTGCGGCGGGGACGGTCAACCGGCCGGCGAGGCGCACACCGGCGGCGCGCAGGACCAGCTCGCGGTCCACGTCCACCGGCCCCGGCGCGCGCCGCCCGCCCGCGGCCTCGGCGAGCAGCCGCAGGACCTCCTCGTCGCCGGTCTGCGCGAAGTCCCCGTAGAACTCGCCGATCGCGAAGAACGGCGACGGTGTGCCGACGCAGACCAGCTCGTCGGCGACCTCGGACAGGCGCTCCGTCCAGTCCGCCGGGGCCACCGGGACGGCGAGCACCACCCGGGCCGCGCCCCGGGCCCGGACGATCCGGCAGGCGGCCCGGGCGGTGGAGCCGGTGGCGACGCCGTCGTCCACCACGATCACCGTGCGGCCGCGCAGGTCGGTGGGCGGGCGGCCGCCCCGGTAGCGGCGGGCCCGGCGCTCCAACTCGGTGCGCTCGCGCCGCTCCACGGCGGCCAGCTGGTCGTCGCCGACCCCGGCCAGCCGGATGACCTGCTCGTTCAGCACCCGGACGCCGTCCTCGCCGATCGCCCCCATGCCCAGCTCGGGCTGGTAGGGCACGCCGAGCTTGCGGATCACGCAGATGTCCAGCGGCGCGCCGAGCGCGGCCGCCACCTCGGCGGCCACCGGAACCCCGCCCCTGGGCAGCGCCACCACCACGGTGTCGGCGCCGCCCAAGTGGCCCACGCGGGCGGCCAGCCGCCGGCCCGCGTCGGTCCGGTCGGTGAAGTGGGTCCCGGTGCCGTGCATGACGCGCCCTCCGTGTTCCACGGTACGTCCGGGCGGCGTCGGGCGGGGCACCGAGGGGGCGGGGCCCCGGGGGCGTGGGCCGGAGGTGCGGACCGGGGGTTCAGGCCCGTGCCCCCGGTCCGCGCCCCCGGGGTCGTTCCACGTTCCGCGCGGCGGCTACGGCCGCATCTCGTACGCGCCCGACAGCTCCTCGACCCGGGCCCACACGGCGGCGGCCCGCTCCGCGTTGGCGACCGGCCGGCGCACGTTCGCCAGCGCCCAGGCGGCCTGCTCCGGGGTCGTCGAGGCCTTGCCGTGCAGCTCGGTCGCGTGCGCGGAGAAGTCGCGGACCAGCGCGTCGAAGATCTGGTCCAGGACGTCCTCGTCCAGGCCGGTCAGCTCCGCCTGCTCCAGCACCAGCTGGCCGTAGACGATCAGTGCGAACAGCTGGCCGATCTCCAGCAGGAAGTCCAGGTCCGCCTGCTGCTCCTTGCTCGGCGCGTGGCTGAGCAGCAGCTCGCAGAAGCCGTCGGCCTGTTCGCGGAAGCGGGCGACGTTCGGCAGCTGCGTGTGGCGGTCGTACGCGGTGCGCCAGTCGTGGAAACGGATCGCGCCGAGGCCGCGGGCCGCGCCCTGGCGGAACAGGAAGGCGTCATCGGCGGCGTCCAGCCGGGTCGGCACCGGAGCGTAGTCGCTCGGGGCGAACAGGTAGTTGCCCATGAACTTGAGGATCAGCGCCAGGTTGACGTGGACGGTGCCCTCCAGCTTCGGCAGGCCGCGGATGTCCTTCGCCGCCTTGTCGAAGTAGGTGTCCGCCTCGAAGCCCTTGGCGGCGATGACGTCCCACATCAGGTCGATGACCTTCTCGCCCTCGGTGGTGACCTTCATCTTGGTCATCGGGTTGAACAGCAGGTAGCGGCGGTCCTCGGGGGAGGCGGTGCGGAAGTAGTCCACGGCCCGCGCGCTGAACATCTTCATCGCCACCAGACGGGCGTACGCGTCGGTCAACTCCCGTCGCACGTGAGGGAAGTCGGTGACCTTCCGGCCGTACAGCACCCGGTTGTGGGCATGCGTGACGGCCTCGTACATCGCGTGCTCGCAGATGCCGACCGAGGCCGTGCAGAGGTTGAACTTGCCGACGTTGACGGTGTTCAGCGCGGCGTCGAAGGCGGCCTGCCCGGTGTGCAGCACGTCCTCGGCGCGCACCGGGTAGCCCTCCAGCCGGAACTCGCTGACGTACATCTGGGCGTTCACCACGTTCTTGACCAGGTGGTACGCGTCGTGGCGGCTGTCGGCGGCGAAGAAGACGTAGCCCTCGGGGCCCTCGACGTCGGAGCGGCGGCCGAACACCGAAACCAGGCCGGCCACGTTGCCGTTGCCGATGTAGTACTTGGAGCCGGTCGCGGTGAAACCGCCCTCGCCGTCCGGGGTGAGGATCATGTCGGTGGAGTAGATGTCGGCGCCGTGGGTGCGCTCGGAGAGGCCGAACGCCATGACGTGACCCTCCGTCAGGAGCTTTGCGGCGCGGGCCCGGACGGCCTCGTTCTTGCTCTGCCAGACCGGCCCGAGGCCGAGGATGGTGACCTGCCAGGTGTACCAGTAGCCGAGGCCGTAGAAGCCGAGGATCTCGTTCAGCTCGGCGATCCGGGAGGTGTCCCAGCGCTTGCCCGGGTCGGCCGCGGACGGGGTCAGGAACTCCGCGAACAGGCCCTCCTTGGCGGCGAATTCGAGGAAGTCGGCGTACCAGGTGCGGTCGACGTAGGTGTCGATCAGTGCCTTCTTGCCGCGGGACTCGAACCAGTCCACGGTCGCGCGCAGCAGCCGGCGGGCCGGCTCGTCGAACTGCGCGGGGTCGTACGTACGCGGGTTGAAGAGCATCACGGGCTCCCGGGGGTCGAGGGTGAGGGGTCGAGGGTGAGGGGTGGCGGGTGAGGAGGCGGCGGGTGGTGGCCGGCGGGTGACGGCGAACAGTGAACAGATGACAACTGACAGATTTCAGATTTCAGCGTTCAGATTCTGTTATCTGTCACCCGTCATCTGTGACCTGTCATCCACGGCGAGGCGGTGCAGGGTGGCGAGCACGTCGTCGAGCCAGGCGAGGGTCATCCGCTCGTACTCGATGCCGCCGCGCAGCACCACGTGCTGGAGCTCCTGCTGGGTGTCGAGCGCGGTGAGGTCGGGGAAGTCGCGCTGCTCGCCGTGCAGGTAGCGGGCGAGCAGGGCGGCGTGGCTCTCGCGGTGCCGTTCGACCTCGGAGATCAGCGCGGCCGGGTCGTCGAAGGCGGCGGCGCGGATCTTGACCGCGAGCTCGTGTCGGACGGACTCCGGCTCGACCGGTTCGCGCAGCCAGCCGGCGAGCACGGCCCGTCCGGCGTCGGCCGCCGAGTAGACCTTCTTGTCCGGTCGGCCGTCCTGGGCGACCTCTTCGGCGGCGACCCAGCCGTCGGCCTCCATCCGCCGCAGCACCTTGTAGATCTGCTGGTGGGTGGCGGTCCAGAAGCGCCCGATGGAGCGGTCGAAGCGCCGGGCCAGTTCGTAGCCCGAGCCCGGCTGCTCCAGCAGTGAGACGAGGATCGCGTGCTCCAGTGCCATGTCCGGCATCCTGCTATGCAACGAATTGCATAGGCAATGGGGGGCCGGAGTGGTGAGACGCAGGTCACCGCCGTGATCGGATGGTTGTCGAGCATTTACGGCCAAAAGGCGCAAATCATCGGAGAAGCGCCAGAATGGGTACGGGGCAAGAGCCCTCCATGTTCCGAACCATAGGAGGTGGTATCGGTGTCTACCCAGATTCCGATGGGCATGGAGCATCACCCGGACATCGTCGAACTACGGGAGCACTACGAGCGGATCACCTCGACCCCGCGCGCCCAGGCCACGGAGGCCCTGGCCGTGCTGGCGGGCCTCTTCCTGGCGGCATCGCCATGGATCGTCGGCTTCACCGCCTTCAACACGCTGACCGTGACCTGCCTGATCGTCGGCCTGGCCTACTGCGTGCTGATGGCGGGATACGGGTCGGCCTACGAGCGCACCCACGCGAGGGCCTGGGCGGCCACCGTGCTCGGCGCGTGGACGATCGTCTCTCCCTGGCTCGTCTCCGGATCGGCCGCGCAGGGCAGGAACATCGTCACCTGCGTCATCGTCGGTGCCGTGATGTTCCTGCTCGGTCTCGCGGCGATCTCGATGGCCACGATCACGGCGAACGGAGCAGCGATGCGGCTCGGCCGCGCCGGCCGCGCCAAGGGCTGACGTCACTGACAGCCCGCGTCCGGGGCGTGGAGGGCCGAACCGTCCTCCGCGCCCCGGCGCACGTCGTCAGGGAGCCGCGGCCGTCACGGGCGGGTCGGTGGCCGTCACGGGCGGGTCATCCGCAGGACGTCGAGGGCTTCGTCGAGCTGCTCACGGGTGAGCTTGCCCTGTTCCACGTAGCCGTGCTCCAGCACGACCTGTCGGATCGTCTTCCGCTCGGCCAGCGCCCGCTTGGCGACCTTCGCCGCCTCCTCGTACCCGAGGTAGCGGTTCAGCGGGGTGACCACCGAGGGGGAGGACTCCGCGTACTCCCGGGCCCGTTCGACGTTGGCGGTGATGCCGTCCACCGTCCGGTCCGCCAGCAGGCGGGCGCTGTTGGCGAGCAGCCGCACCGACTCCAGCACGTTGCGGGCGAGTACCGGGAGCATCACGTTCAGCTCGAAGTTGCCGCTCGCGCCGGCCAGGGTGACCGTCGCGTCGTTGCCGACCACCTGGGCGGCGACCATCAGCACCACCTCGGGGAGCACCGGGTTCACCTTGCCCGGCATGATCGACGAACCGGGTTGCAGGTCCGGCAGGTTGATCTCGCCGAGGCCGGTGCGCGGGCCCGAGCCCATCCACCGCAGGTCATTCGCGATCTTCGTGAATCCGACGGCCACCGTGCGCAGTTGCCCGCTCAGCTCGACCAGGGAGTCGCGGGCGCCCTGCGCCTCGAAGTGGTCCCGCGCCTCGGTGAGCGGCAGGCCGGTGGTGCGGGCGACCTCCTCGATCACCGCCGCCGGGAAGCCCGGCGGGGTGTTGATCCCGGTGCCCACCGCCGTGCCGCCGAGGGGCAGTTCGGCGACCCTGGGGAGCGTCGCCAGCAGCCGCTCCCGCCCGTGCCGGACCTGGGCGGCGTAGCCGCCGAACTCCTGGCCGAGGGTGACCGGCGTGGCGTCCATCAGGTGCGTCCGGCCCGACTTGACCACCTGCGCGAACTCGGCGGCCTTGCGCTCCAGCGCCTCCGCCAGGTGCTCCAGCGCCGGGATCAGGTCGTGCGTGACGGCGGCGGTGGCGGCGATGTGGATCGAGGACGGGAAGACGTCGTTGGACGACTGGCTGGCGTTCACGTGGTCGTTCGGGTGGACCGGGCGGCCCAGCCGCTCGGCGGCCAGGGTGGCGATCACCTCGTTGGCGTTCATGTTGGACGAGGTGCCCGAACCGGTCTGGAACACGTCCACCGGGAACTCGTCGTCCCACCGCCCTTCGGCGACCTCCTCGGCCGCCGCCGCGATCGCCGCCGCCGTGTCCTCGTCCAGGACGCCGAGGCGGGCGTTCACCCGGGCCGCTGCGGCCTTGATCCCGGCCAGCGCGGCGATGTGCGCGCGCTCCAGCCGCTGGCCGGACACCGGGAAGTTCTCCACCGCCCGCTGCGTCTGCGCCTGCCACTTCGCGGCGGCCGGCACCCGGACCTCGCCCATCGAGTCGTGCTCGACGCGGTACTCCCGCTGGTTCTCCTGCTCGTCACCCATCACGCGCTGCACCTCCTGAACGGGCCGGTGGTCCGGCCCCGAGCGGTCTCCGATCACCACAGCCGCGCGTGGGCCCCGGGTATTTCCGCCCGGCCGCATCCGGTTGTCGCAGCCCGGCCACGCTCGCCGTTCCGGCCCGGTCGCGTCCACGGTGACGGTCGGGCCGCGTCCGCCGGGCCGCCTCCGTCGTTACCGCCGGGGCAGCTCGGCGCGGACGAGTTCGCCCGGCGCGGTGCCGGCCTGGGCGATCAGGGCGCCGCCCGGCGCCCAGAAGCCGGAGCCGCCCGAGGTCTGCGGCTGCTCGCCGCTCGCCCCGGCGGAAGTGGCCAGCACGGTCCACACCCCGTGGGCGGCGGCGCGGTCGCGGAGGTGCCCGTCGCGGCGGGCGGCCTGCGCGGGCCCCGCGCCGTACAGGGTGGAGGCGACATAGGCGTCGATGCCGAGCGCGGCGGTCTCCTCGGCGTGCGTGGGATCGGCGGCGTCGGCGCAGATCGCGAGGCCGAACCGCAGGCCGTCCAGCTCCAGGGCGGCGGGCCCGTCGCCGGGGGTGAACCGGTCGTTCTCGGCGCCGTGCAGCCGCGTCTTCCGGCACACGACGACGGCGCCTTCGCCGGTGACGGCCAGGGTGGCGATGGACTCGCCCCCGTCGGGCTCGGTGACCGGCGCGCCGACCAGGGCGGTCGTGCCGGTCGCGGCGCAGGCGGCGACCAGCGGGGCGAGGCGCGGATCGGCCGGGCCGAGCGCGGGCGCGGCCAGGTCGTACCCGGTCAGGGACAGCTCGGGGAACACCACCAGGCGCGCGGCGGCCTCCCGTACCGCCTGCGCGTGCCGTTCGACGTTCACGGCCACGGTGTCCGGGCGGCCGGCGTCGGCGCAGGCGGGCTGGGCGACGGCCACGGTGACGGTGGCGGCGGCGATCAGGGGTGCGGGCATGGCGGTGCCTCCGGGCGCGAGGTGGAAAAGATCAACGTATGCGCAGGTCCGGGCGGTGGACAAGGGTTTCGCGTGGCAGCCGGGAGGGAGGCGGCCGGGGCGGACGCACGTACCGCTCCGCGTTGTGCCGGGAGCGGGCGCCGGCCCGGGGCATGATCACCCGAATGGATGAATAGCTGCGTGGAGTGCTTCAAACTGCCGTACGCCACTTCGTACGCTCCTGCCTGGGCCGGATTCACACCGGCCCCACCCTGATCGCCGCTGCTCGGCATCATCGCCGTGCGGCATCACCGCCGCTCGGCGCGGGTGACCGGCTAGTGGGGGCGGACTCATGACGACGACAGGGCGGGGCATGGCCGGGGGCACGGAAGACCGCAGGGGGACCGACCCGGGGGTGGAGTCGAGGGCGGCCCCGGGCGCGGCTCCGCAGACGGGCCACGGGAAGCGCCGTGGAAACGCCAGGGGCGGCGGGCTCACCAGGCGGCAGATGCTCGGCGCCTCGGCCGCCCTGGGCGGCGCGGCCTGGCTGCTGCGCGGCACCATCGGCCCGGACAGCGCCGAGGCGGCCACCCCGGTGCCGCCCGGCCTGCCCGCCGGCACCGAGCTGTACCAGCGGGTCTTCCAGAACTGGTCCGGCGAGATCCGCACCGACCAGCTGTGGACCTGCGCGCCCCGCACACCGGAGGAGGTACCGGCGCTCGCCGACTGGGCGCACGCCAACGGCTGGCGCCTGCGCGCCACCGGCTACCGGCACACCTGGGCGCCGCTCACCGTCGCCAACGGGACCCCGGACAGCGCCCGCGTCCTGCTCGTGGACACCAGCCGCCACCTCACCGCGATGACCGCCGACTCGCCGACCACCGTCCGGGTCCAGACCGGCGCCACCATGGAGGACCTGCTCGCCCACCTGGCCGACCGGGGCCTCGGCCTGACCGCGTGCCCGGCACCCGGCGAACTGACCGTCGGCGGGGTGCTCGCCATCGGTGGCCACGGCACCGCCGTACCCGCCGCCCACGAACTCCGGCCGGAGGGGCACGGCTACGGCTCGGTCAGCAACCAGGTCGTCCGGCTCACCGCCGTCGTCCTCGACCCGGCCACCGGCCGCTACACGCTGCGCACCTTCGAGCGCGCCGAGGCCGACAGCGCCGCCTTCCTCGTGCACCTGGGCCGCGCCTTCCTCACCGAAGTCGTGCTGCGGGCCGGCGCGGACCGGCCGCTGCGCTGCGTCAGCCGTCTCGACATCCCGGCCGCCGAACTGTTCGCCCGCCCCGGCACCGGAGGCGGCGGCGGTGGGCTCCTGGGTGGCCTGCTCGGCGGTGGCGGCCCGCGCACCCTCGCCGACTTCGTCGAGCGCGACGGCCGGGTCGAGGCGATCTGGTTCGCCTACACCGAGTACCCCTGGCTGAAGACCTGGAGCGTCGCCCCGGCCAAACCGCTGGGCTCCCTGCCCGTCGACCAGCCCTACAACTACCCCTTCTCGGACAGCATTCCGGAACCGGTCGCCCGGCTCGCCGGCCAGATCGTCGCCGGCGCCTGGGGATCGGCCCCGCTGTTCGGCCAACTCCAGTACCTGATCGCCAAGGTGGCGCTCACCGGCGACCTCACGGACGTCCTCCTCTCCGGCGGGCTGCTCCGCGACCTGCTCAGCGGCGACCTGATCACCCACCTGCTCGCCGGCGGCCTGCGCTCCGACCTCTGGGGCCCGTCGCGCAGCCTGCTGCAGTACGTCCGGCCCACCACCCTGCGGGTCACCGCCAACGGCTACGCGGTCCTCGCCAAGCGTGCCGACCTCCAGTGGGTGGTCAGCGAATTCGCCGCCTACTACCGGAAGTTGCTCGCCGACTACCAGGCCCGAGGGGAGTTCCCGGTGAACGGCGCGGTGGAGATCCGGGTCACCGGCGTGGACGACCCGACCTCCTCCGGCGTCCCCGGCGCGCGGCCGCCGCTGCTGTCCGCGCTGCGTCCTCGGGCGGACCGTCCGGAGTGGGACACCGCGGTCTGGCTCGACGTCCTGGCCTTCCCCGGTACCCCGGGGCTGGAACGCTTCGCCCGCGACCTGGAGCAGTGGCTGCTGCGCACCTTCGACGGCACCCGGGCGGGCCTGCGGGTCGAGTGGTCCAAGGGTTGGGCGTACACCGCCGACGCGGCCTGGTCCGACCCGGACCTGATCGGTCGGGTCATCCCCGCGAGCCTGCGCGACGGCGGCGGGCCGGGCTGGGATGAGGCGGTCGCCGTCCTGGACCGGCACGACCCGCACCGGGTGTTCGGGAACCCCTTCCTGGACAGGTTGTTGAAGTAGCGGAGCGCATTCGACGGATCGTCAGATGTGCTCCATGACGATCACCGCGAGGGTGTCCGGCGCCAGCGCGCGGAAGACGTGCGGGGCGTCGCCCGGGTAGCTCACGTAGTCGCCCGGGCCCAGCTCGACCGGGGCCTCCGCCGGCCCGGCCAGCGCCCGGCCCGAGCCGACCAGCACGTGCTCGACGGTGCCGGGCATGTGCGGGTCGGAGGCCCGGGTCTCGCCCGGCTGCGCCTCGATCCGGTAGATGTCGCGCCGGGCGTTCGGCGGGCAGGAGGACAACACGGTCGCCGCGTAGTCGGCGCGCTCGGAGTGGGTCACCGGGCCCTCGCCGGCCCGGATCACCTTGACCGCCGGGCGCGGGGGGTCGACCAGGCGGCTGAACGGCACGTTCAGTGCGACGGCGAGGGCCCAGAGCGTCTCCACGCTCGGGTTGCCCGCGCCCGACTCCAGCTGGGAGAGCGTCGACTTGGCGATGCCCGCGCGCCGGGCCAGCTCCGCCATCGACAGCCCGCCGCGTTCGCGCTCGCGCCGGATGGAGACGGAGATCAGGCCGATCAGGTCCGCGCCGGAACCCGCGCTCGGGGTGGTCCGGTCACTCATGCTTGCCACTCACGCTCTCCTGGCTCCTTCTCCGGCTCCCGTGCGGCTGGTGCCGTTCATGCTGCCACTCGTGAGGGCGGCTGTCCGCATCCGCCCGCCGTTCGCCCTGCCGGTCCAATCGTTCGCCTTGACGAACGGCGGGCGATGGGTTCAGGCTGGTGGACATGCGTTCGATACTCCGAACACTGGAGCGTGCCACCCTTCGGGACATCGCTCTCGTCTGCCTCGCCGACGCGCTCGTCGGCGCCTCCTTCGGCGCGATCAGCGCCTCCGGCGGCCTGCCCCTGTGGGTGCCGGTCGCGCTCTCCGTCCTCGTCTTCGCGGGCGGCTCCCAGTTCGCGGCGGTCGGCGTGGTGCTGTCCGGCGGCGGTGCGCTCGCCGCCGTCGCCACCGGACTGGTGCTCAACGCCCGGCTGCTGCCCTTCGGCTTCGCCGTGGCCGACGTGCTCGACGGCCCGTGGTGGCGGCGGGTGTTCGGCGCGCAGCTGATCACCGACGAGACCGCCGCGTTCGTCCTGCGGCAGGACGACGGGCGACGGCGACGGGCCGCTTTCTGGCTCTGCGGACTGGCGTTGTTCGTGGTGTGGAACGTCTCGGTGGTCCTCGGGGCCCTGGCCGGCGGGCTGATCGGGGACACGGACGCGCTGGGCCTCGACGCGGCCTTCCCCGCCGTGCTGCTCGCGCTCGTGCTGCCCTCGCTCGCGGACCGCCGCGTCCGTACCGCCGCCGTGGCAGGCGCCGTCGTCGCGGTCGCGGCCACGCCGTTCGTCCCGGCGGGGCTGCCCGTCCTGCTCGCCCTCGTCGGGCTGTTGTTCGCCGGGCGGCCCGGAACGCGCGAGGGTCGCGAGGGCCGTGACGGTCGCGAGGGCCGTGACGGTCGTGAGGTGCGGGAGGGTCGTGAGGTGCGGGAGCCGCAGAACTCGCAGAACTCGCAGAACTCGCGGAACTCGCGGGAGTCGCGGGAGTCGCGGAAGGGGGCGTCGGTCGAGGAGCCGGGCGTCCCGGTGATCGAGCGGGAGGAAGCCCGATGATGCCGTTGTACGCCGTGCTGCTGCTGGCCGTCGGGACGTACGCCTTCCGCCTCGCCGGGCCGCTCCTCGGCCACCGGCTCGCCCTCTCGGAGCGCGTGCGGCACCTGCTCGCCGTCGCCGCGGCCGTCCTGCTGGTCGCCCTGGTCGCCACCGGCGCCCTCACTCAGGGCCAGGGCTTCGCCGGTTGGGCCCGCCCGGCGGGCGTCCTGGTCGCCGGTGTGCTCGCGCTGCGGCGGGCGCCGTTTCCGGCGGTGGTGGTCGCGGGCGCGGCGGCGACGGCGCTGCTGCGGCTGTGCGGGGTGGGGTGAAGGGCGGTCCGTCAGCCGCCCAGCGCCTTGAAGAAGATCGTCGTCGGGTGCGCGCGCCCCGAGGGGTCGGTCGCGTAGTCCGGCACCGAACCGACCCGCGTCCACCCGGCCGCCTCGTACAGCCGCTCGGCCGGGCTGTCCGTCTCGGTGTCCAGCACCAGCAGCCGAAGCCCCAGCTCGGCCGCCCGCTCCTCCAGCACCGCCAGCAGCCGCCCGGCCAGCCGCTGCCCCCGGTCCGCCGGGTGCACCATCAGCTTGGCGACCTCGCCCCGGTGCCGCCCGTTCGCGGGCACCGCCGGGCGCAGCTGGATCGTCCCGGCGAGCCGCCCGTCGGCCTCCGCCCGGACCGTCCACAGCAGCAGCCGCTCCGCCGCGACCTCCGGGGCGAGCGCCCGCCACCACGCGACGGCCTCGGCCCGCCCCAGCGGTGCGAGGAAGCCGAGCGACCCGCCACCGTGGACGGTGTCGACCAGCAGCCCGGCCAGTTCCTCCGCCGCGCCGTCCAACTCCTCCGCCGTCACCTGACCGACCGCGTACGCCTCGCCCGCCATGTCGTCTTCCTCACTCGCTCGCGCCCGCCCACCGTCCGGGCGGTTGCGCCATACTCGCCGGTACCGCGCCGAGACCGGGATCCCGTCGATATCCCGCCGACACTACAAGGAGCTTCGATGACGAAGCCGACCCGGATCGACCCGTCCGACCTGCTCGCCGTCGGCGACCTGCTCTCCGACGAGGAGCGGCTGATCCGTGACACCGTCCGGAGGTTCACCGAGGAGCGGATCCGCCCGCACATCGGCGACTGGTTCGAGCGCGGCGTCTTCCCGGCCCGCGAACTCGCCCCCGAACTCGGCGCCCTCGGCGTGCTCGGCATGCACCTCGACGGCTACGGCTGCGCGGGCGCCGGCGCGGTGGCGTACGGGGTCGCCTGCATGGAGCTGGAGGCGGCCGACTCCGGGCTGCGCAGCTTCGTCTCGGTGCAGGGCTCGCTCGCGATGCGCTCGATCCACGCCTTCGGTTCCGAGGAGCAGAAGCAGCGTTGGCTGCCCGGCATGGCCGCGGGTGAGCTGATCGGCTGCTTCGCCCTCACCGAGCCGGACTTCGGCTCCGACCCGGCGAACATGCGGACCCGCGCGGTGCGCAAGGGCGGCGACTGGGTGCTCTCCGGCAGCAAGATGTGGATCACCAACGGCAGCATCGCCGACGTCGCCGTCGTCTGGGCGCAGACCGAGGAGGGCGTGCGTGGCTTCCTGGTCGAGCGCGGAGCGCGCGGCCTGACCGCCACCGACGTGCACGGCAAGCTCTCCCTGCGCGCCTCCGTCACGAGCGAACTCGCCTTCGACGAGGTGGTCCTGCCCGCCGACGCCGTCCTGCCGGGCGTCACAGGCCTGCGCGGACCGCTCTCCTCCCTCAACGAGGCCCGCTACGGCATCCTCTGGGGCACCGTCGGCGCCGCCCGCGACTGTTACACCGCCGCCCTCGACTACGCGAAGAGCCGGATCCAGTTCGGCCGCCCGATCGCCGGATTCCAGCTCACCCAGCACAAGCTCGTCGAGATGATGCTGGAGGTGGAGAAGGCCTACCTGGTCGCCCTGCGGATCGGCCGGCTCAAGGAGGAGGGCGCGGCCCGCCCGCCGCACGTCAGCTTCGGCAAGCTCAACAACGTCCGCACGGCGCTGGAGATCGCCCGCAGCGCCCGGACCGTCCTCGGGGCCAACGGCATCACCACCGAGTACCCGGTGCTGCGGCACGCCAACAACCTGGAGTCGGTGCTCACCTACGAGGGCACCAGCGAGATCCACACCCTGATCCTGGGCGAGGCCATCACCGGCGAGTCCGCCTACCACTGACGGGCCGTCCACCTCGGGAATTCCGGTGGCCGGGGCCGTCGCGGCCCGGCTACCGTGCCCACCGTGAACAGCAAGCCCACCACGCCCGGCACCGCCCCGACCACCACCCTCTGGCGCCCCACCGGCCCCGAGGAACTGGCCCTGGTCGAGGCGTCCGGCCGGCGCGCCTGGCCGCCCCGGCTGCCCGAGCAGCCGATCTTCTACCCCGTCCTCAACGAGGACTACGCGATCCGCATCGCCCGCGACTGGAACGTCCCCGCCTCCGGCGTCGGCTACGTCACCCGCTTCGAGGTCGACACCGCCTTCCTCGCCCGCTATCCGGTGCAGCGGGCGGGCGGCCGTACGATCCTCGAACTCTGGGTCCCGGCCGAGGAGTTGCCGGAGTTCAACCGGAACATCGTCGGCCGCATCGAGGTCGTCCACGAGTTCCGCCCCCAGCCGTGACGCGCCCCGCCGCGCCGCGCCCGGGTGAGGTGCGCCCCGCCGCGCCGCGCCCGGCTGAGGCGTGCCAGGGCGGGGCGCCCGCAAGCGTGCCCCACTCGGCAGCGACGGCGCGCGAGGTGCGCTCGGACCACGTGCTGCTCAGCTCCGCCCAGCGGACCAGCACCACCGCGCTGCTCACCCAGGCCGCCGCCCGGCGCGGCCTCGACACCGCCGTCCTGGACGGCCCGGCCACGGTCGAGCGCCTCGCGGGGCGGCCCGTCCACTGGTACGGCGGCCCGCTCTCCGCGGCCCGGATCGCCGGACCGCTCGGCCTCGCCCTGCTCGAACCCGACGACGACTGGCTCACCCGCCTGCCCGAGGAGTTCACCCGGCGCCGGATCGAGCTCACCACCCTCGCCGAGGCGTGGACGCTGCGCCGCCCGGCGTTCGTCAAGCCACCCGCCGACAAGTCGCTCCCGCCCGCGGTCTACCCGGACGGCACCCGCCTGCCGCGCACCGGCGACCGGATCGGCCCCGACATGCCCGTCCTGGTCAGCGAGCCGGTGACCTTCGCCGCCGAGTACCGGCTGTTCGTCCGCGACGGCGAGGTGCTCACCGGTAGCCGCTACGCCCGCTTCGGCCGGCTCGACCCGGCGCCGCTGACCGCCGAGGCCGGCGCCTTCGCCCGGCGCCTGCTCGCGGCAGTCGGCGACACCCTGCCCAGCGCCGTCGCCCTGGACGTCGGCCCGATCGCGGACCCCTACGACCCGGTCGAGCACTGGGCCGTCGTCGAGGCGAACCTGCCGTGGTTCGCGCACTGCTACGCCGCCGACCCGGACCGCGTCCTGGACGTCGTGCTGCGCGCCGCCGGACCGGTCTCCCAACTCGCCCGGGCCGACCGCCGATTCGTCCGTACGGCCGCCTGACACCCGGCGGACACCCCGCGTTCGGCGGGCGGATGCCGGACGGTACGGCGGGCGGTGGAGCATGGCGCGGTCGGCGGCGCCCTCGGCGGGCGCGGCCGGGTGTGCACGACCGAAAGGAACCCCCGCCATGTCCGCTGCCCAGTGGCCCCGCCCCCGGGTGCTCGTCGTCGGGATCGACGGCGTCCGCCACGACTACCTGGAGCACGTGCCGATGCCGCGCCTCCAGGAGCTCGCCGAGGCCGGGTTCCTGGTGCCGGTGACCGTGGCGGACACCACGCCCACCATGTCCGGGCCGTGCTGGGCCACCATCGTCACCGGCGTCGAGCCCGCCAAGCACGGTGTCTGGGGCAACCACCTCGGCGGCAACCGGCTCGACGTGTTCCCCGACTTCGCCACCCGGCTCGCCCGCGGCGACCGCCGCCGCACCTTCGTCGCGGCCGGCTGGGACCCGCTGATGATCAACGAGTCCGGCGGCCCGCTGTTCCGCGCCCCCGGCCGGCTCTCGTACATCGCCCCGGCCGAGGACACCCCCGAAGCCTGGGAGGCCGTCGACGAGGAGGTCACCCGCGAGGCCGTCCACGTCCTGGGCACCGCCGACCCGGAGGCCTCCTTCGTCTACCTCGGCGCCGTCGACGAGACCGCCCACTTCCTCGGCTGCGGCGACGAGTACCGGGCGGCCATGCGCACCGCCGACGAACGGCTCGGCCGACTGCTCGACGCCGTCCGCGGCCGCGCCGACCGCGCCGACGAGCAGTGGACCGTCATCGTCGTCACCGACCACGGCCACGTCGACGCCGGCGGCCACGGCGGCCGCACCGTCGAGGAGCGCACGGCCTGGGTCGCCTGCGCCGGGCACGGCATCCCGGCCGGTCCGCCCACCGGGGAGATCCGCCACCCGGACGTCGCCGCCCAGGTGTACGCCTCGCTGCTGCGCCCCATCGACCCGCACTGGACCCTCGACGGCCGGCCCTTCCCGGTCGCCCGGCCGGTGCCGGAGACGGTGTCGGCGCCGATCTGACCGGTGCTCTGATCGGCGGTCCGGTCGGTGCTCTGACCAGCGATCCGACCAGCTATCCGACCGGGGCCGGCACCGTCGCCGACCCCGGGACCGACGACGCCTCAGGGGCGCGCTGATGCATCCGGGTGCAGCAGGCCGGGCTGCGCCGGAGGCCGGCTTGAGTGACGCTCGATCGAGGCCCGGGCGGCACTCGAAGACGGTGTGCCAGCCTGGGCGCCCCACCGTGTAACCCCGAGACCGGGTCGCTGGACATACCTCTGAAGGTGGAGACGGTACCCCGTGGGATGGAGACAAGATCGCGACCTCGTGGTGACGCTCCGGAGGGACGGCAAGGGCCACGATGGATACACCCGGACGGCAGACCTCGCCGACCGGACCGGAACCGGAGACGGAGAGGACAGGCGGGCATGAAGGGCATCGTGAGCAAGGTCGCACTGGGAGTCGCGGGCACCGGCATGGCCGTCGCCGTGGCGGCCGTGGCAATCGGCCCGAGGGTGTCCGAGTGGTACGACGGACGCCACCAGGAGCAGGCCACCTACGACACCGGCAGCCAGGCCAAGGCCGAGCGCCGTTCGATGCCGACCTGGCTGCCCGACAACGCCTCTTCGGTGAAGTACCTGATGTCCACCACCGGCGACGACCGCCTGCTG
Source organism: Kitasatospora sp. NPDC088779 (assembly GCF_040685395.1). Taxonomy (NCBI): domain Bacteria; kingdom Bacillati; phylum Actinomycetota; class Actinomycetes; order Kitasatosporales; family Streptomycetaceae; genus Kitasatospora; species Kitasatospora sp. NPDC088779. Next base: position 147,233 of record NZ_JBFBHW010000002.1, on the reverse strand, counting down.
CGCGCCACCCTCCCGGAAGGCCGGCTGCCCGTCGGCTGCAGCACCGGCCTGCCCGGCAAGTCCGCGCACTCGGTGCCGCTGTCGCTCAAGGCCGGCTGGTTCCCCGAGGGCGTCGCGGCCAAGGCCAGTGGCACCTGCGGGCACTACAACGTGACGCTCACCGGCAACCAGCTCTACGCGTGGCAGGACGGCGCGGCGGTGCAGGCGGCCCTGCGCGCGGAGCGGCCCACCAAGCACTGAGCCGGGTTCCGTGCGCTGAGCCGGGCACCCTGCACTGAGCCGGGCACCAAGCGCTGCGCCGGGTTCCGTGTACCGCGCCGGGTGCCCGCACCGAGCAAGCCGTGAGGCTCCGAGAACGCCGTCGGGCTCCGACCGGCCCGCCGGGCACCGACAGGTGCGGGCGGGCCGTCGTCGTGCGCGGGTGCCGCCGGTGTGGCCGACGGTGGACCAGCGGGAGGACCCCCGCTGTCGGAAACGGCCGGGGCTGCGATAGGACGGAGCGTGGACAAACCCGTCCCGCCCCCGTCCCGTCCCGTTCCCCGTTCCGTGAGGAGCCCCATGCCCGGCCCGACCGTCGGCCCTGCCGGCGACACGTCGACCGCTCCCTCCGCCGCCCCCACCACCGGCCAGTCCCGCCCCGGCCGGGCCACCATCGCCGTCCTGGGCGGTCTCGTGGCGCTCGGCCCGCTCACCACCGACCTCTACCTGCCCGGGCTGCCCGAGATCGCCGACGACCTGGTCGCCGAACCGGCCGCCGTCCAGCTCACCCTCACCTTCTCCATGTTCGGGGTCGCGGCCGGGCAGTTGCTCTTCGGACCGCTCAGCGACCGCTACGGCCGCCGCCCGCCGCTGCTCGCGGGGCTCGTCCTCTACACCCTGGCCAGCGTCGTGTGCGTGATCGCGCCGAGCCTGACGGTGCTGATCATCGCCCGCTTCATCCAGGGCGCGGCCGGATCCGCCGGGCTGGTCATCGGCCGGGCCGTCGCCCGGGACCGCTTCCAGGGCGTCGCGATGCTGCGGTTCCTGGCCTCCATCGCGCTGATATCCGGGCTGGCGCCGATCCTCGCCCCGATCCTCGGCGCGCAACTGATGCGGTTCACCTCGTGGCGCGGCACCTTCGGCGCGCTGACCGCGCTCGGGCTGCTCCTGACCCTGGCCGCCTTCGGGGCGCTGCGCGAGACCCTGCCGACGCAGAACCGGGGCACCGGCGGGGTGGGCGCGGCGCTGCGCACGATGGGGCGGTTGCTGCGCAACCTGCCGTTCCTCGGGCTGGCGCTGACCAGCGCCTTCGCCTTCGGTGCGCTGTTCGGCTACATCAGCGGGTCGTCCACGGTGCTTCAGCACGTGTACCAGGTCTCGCCGCAGACCTACAGCCTGCTGTTCGGGGCGAACTCGCTGGCCATCGTCGTCATGACGCAGTTGAACGGACGGGTGCTCGCGCGCCGCTTCGCCCCGCGGGGGCTGATGCTGGCCGGGCTGGCGACGGCGGTGGTCGCCGGGGTGGCGCTGGTGCTGCTGACGGCGGTCTGGGACTTCGGGCTGGTCGGGTTCTGCCCGCCGTTGTTCGTGATGATGGGCAGCATGGGTGTGGTCCTGCCGAACACGGCCGCGCAGGCGCTCAGCCTGGTCGAGCCGCGGGCGGCCGGGACGGCGTCGGCACTGCTCGGCACCGGCAACTTCCTGTGCGGGGCGGTGGTCGCACCGCTGAGCAGCCTCGGCGGCCGGCCGTCGTCGGTGCTGCTGGCGGTGGTCGTCCTGGCGAGCGGGGTGCTGGCGATGGTGGCGTACGTGACGCTGTGTCGGCCCGGGCGGATGAGAACGGCGGAGGTCGAGGTGGTGGCCGGGAGCTGACGGCCGCCGACCGGCGACGAACAACAAACAGAAAACAGATAACAGCTGACAGATGATGAAATCTGTCAGCTGTTATCTGTCATTCGTTCCCTGTCGGCCGTCAGCCGTCAGCCGTCAGCCGTCAGCCGTCGGGCGCAGCTCAGGCGATCGAGAAGTCGTCGCCGAAGACGTTGCCCTGGCCGTACCAGCCGTGCAGGTACACGGTGACGGTGCCGGAGGCGCCGGTGGTGAAGGGGACGGTCAGCTTGGTCCAGCCGGAGGCGTTGGTCCAGGAGCTGGCGGTGGCGTCACCGCTGACGCCGAGGTACGCGTAGTTGCCCTGCACCCAACCACTCAGCGTGTAGCTGGTGTTGGCCTTCAGCGTGACGGTCTGCGAGCACTCGCCGGTCTGGCCGGCGGTCGCCGCCGCCTGGAGCGCGTAGGAGCCGGAGTGGACCGGGGTGGAGACCACGGCGCCGCCGCTCTGGCAGGTCCACGGGGCGAGGCTGCCGGTCTCCAGACCGCCGTTGACCAGACCGGTCGGCGGCGGGGTCGTCCCGGTGATGGTCAGCGCGTACGTGGCGGTGTGGGTGCCGGACGGCCCGGTGGCGGTCACGGTGAGCGGGTAGCTGCCCGCCGTGGTGGCCGAGGTGGTGGCGATGTTGAGGGTGGCGCCGGTGCCGGCGGTGACGCTGCCGGGGGTGACGGTGGCGGTGACGCCGGCCGGGGCGCCGCTGACCGACAGGTTGAGGTTCTGAGCCGAGCCCGCCGTCACTGCCGTGGCGATGGCCGCGGACGTGGACGAACCAGCGGCCAGGGTGCCGGAGTTCGGGTTCACCGCGACCGAGAAGTCGTTGCCGGGCTGGGTGCCCGTGACGTTCAGGGTGAAGACGCCGGTGTGACTGCCGGAGGCCGCGCTGCCGGTGACCGTCAGCTGGTAACTCCCGGGCGCCACCGCCGAGGTGGTGGTGACGTTGAGGGTGGCGCCGGTGCCGGCGGTGACGCTGCCGGGGGTGACGGTGGCGGTGACGCCGGCCGGGGCGCCGCTGACCGACAGGTTGAGGCTCTGCGCCGAGCCCGCCGTCACTGCCGTGGCGATGGCCGCCGACGTGGACGAACCAGCGGTGACCGTCGCGGAGTTGGGGTTGACGGCCACGGAGAAGTCGTTGGTCACCGTCGAGCCGCTGGTGAACGGCGCGAAGATGTGGGTGAAGTCCCAGGTGTTCTGGCTGATGCCGGAGCAGGAGTCGTCCCCCGCCTTGCCCGGGCAGCCGCCGTTGTCGCGCTGGAGCGCCCAGAAGGACAGTGTGTTGATGCCCTTCGACACCGCCCAGTTGTAGACGGTGGTGGCGTTGGCCACGGTGAAGGTCTCGGCCGCGCCGTAGTCGTCGATGCCGGGCATCTCGGTGATCCCGATCGAACCCCACAGCTGGGCTGGGGTCTTGGACGGGTAGAGCTTGGCGAGCTGGTTGTAGAGGCCCTGCGCGGAGGTCTGGGTGTCGGCAGCCATGTCGTGGGTGGCGCCGTCGTAGTAGTCGAAGGTCATCATGTTGACGACGTCGATCCGGGCGTTGTTGCTGACCGCGTTCTTCAGCACGGCGAGACCGCTGGAGGCGAGCCCGGTGGTGGTGGTCGGCAGCGTGTAGGAGAACTGGACGTTCCGCCCGTTGGTGGCGGCCCAGTCCTGCACGATCTTGATCGCCTTGTTGCGACGGTCGATTCCGGCCGTGTTGGTCAGCGAGTTGTCCTCGATGTCGAGGTCGATCCGGCTGACGTCGTAGGTGGTGACGAGGTTCTCGAAGGCTGCTGCGATCTGGTTGACGTCGGTGCAGCTGTCGGCCAGTTCGGTGCCGGTGTTGTCGGCGGTGTAGCCGCCGAAGGAGGGGATCACGTCCCCGCCGTTGGCCCGGATGGTGGCGATGTCGGCGCCGAAGGTCGAGGAGGAGACCGGCTTGGAGGTGTCGCCGTTCCAGTACGGGGTGCAGGAGCCCTTGGTGGCGGCCTGGAGGAACGCCATCGTCAGGTGCTTGGCCCCGGACTGGGCGGCCAGGGCGGCGGGGCTCTGCCCGGTCCAGGACTCGAAGTAGGGGGCGAAGACCCGGCTGGGGAGCGGGGTCGCGGCCTGGGCGGAGCCCGTCCCGGCGGCGACCAGGCCGGCCGAGGCGGCCAGCGTGGCACAGGCTGTCAGGGCCGCCTGGATGGTTCTGCGTAGACGCATGGATTCTCCAACATACGTGGTGGGGCAGGACGTTGGGGATACGCGCATGATCGGGGCGCGACGGCCGTGTGGGGTCGGCTGCGCGGGCCCGGACGTGCGGACGTGTGGGTGTGCTGACGTGCGGGACTGCTGGGTGTCCGGATGTGCGGGCGCGCGGAAGCCCACCGACTCGCGCGGAGGCGGGTGGCGGGTACGCGTGTGCGCACGCCGTACGGAGCGGGGGTGGTGCGGGACAGGGCAGGGCAGGGCAGTGCCTCAGCCGCCGGTGGTCACACCCCCACAGTGCATCCCGGTCGGATCGACATGCTTATGGTTGGACTAGACCACTGGTCTGTCAAGAGACCTAACAGTTCGTCGACACACCGCCCTCGTGGCCGAAGGGCCGTCCGATCGGCCGGGTGTGCGCGGTGCGGCCGGGGCTGTGGAGGTGGGCGGTGCGGCGGAGGTGGCCGGTGGGGCGGGGTGGCCGCGCTGCCGAAGGGCGGATGCACCGAAGGATGGATCCGCCGAAGAGCGAAGGCGCCGAAGAGCGAAGGTGCCGTGGCCGCGCGCCCGTCGGCGGGAGCGCGGCCACGGCGGCCCGGTGCTCAGGACACCGGGCGGTTCGGGTGGACGCTCCGGGTCACGCCGGCGGCGGGCAGAGGGTGGTCCGCAGCGCGTCGTTGATCTTCGCGGCGGTGTCCGGTCCGAAGCCCTGCGGGTGGTCGGGCGAGGTGAAGCGCTGGTTGGCCAGCTCGACCAGCTTCGACTTGTCCTTGGGGAACTGGAACAGCGCCTGGCACTGGTTGCGGGCCCGGTCCACGGCCTGGTCCGGCTTGCCGCCGACGATTGCAGGGTCGATCGCGTCCAGCGCGGCGACCAGCTTGCCGGTCAGGTCGGTGCCCGGCTTTCCGGGCAGGCCGGCGTCGCTGGGGGGCGTGGGCTTGGCCGGGGCGGGGGCTCCGGAGGAACCGGAGTCCGGGGCGGGGGCTCCGGAGGAACCGGAGTCCGGGGCGGGGGCCGAGGGGCTGTCGGGCGCGGGCGCCGAGGGGGCCGCGGGCACCGAGGGGGAGGCGGCCGGGTCGGGCGCGGAGGCCGAGGGCGACTCGGGCGCCGACGGCGTCGAGGCGGTGCCGGGGGCGGGAGCCGAGGCGGCGGCCGGGGTGGTGGGGGAGCCGGCCGCGGCGGTGGCCGGGTGGGGGCCCGGTCCGGAGCTGGAGCAGGCAGCGAGGCTCACCGCGGCGAATGCCGTGAGGGTGGCGGCGAGGAGACGAGTGCGCATGGCGTCACACTGTCATGTCCGCGGCGTCGAAGGGAAGATCCTCCCGCGAGCGCGGACGGCCCGGGAGGGGGACCTCCCGGGCCGCCGACTCGCCGCGTTCGCAAGACACGGGCGAGGCGCCAGCAAGGCACGGCCAGGGCGCGGGCGAGGCGCCAGCAAGGAACGGCCGGGGCGCGACCGGGCACGGCCAAGGGGCCGGCCGAGGCGTGGTCAGCCGAGGCCGTTGGCCTTCAGCCAGTCCTTGGCCACCGCCGACGGGTCGTCCTTGTCGATCGCGACGCGCTTCATCAGCGCCGTCAGCCCCGCCGTGTCGAGCTTGGCCGACACCGCGTTGAGGGCCGCCGTCGCGGTGGGGTTCACGCTCGCCTTGTTGACCAGCGGGGTGACGTTCTGCGCGCCGAAGAGGTTCTTCGGGTCGGTCAGCGGGACGAGCTTCAGCTGGACGATCTTCGGGTCGGTGGTGAACACGTTGCCGACCTGGATGGTGCCGTCCTTGAGCGCGTTCGCGGTGGCGTCGCCGGTGGGCTTCCACTCCTTGAAGTTCAGCCCGTAGACGTCCTTGAGCTGCTGCTCGCGGCGGGACTTGAACTCCGGCGGACCGCCTATCGTGAACTCGCCCGCCTTGGCGGCCAGGTCGGCGATGCTCTTGAGGCCGTACTTGTCGGCGTTCTCCTGGGTGACGCTGAGCGAGTCCTTGTCCTCGGCGGGGGAGGAGTCGAGGATCCCCAGCGCGGCGGGCAGCGTCTTGGCCAGCGCCGCGTTCACCTCCTCGGTGGTGGCGGCGGTGGACTTGGCGTCCAGGTAGGCGAGCAGCGAGCCGTTGTACTCGGGCAGGACGCTCAGGCTGCCGCCTTGGAGCTGCCCGTAGAGCACCTCGCGGCTGCCGATGTTGAACTTCTCCTCGACCTTGACGCCCTTGGCCTTGAGGGCCTGCGAGTAGATCGAGCCGAGCAGCACGTTCTCCGGGAAGTTCGCCGAGCCGACGACCACCGTCGAGCCGGCGCCGGCGCCCGAGGCGGCGGGGGAGCCCGCCGCGGAGCCGCCGCCGAGCGGGTCGCCGCCGCCGGAGGAGCCGCAGGCGGTGGCGCCGAGGGCGAGTGCGGCGAGCGTGCCGAGGACGACGGCGCGCCTGCTTCCGTGGTTTGTCGACATGGTGACAGATGTCCTTCCGGAGAGGATGGGGAACGAGGTTCAGCGGGCCCGGCGCTGGGCGCGCATCCCGGGCGGGAGCGCGTACCGGGCGAGCAGGGCGAAGAACAGCTGGGCGCCGACCGCGAGCAGCACCACCAGCAGTGCGCCGCCGACGGTGACGGCGTACTTGCGGGTGGCCAGTCCGTCGATGACGTAGCGGCCGAGGCCGCCCAGCCCGACGTACGCGGCCACGGTGGCGGTCGCGATCACCTGGACGGTCGCGGTGCGAAAGCCCGCGAGCAGGGTCGGCGCCCCGGATGGCAGGCAGACCTGCCACAGCACCTGCGGGTGGGTCAGCCCGATGCCGCGCGCCGCGTCCCGGACGTCCGGGTCGGTGCCGCGCACCCCCTCGACGGCGGCCACCAGCAGCGGTGGCGCGGCGAGCGCGACCAGCGGGATCAGCACGGCCGTGTCCCCGACCCCGCCGAGCAGCACCGCCAGCGTCACCAGGCCGAGCGTCGGCAGGGCGCGGGTGGCACCGGCGAAGGCCGTCACGAGCGTGACGCCGCGCCCGGTGTAACCGATCAGCAGCCCGAGCGGCACGGCGAGCAGCGCTGCGAACAGCAGGGCCTCGCCGGAGAGCACCAGGTGCTCGGTGATCCGGTGCACGATCGAGTCCGGGCCGCTGCGGTGGTCGGGGGCGGAGAAGAAGTCGCCCAGCCAGTTCAGCCAGTTCACGAACCGGCTCCCTTCTCCCGGACGGCCCAGGGCGCGAGCAGCCGGCGGGCGCCCACCAGCAGCAGGTCGACGGCCAGCGCGAGGGCGGCGATCAGCGCGATGCCGGCCACGATCGGGGTCGGGAACGTGCGCTGGAAGCCGTCGATGAACAGGTAGCCGAGCCCGCCGCGCCCGATCAGCGCGCCGACGCTGGCCAGCGAGATGCTGGACACCGCCGCGACCCGCAGCCCGGCGATCAGGTACGGCACGGCGGCGGGCAGCTCGACGGAGGTCAGCCGGTGCCACGGCCCGTACCCCATCGCGGTGGCGGCCTGCCGGACCGGGTCCGGGACGGCGCGCAGGCCGTCCACGGTGGTCGGCAGCAGCACGGCGAGCGCGTAGAAGGTGAGCGGGATCATCACGGTGGCCTGGGTGGCGAGGCCGGTGTAGGGGATGAGCACCACGAACACGGCCAGCGAGGGCAGCGCGTAGACGATGTTGAAGACGGCGGACAGCGGTTGGTACAGCCGGGGGAAGCGGGTGCAGGCCAGGCCCAGCGGGACGGCCAGCAGCAGGCCGATGAGCACCGGAAGCAGGGAGATCACGGCGTGGTCGGCGAGTAGGTCGCCGAGGTAGCCGAGGTGGTCGCCGATCCAGTACCAGCGGACGATCGGTTCACCGTCCACCGGCCGCCCCGTCCGTGAGGTCACCGGCCGCCGCGCCGGCTGCCGCACCGCCCGCCGCGTCCACAGGGCCACCGGCTCCCGCACCGCCCGCCGTGCCCGCTGCGTCGGCCGCCGCGGCGGCCACAGGGGTGGACAGTGCGGCGAGGACGGCCTCGCGGCTCGCGGTGCCGGTGGCCCGGCCGTCGGCGTCCAGGGCCACGGCGGCCCCGGCGGGGGAGAGGACGGCGGCGTCCAGCGCGGTGCGCAGGGTGTCGGCGTCCGGCCGGTAGCCGGAGACCGGGTGCAGCTCGGCGGTGGCGGCGTCGCGGTCGATCCAGCCGATCGGGCGGCGCTCGTCGTCCAGCGCCAGTTCCCAGCCGCCGTAGCGCAGCCCGTCGGCCACCGGGCGGACGGCGACGGTGGTCGCGGGGCGCAGGGCGAGGCCGCGCAGGCCCCGGTCGCGGCCGAGGAAGGCGGCCACGCCGTCGTCCGCGGGGGTGGTGAGCAGGGTGTGCGGGTCGGCGAGCTGGGCGATCCGGCCGTGTTCGCGCAGGACCACCACCTGGTCGCCGAGCCGGACGGCCTCCTCGATGTCGTGGGTGACGAACAGCACCGTCTTGTGTAGCTCGGACTGGAGCCGCAGCAGTTCCTCCTGGAGCCCGGCGCGCACCACCGGGTCGACGGCGCTGAACGGCTCGTCCATCAGCAGCACCGGCGGGTCGGCCGCGAGGGCGCGGGCCACGCCCACCCGCTGCTGCTGGCCGCCGGACAGCTGGAACGGGTACCGCTTGCCGGTCTCGGGAGCGAGCCCGACCAGTTCGAGCAGTTCGGCGGCCCGGGCGCGGGCCTTCTTGCGGTCCCAGCCGAGCAGGTAGGGCACGGTGGCGACGTTGTCGATCACCTTGCGGTGCGGGAACAGGCCGGCCTGCTGGATCACGTAGCCGATGCCACGGCGCAGCTTGGCGGGCTCCAGTTCGGCGACGTCCGTGTCGTCCAGCAGCACCCGGCCCGAGGTCGGCTCGACCATCCGGTTGACCATGCGCAGCAGGGTGGTCTTGCCACACCCGGACGGTCCGACCAGGACGGTTATCCGACCGGTCGGGACGTCCAGGTCCAGGCCCTCGACGGCGATGGTGCCGTCGGGGTGGCGCTTGCCGGCGCCCTCGAATCTGATCACGGGGAGTTTCCTCGTCAGGGCGCCCCGGGGAGGCGGCGCCTGTTTCGGTCGTACGGTTGATGGCGGTTCGTCGACAAGCGGCGACGGCGTGGGCCGTACCGGCCGCTGCCGTGACGGCGTCTGTCGGATCGACCGCCCGGGCGTTCTTCCGCCCGCGTGGCTGCCCAGCTTCGGACCGGCGGAAACTCTGATCAGACTATGACCTGCATCATCTCCTGTCTCTCACTTACCACCCGGCACGGGGCCCGGACCCCGCCTCCGGACGGCCGGGGCCGACCGGACGCCCGACGTTCCGGCAGGTCAGAGGGGCGGGACACGGACACCCTGACGGCGGGTCGAGGGCTCGGGCCCCGGACGATCAGCCCGTCAGCCGCCGAGCGCCCCGGCCCTCCAGACTCTCAGCCGCCCCGGCGCGTCGGCAGCCCGGAGGCCGCCCAGCCGACGAAGCCGCCGTCCAGATCGGTCGCCCGGTGCAGCCCCAGCTCGCGCAGCGAGGCCGCCGCCAGGCTGGAGGCGTACCCCTCCGAGCAGACCACGATCACCTCGACGTCGTAATCCGACGCCTCGGGGATCCGGTGACTGCCCGTCGGGTCCAGCCGCCACTCCAGGACGTTGCGCTCGATGATCAGCGAGCCGGGGATCTCCCCCTCCGCCGCCCGCTGCGCCGCCGGACGGATGTCCACCAGCAGCGCGCCGTCCAGCTGCGACTGGTACGCCTCTCGGGCGCGCGGACGGTGGACGCCCTCGCGGGCCCGCTCCACCAGGTCGTCGATCGTGGTCACCATTGCTCCGGTCCTTCCTCCGAGGTACGGACGAGCCCGCCGGCCCGCAGGTCGTAGTGCGCCATCGAGCCCAGCGGGGGCGAGTAGGCGTGCAAAGTCACGGCCGGGCCGGACGCGGTGTTGCGCACGTCGTGCACGTACTCGGGGCCGAAGGCGCGGGCGGTGCCGGCCGGGACCCGGCGGATCAGCAGGCCCTGCTCCGGCCCGCCGAGGGACAGCTCCTCCAGCTCGCCGAGGGCGACGGTGAACGCGCCGCGCGAGCCGCCGTGGTCGTGGAAGCCGGTGGACTGGCCGGGCAGCCAGCTGATCAGCCACACCTCGTGGTCGTCGTCGGCCACCAGCCGCCGGTACCAGCGCTCCTCGGTGGAGAGCCGGACGAGGTGGATCCACTGGTCGGGCTGTTCGGCCAGTTCGCGGACGACGGTGCGCAGGGCGCTCGGGGTGAGCGGCGCGCGGGTCTCCGCGGTGGCGGTGGCGGTGGCGGTGGCGGTGGCGGTGGCCGTGGCCTTGGCTGTTCTGGCCGGTGCCGGTGCCGGGGTCGGGGCTTGGGCGGCAGCGGGTTCGTCGGGGGCGAGGTTCAGGCTCATGGGGGCGTCCTCGGGTGCAGCGGGAACGTCGGCGGGGTGCGCCCTGGTCCGGCGGCGGGCGAGGGCACGGGCCGACGGAGCGGCACGGCACGCGCGGATGCGCCGGGCGGGGCGGGAATCAGAACGCTGGGTGCGGGTGTGCGGCGCGGGCCCTGGCGGACGTCACAGGGCGGGGGCAGCGCGGAGAGCCAAGGTCAACAGGCACAGATGGAACTCGCCTGGCGTCGCAGATCGACGTGCAGGCGGCAGACCAGAGTGGTGCCGGTGTCCATGCGCCGGATCCTTCCCGAGCCAACCGGACGAAGTCAAGCCGGATGGGGCCGGATCGCCCGGCTCCGCCGCCGGTCGGCTCGCCGCCGGCTGCCCGTTACCCCTCGGCCGGCCGCCTTCGGCTGCGCCGCGCTAATCCACCCCCGGCCGACCGGCCGACCGGCCGTCGAGCCGTTCTGGACCGGAACCGCCGAACGGCACTCGCATGCGTAAGGACCCCACTCGCGGGGTAAATGATCGTTTCATCCCATCCAGGACCCTCTGCGTGTCCGCGTCACGAGATCGCCCCAGATGCGTTACCGCCAACGTATTGTCAGGCCACCGAGGCCCGGCCTACGGTCTACAGACCGCTTTCTACGCACGTAGACCCCTGCGGATCCCCGGCGGTCCGCAGACGAGACCCGCCCGCCCCGTCAACCCTCAGACCGCAGGCCCGACCCCATGGCCGGGCGGCGGAGTTGCGGAGGTATCCATGTCGCAGATCGTCCGTGCCGCGCTCGTCCAGACCCGCTGGACCGGCGACCAGGAGAGCATGATCGCCCTTCACGAGCGGTACGCCCGCGAGGCCGCCGCCCAGGGCGCGAAGATCATCGGTTTCCAGGAGGTCTTCAACGCCCCGTACTTCTGTCAGGTCCAGGAAGCCGAGCACTACCGCTGGGCCGAAGCCGTCCCCGACGGCCCCACCGTCTGCCGGATGCAGGACCTCGCCCGTGAACTCGGCCTGGTGATCGTCGTCCCGGTCTACGAGGAGGAACAGGCCGGGGTCTACTACAATACCGCCGCCGTCATCGACGCCGACGGCAGCTACCTCGGCAAGTACCGCAAGCACCACATCCCGCAGGTCAAGGGCTTCTGGGAGAAGTACTACTTCAAGCCCGGCAACCTCGGCTGGCCCGTCTTCGACACCGCCGTCGGCAAGGTCGGCGTCTACATCTGCTACGACCGCCACTTCCCCGAGGGCTGGCGCGCCCTGGGCCTGGCCGGAGCGCAGATCGTCTACAACCCCTCCGCCACCAGCAGAGGCCTCTCCGCCTACCTCTGGCAGCTGGAACAGCCCGCCGCCGCCGTCGCCAACGAGTACTTCGTCGCCGCCATCAACCGCGTCGGCACCGAGGAGTACGGCGACAACGACTTCTACGGGACCTCCTACTTCGTCGACCCGCGCGGCCAGTTCGTCGGCGACGTCGCCTCCGACAAGGAGGAGGAGCTCGTCGTCCGCGACCTCGACCTCGGCCTGATCGAACAGGTCCGCCAGCAGTGGGCGTTCTACCGGGACCGCCGCCCCGACGCCTACGGACCGCTCGCCGAGGCCTGAGGAGCAGCGCGATGACCACCCGCGACCCGCACCAGCGCACCATCGTCCGCGGCGGCCTCGTCATCACCGCCGCCGACGAACTCCACGCCGACGTCCTCATCGAGGGCGAACGCATCGCCGCCCTCGCCACCACCGGCAGCTCCACCGCCGAGGCCTGGAGCGCCGACACCGTCATCGACGCCACCGGCCACTACGTCATCCCGGGCGGCGTCGACGCCCACACCCACATGGAACTGCCCTTCGGCGGCACCTCGGCCTCCGACACCTTCGAGACCGGCACCCGGGCCGCTGCCTGGGGCGGCACCACCACCATCGTCGACTTCGCCGTGCAGTCCGTCGGCGGCTCGCTGCGCGAGGGCCTGGACACCTGGCACGCCAAGGCCGACGGCAACTGCGCCGTCGACTACGCCTTCCACACCATCGTCTCCGACGTCAACGAGGGCGTCCTCAAGGAGATGGACGCCCTCGTCGACTCCGGCGAGTCCACCTCCTTCAAGCTCTTCATGGCCTACCCCGGCGTCTTCTACAGCGACGACGGCCGCATCCTGCGCGCCATGCAGCGCGGCGCGGTCAACGGCGGGCTGATCATGATGCACGCCGAGAACGGCATCGCCATCGACGTCCTGGTCGAACAGGCCCTCGCCGCCGGGCACACCGCACCCCGCTACCACGGCGAGGTCCGCCGCGAACTCCTGGAGGCCGAGGCCACCCACCGGGCCATCAAGCTCGCCCAGGTCGCCGGCAGCCCGCTCTACGTCGTCCACGTCTCCGCGGCCGCCGCCCTCGCCGAGCTCGTCCAGGCCCGCGACGCCGGGCTCAACGTCTTCGGCGAGACCTGCCCGCAGTACCTGTTCCTCTCCACCGACAACCTCGCCGAGACCGGTGCCGACGGCTTCGAGGGCGCCAAGTACGTGTGCAGCACGCCGCTTCGGCCGCGCGAGCACCAGGAGACGCTCTGGCGCGGACTGCGCGCCAACGACCTCCAGGTGGTCTCCACCGACCACTGCCCGTTCTGCTTCACCGGGCAGAAGGAACTCGGCCGCGGCGACTTCTCGAAGATCCCCAACGGCCTGCCCGGCGTGGAGAACCGGATGGACCTGCTCCACCAGGCCGTCGTGGACGGGCACATCACCCGTCGGCGCTGGATCGAGATCGCCTGCACCACGCCCGCCCGGATGTTCGGGCTGCACCCGCGCAAGGGCACCATCGCGCCCGGCGCCGACGCCGACCTCGTCGTCTACGACCCCACCGCCGTGCAGACCGTCTCCGCCGCCACGCACCACATGAACGTCGACTACTCGGCGTACGAGGGCCGCCAACTCGCCGGCCGCGCCCGCACCGTGCTCTCGCGCGGCACCGTCGTGCTGGACGGCGAAACCTGGCTCGGCCGGGCCGGCCACGGCACGTTCCTGCGCCGCGACACCTGCCAGTACCTGACCTGACCACTCTCCCGCGCCGCCGCCCGGGCCTGTGCGCACGACCGCCCGGGCGGCGGAACCACCCTCCCCGGAGCCACCATGGACATCGGCCTCGTCCTGCAGACAGACCCGCCCGCCCGCCTGCTCATCGACCGGATGATCCGCGCCGAACAGGCCGGGTTCAGCCACGGCTGGACCTTCGACTCCTGCGTCCTGTGGCAGGAGCCGTTCGTCATCTACAGCCGGATCCTCGCCGAGACGCGGAGGTTGACCGTCGGACCGATGGTCACCAACCCCTCCACCCGGACCTGGGAGGTCACCGCCTCCCTGTTCGCCACGCTCAACGACATGTACGGCAACCGCACCGTCTGCGGCATCGGCCGCGGCGACTCCGCCATGCGGGTCGCCGGACGCCACCCCGCCACCCTCGCCCGGCTCTCCCAGGCCATGCACGCCATCAAGGAGCTGGCCGAGGGGCGGACGGTCGAGGTGGACGGCACCGAGATGCACCTTCCGTGGGTCGGCCCAGGCGCCCAACTCCCCATCTGGATGGGCGCGTACGGGCCGAAGGCGCTCGCACTGACCGGTCGTCAGGCCGACGGATTCATCCTCCAGCTGGCCGACCCGTACCTCACCGAGTACATGGTCAAGGCGGTGCGGTCCGCAGCGGCCGAGGCCGGCCGGGACCCGGACGCCGTCACCATCTGCGTCGCCGCCCCCGCCTACGTGACCGCCGACGACTCGCCCGCCGCGCTCGCCCACGCCCGGGAGCAGTGCCGCTGGTTCGGCGGGATGGTCGGCAACCACGTGGCCGACCTGGTCAGCCACTACGGCGCACACTCCGAGCTCGTCCCGGAGGCCCTCACCGACTACATCAAGGGCCGCCAGGGCTACGACTACAGCCACCACGGCCGGGCCGGGAACCCCGACACCGCCTTCGTGCCGGACGAGATCGTCGACCGCTTCTGCCTCATCGGCCCGCCGCAGGCCCAACTCGCCCGCCTGGAGCACCTCCGCTCCCTCGGCGTCGACCAGTTCGCCGTCTACGCCATGCACGACGCCGTCGAGGCCACCATCGACGCCTACGGGACCGACGTCATCCCGCACCTGTCCCGCCAACCCCAGACGTAACGCCATTCACGCGGAGGGGAGTTGACCATGGCCGACACCGCGACCAGCGGCGGCGGGCAGCGGCATCACTCCGACGGCCGGGTCGAACTCGAACCGGCCGCAGGAGAGTTGCCGTCCAACGGCTTCACCAACGACGACCTGCGGCCGGTCCCGGTGGCACGGCGCACCTGGACCACCTACAACTTCCTGGCGCTCTGGGTCGGCATGGCCCACAACATCCCGTCCTGGACGCTCGCCTCGGGGCTCGTCGCGCTCGGCATGGACTGGAAGCAGGCCGTGCTGACCATCGCGCTCGCCAACCTCGTGGTGCTCGTGCCGATGCTGCTCACCGGGCACGCCGGGACGAAGTACGGCATTCCGTTCCCGGTGTTCGCCCGGGCCGCGTTCGGACTGCGCGGCGCCAACCTGCCCGCGCTCATCCGGGCGGCGGTGGCCTGCGCCTGGTTCGGCATCCAGAGCTGGATCGGCGGCGAGGGGATCTTCCTGCTGGCCGGCAAGCTGCTGGGAGAATCCTGGCGCACGGCAGCGGAGTTCGGCGGCTATCCATGGACGCAGTGGGTGTCGTTCCTGCTGTTCTGGCTGATCGAGATGGCCATCATCGCCCGTGGGATGGAGACCCTCCGGCGGTTCGAGAACTGGGCCGCGCCGTTCGTGATCGTCGGCGCGCTGGCGCTGCTGGCATGGATCACCGTGAAGGCGGGCGGGTTCGGTCCGTTGCTCGACCAGCCGTCCGAACTGGGCTGGGGCGGCGGGTTCTGGAAGGTCTTCTTCCCCGCGCTGATGGGCATGATCGGGTTCTGGTCGACCCTGTCGCTCAACATCCCCGACTTCACCCGCTTCGGGGGCAGCCAGCGCGCCCAGATCCGCGGGCAGGCGCTCGGCCTGCCGACCACGATGACGCTCTTCGCGCTGCTGTCCGTCCTCGTCACCTCCGGCTCGCAGGCCGTCTACGGCGCACCGGTGTGGGATCCGATCGAACTCGCCGCGAAGATGGAGAACCCGGTCGGCATCCTGTTCGCGCTGCTGACCGTCCTGATCGCGACGCTGTCGGTGAACATCGCCGCCAACGTCGTCTCGCCGGCCTACGACCTCGCCAACCTGCTGCCCCGGCTGGTCGACTTCCGTACCGGGGCGCTGATCACCGGCGTCGTCGGGATCGCGATCTTCCCGTGGAGGCTGATCTCCGACCCGCACGTGTACATCTTCACCTGGCTGGGTGTGGTCGGCGGCCTGCTCGGGACGGTGGCCGGGGTCCTGATCGCCGACTACTGGGTGCTGCGTGGCACCCGGCTGCAACTCGCCGAGCTGTACCAGCCGGGCGGGGCCTACTGGTACGCGGGCGGGTGGAACTGGCGGGCGGTGACGGCACTGCTGGTCGGGGGCGTCCTGGCGATCGGCGGCTCGTACGGCGGGCCGTTCCCGGCGGACGGGCTGCTGCCCGTGTTCAAGCCGCTGGCCGACTACGGCTGGGCGGTCGGCTTCGGGTCGGCCTCGGTGCTGTACCTCGTGCTGGGCGCTGTCCCGGGTGCCCGGCGGGTGGGCGGGCGCCACGGGCGGACGGCGGCGGACGGCTGACAAGTGACAGCGGACGGATAACAGCAAACAGATGACAGATTTCGAAATCTGTCATCTGTTTGCTGTTCACTGTTACTTGTTCACTGCCGTTTGCCCGCTGTCATTCGCCAGTCGCTGCCCGGTCGACGGCCGCGAGCACCTTCGCCGCACCGTCCTCGGCCGCGAGCGTGGCGGCCGCCGCCCGGGCCTGGTCGCGGTAGCGGGGGTCGTCGAGGGCCTGGCGGATGGCGGCGGCGAGGCGTGCGGCGGTGAGGGCGTGCAGCGGTACCGGCCCGGGGGAGACGCCGAGGCGGGTGAGCCGGTCGGACCAGAACGGGGCGTCGAGCTGTGCGGGTACCGGTACGGCCGGCGTGCCGCAGCGCAGGGTGGCGGCGGTCGTGCCGGCGCCGGCGTGGTGGATCACGGCGGCCATGCGGGGGAACAGCCAGTCGTGCGGGGCGTCGCCGATGGTCAGGACGTCCTCCGCCTCGCCGGCTCCGAGGTCGCTCCAGCCCGACTGCAGGACGGCCCGGACCCGGGCGGCGCGGACCGCGGCGACCACCGTCGCGGTGAGCCGGCCGGGGTCGGGGACGACCAGGCTGCCGAAGCCGACGAAGACCGGCGGCGGTCCGGCGGCGAGGAAGTCGAGCAGTCGGGCCGGGGGGTGCCAGTCCGGATCCCGTACCGGCCACCAGTAACCGGCCACGTCCAGCCCCGGGCGCCAGTCGGCGGGCCGCGGGACCACGGCGGGCGAAAACCCGTGCAGGACGGGGTACTTGCGCCTGGCGTGGGCGGCGCCGAGCGGCGGTAGGCCGAGGCGGCGCCGCAGCCCGCGTACGGCGGGGGCGAAGAGCTGGTCGGTCGCGACCTGGACGGCGTGCCCCGCGAGCAGGTTGCCCGGGCGGCCGAGTGAGCGGGCACCGGTGACAGCGGGCGCGAACTCCCTGGTGGGGGAGAGGGGTTGGAGGTGTAGGCCGATGCTGGGAATGCCCGCAGCCTCGGCGGCGACCTGGCCGAGCGGGCTGGTGGTGCTGGTGGTGAGCAGCAGGTCGGTGCCGAGTGCCGTGGCGTCGGCGATGCCGTCGGCGAGCTCCGGCATGAACTTCCGCCCCAGCTGTAGAAGTTGCAGGACGGCGCGAGGTCCGGTGCCGGCCTGGAGCAGGCGCCGCCCCTCGGCGGAGGCGAGTTCGGCGCGCGGGTCGACCGGCAGCGGGCGGAACTCCAGCCCTGCGGTCCGCACCGAGGCGGCGAAGGTGGCGTGGGTTGCGACGGCCACCTGATGGCCGGCCGCCTGGAGGCGGGCGCCGAGCCCGGTGAACGGGGCCACGTCGCCCCGGGATCCGGCGGTGGCGATCAGGATGCGCATGGCCGCAGTATCCCGGCGCGGGCGCCCCGCCGGAAAGGTGCCGTGCCCGGAGCGGCCCGGTCCGGGGTGGCCGGTTCGGGCCGGTGCTCCCGCGGCGCCGGAACCGGGCGGTGGTGGGCGGCGTCCTTCCTGGCAGAGCGGCGGAACGGGGCCGCCGCGCCGTGGACGGGAGGGACAGATGAGCATCGTCGCGTGGATCGTGCTTGGCCTGCTGGCGGGGGCACTGGCCAAGCTGCTGCTGCCGGGGAAGGACCCGGGCGGCCTGATCGTGACAACCCTGATCGGTATCGCCGGCTCCTTCGTGGGCGGTTGGATCGCCTCGCACTTCCTGCACAGGTCGGTGACGGCGCACTTCTTCGACATGGCGACCTGGGTGTCGGCGATCGGCGGGGCCCTGGTGCTGCTGATCATCTACCGGCTGGTGTTCGGCAGCTCCCGACGCTAGCCCGAGCGCCGGGAACCGGCCCCGCGCCGACGCGGACACGGTGTCGCACAGCCGAGCCGGCCAGGCCCACGGGGCGGCCGGCTCGGCTCAGCGCGTCGGTGCCGACGCCTCCGCGACCCACTCCGGCAGGTCCTCGCGGGCGGCCAGCCAGGCGGTCGGCACCTCGGCGAGGCCGGTGCGAGCGGCGACCGCCCCGGCGGCGATCGCGCAGGTGGTGTCCATGTCGCCCCAGCCCTCCAGGGTGTGCCAGATGACCTCGGGAAGTGAGTCCAGGTGCCCGGCGGCGGACCAGAGGGCGAACGGGACGGTGTCCGGGGCGGAGATCATGAACCCGGAGCCGAGTACGTTGGCGGCCTGCCGGACGCTCGTGTGTCCGGGCAGCCGGGCGGCGATCCGTAGACCGGAGCGCACTTCGCCGTCCGGCAGACGCCCGGCCACCTCCGCCAGCAACTCGGCACGGCCGTGGGGGTTTTGGCCCCGGCTGCGGACAGCGAGTGCCGTGGCGAGGGCGACTGCCACCGCGCCCGCGACCGCCTCCGGGTGGAAGTGCGTGGTGAGCGCCTGGAGTTCGGCCTGCCGGGCGACGGCGTCCAGGTCGTCTGCGAACCAGGCGCCCAGTGGGGCGACCCGCATCGCGGCGCCGTTCCCGTACGAGCCCTGACCCTCGAACTGGCGCGAGGTGATGGCGCGCCAGTCCCCGCCGGCGCCGATCTCACGCAGTACCCGGTGCATCGACGGGCCGTACTTGCGCCCGTACTCGCGGGCGTACTCCTCGGCGAACTCGCCGGCCAGCGCATCCTGTCGGACCTCGCCCCAGGAGGCCAGGTGGCGGACGAGGACCAGCGCCATCGCGGTGTCGTCGGTCCAGTACCAGGGCGCCGGGCGGAGCCGGCGAGCGGCCAGCGCGGCGGGCGCCTCGTCGAGCGGCCACGAGAACCAGCGGTCGCCGAAGGCGTCGCCGAGGGCGAGCCCCTGCAAACTGTCCAGGGTCGGACGGGTTGGACGGGGCGGAGGGGTCGGACGGGCCGGACGCATGTCGTCCTCCAAGTGAGATCAACCGTGCGCGGCAGTCTGCCGGACGGCCGGGCCCGCCGGCGACCGGGTTTCGCTCCGGTGCCGGCGAGCCCGGCCGTCGGTGTCCGGGTTCAGGGGCGCCCGGGGCTTCGGAGGGGCGTCACTTGGTGAGCAGGCCGCCGAGGATGAGCTTCCAGAGGGCCTCGAAACGGTCCTCGATGGTCGGCTCGGACCACGAGGACGCGTACGCCGGGTCGTGGAAGGGGCCGGTGGCGTCGAAGACGGCGCGGGCCGTGGAGAGGATGTGGGCGAGCTTGAACTCCTTGCTCTCCATGCCGTCCTGGACGATCTGGGCGATCTGGGTGACCAGGGTGTCGATGTGCGCCTCGACGATGCCGCTGTTCTCCTCGACCAGCACCATGTAGGTGGCGAACAGCTCCGGGTCGTCCAGCGCCTTCTTCCGCTTGGCCGCGAACAGCGTCACCAGCCAGCGGTGCAGCCGCTCGACGGCCGAGCCGGCCTCGGTCGAGATGAAGGCGAGCTGGTGGTGCGCCTGGTCGAGCCAGCGCTGGGTGACCGCCTCGCGCAGCGCGGCCTTGCTCGGGAAGTGGCGGTAGACGCTGCTGTGGCTGACGCCGAGGATCCGGGCGACGTCCACGACGGTGGCCTTGGCCGGGCCGAACCGCCGGAGGACGTCCTCCGCCGCGATCAGGATCTGCTCGGCGGTGAGTGTGGTGTCCGTGGTCACGGGGAGGTCCGTCCTTAGGGTCGTGCGGTCGAGGGTGGTGCTGCCGTCCCCGGCCGTCGGGCCGGTTCCGGTGGGTCAGTGCTCGCTGTCCAGGTGCTCCATCTGGGCGGCAGCGTAGCGGTCGCCCGCTGCGGAGCCGGCGGGGACGGCCGCCTCGATGGCCGCGAGGTCGGCCGCGGTGAGCGTGACGTCCAGCGCGCCCAGCGCCTCGGTGAGGCGGTCGCGGCGGCGGGCGCCGACCAGCGGAACGACGTCCTCCCCGCGCGAGGCGACCCAGGCGATGGCGACCTGGGCGACGCTCGCCTCCTTCGCGGAGGCCACCGCGCGCAGTGCCTCGACGAGCGCGAGGTTGTGGGCCAGGTTGTTGCCCTGGAAGCGCGGACTGTGGCCACGGAAGTCGGTGCCGGCCAGGGCGCGGCCCTGGTCCCAGTGGCCGCTGAGCAGGCCGCGCGAGAGCACGCCGTAGGCGGTGATGCCGATGCCGAGCTCGCGGGCGGTGGGGAGGATGGCGTCCTCGACCGAGCGGGAGATCAGCGAGTACTCGATCTGCAGGTCGCTGATCGGGTGGACGGCGGCGGCGCGGCGCAGGGTGTCGGCGCCGACCTCCGACAGGCCGATGTGACGGACGTAGCCGGCCTTCACCAGGTCCGCGATGGCGCCGACGGTCTCCTCGACCGGGACGTTCGGGTCCAGGCGGGCGGGGCGGTAGACGTCGATGTGGTCGGTGCGCAGTCGGCGCAGCGTGTAGGCGAGGGCGGTCTTGGTGGCGGCGGGGCTCGCGTCGTAGCCGAGCCACTGGCCGTCCGGGCCGCGCTGGGCGCCGAACTTCACGCTGATCTGCACGCTCTCGCGGGCGCGGCCGCGCAGGGCCTCGTGGATCAGCAGCTCGTTGTGGCCCATGCCGTAGAAGTCGCCGGTGTCGAGCAGGGTGACCCCGGCGTCGATCGCGGCGTGGATGGTGGCGATGCTCTCGGCCTCGTCGGCCGGGCCGTACAGGTCAGACATGCCCATGCAGCCGAGGCCGAGGGCGGAGGTGACCGGTCCGGAGGTGCCGAGGGTGCGCTGCGTGGGGCGGGAGGTCGTGGCCACGGGGACTCCAGGGGTGGGTGCGGCGATGGGTGGGGTGACCCGGGGTCCACTATGACACGACAGCGAACAGATTTCAAAATCTGTTCGCTGTCGTCTGTTATCTGTTATCTGAAAGCTGTCACCTGTTATCTGTCACCCGCCGACTCGATCGGCCGCCCGGCTGCGGTTCTCGTACGCGAGTGCCTCGCCGGCCGCGGCCTCGCCGGCCGGGGGCTCTGGCGGCGAGGCCGGACCCCAGTCCTCCCGCCCACCCAGTGACCGCAGCAGGTAGGCGCGGGCCGGCGGCAGGTTGCGCCACACCGTGCGCTCACCCAGCCCGTACGCCGCCTCGAACCGCCGCAGCAGTCGCACCACTGCCCGGTGGCGGGCGCTCTGCCGGGGCCCCGAGGACAGGGTGCGGGCCGTCGTCGTGCCGAGGTAGCCGAAGTACGTCAGCTCGCCCCCGGGCAGAAGCAGCCGCAGGTAGAGGTCGAGGAGGTGGCGTACCTGGGCCGGCTCGAAGTTGGTGAACGGCAGGCCCGACACGATCACGTCGTACCGCTCGTCCGTCTCGCCGGCTCGGCCCGTCACGTTCGTCTGGTCCTGGGGCAGTTCCTCCACCCGGCAGGCCGACAGCCGCAGGGCGACACCCGGGCGTCGTGCGGCCAGCACCGGGTCCTCGCGCAGCCGGTCGGCGAAGCGCGGGTTCGCCTCGACGACGTGCAGCCGGTCGCCCGGGAGCAGTACTTGGGCCAGCCGGCGGGTCACCACGCCCGTCCCGGCGCCGACTTCCAGCACCGAGATCGGCCGATTCGGGCGGCTGGTGGCCGGAACCACCAGGGCGTTCACGAGGTCCTCACCGCTCGGGGCCAGCGCTCCGGTGTCGTGGAAGGTGCGCAGGGCCTCGGCGAGGAACAGCAGGTGGTCCCCGGCGGACCGTGAACTGCGCTGCGGGGTGAGGAAGTCGGGGCGCGGGCGGAGCTGTTCGGTGGTCATGCCTTCGACGCTAGGCAGCCCCGCCGCACCCCGAATCGGCCGACGAGCGACGCGTACCCCCGACGAAAGTCGAGGGTGCGGGTACCCGGGAGAAGGGGGCACCCGCCCGCCGCCCGCCCGTAACATCGAGCCGGACGGACGGACGGACAGGCGACGGACGGACGGAGCGAGCGCGGAGGGAGCCCGATGCGAGAGGACGGGAGCGGCCCGATGCGCGCAGGCCTGTTGGGCTGGTACGGCCCGGGCCGCCGGCTGTGGAGCGAAACCCTGCTGCTGCTCGGCATCCTCGCGCTCACCGCCGAGGAGGGCCTCTCCCAGTGGGTCCACGCCGATGAGCCGTTTCGGCTGCCCCGGACCGTCGTGGCCGTCCTCGCCTCGCTCTCCCTGCTGTTCGCCCGCCGCTACCCGATGGCCTCCGCCGTCCTGCCGGTGCTCACCGGCGGCCTGTTCAACCGCGCCTTTCCCGGGCTGTTCAGCGTCTACTACCTCGCCTCCCTCGGCCGGACCGGCCCGGCGGCGGCCGGCGGCGCCCTCATCGCGATGGTGGGCGCGACCCGAGCCGATTCGCTGGTCGGCTGGGCGGGCACCACCGGATCCCAACTCCTCGTTCAGGCGGCGACCTTGTCCTTCGGCCTGTGGCTGCACGGCCGCAGGGTGCTGATCCGCACCCTGCACGAGCAGGTGGACGCGCTGCGCCGGGAGCGCGAGTTGCGCGCCGAACGGGCCCAGGCCGCCGAACGGGCCCGGATCGCCCGGGAGATGCACGACGTGCTCGCCCACCGTCTCAGCCTGCTGGTGCTGCACGCCGGGGTGCTGCGCGACCAGGCCCTCGCCGGTACCGTCGCCGCCGACCCGGACCGGCTCACCCACCGCCTCGAACTGCTGCGCACCACCGCCGCCCACTCGCTCGACGACCTGCGTGACGTCCTCGGCGCCCTGCGGGCCGACCCGCCGACAGCACCGGCCGCCGAGGAGGTGCCGGCCGCACCGCCCCGGGTGGCGCGCGTCCCGGTGCCCGTCCCGGCGTGCGTCCCGGCGCCCGCGCTGCGCGACCTCACCGAACTCGTCGGTGAGGCCACTTCGGCCGGGCAAGAGGTCGAACTGGCCCTCTCCGGCGACCCGGAGACCGTCCCCACCACCCACCGGCTGGCCGTGCACCGCCTGGTCCAGGAGGCGCTGACCAACGCCCGCAAGTACGCGCACGCCGCGCCCGTCACCGTCCGGGTCCGCTACGGCGCCCCGGCAACCACCGTCGAGGTCCGCAACGGTCCGGGGGAGGCGTCGCCGAACGGGCCGGGCACCGGCGGCGGGTACGGTCTGGTGGGGCTCGCCGAACGGGTCGACGCGCTCGGCGGCTACCTCGACGCGGGACCGGACGGTGGTGGCGGCTTCCGGCTCGCAGCCCGCCTGCCCGCACCGGAGCGCCCGCCGCGGACCGTGCCAGGACCCGTGCCAGGACCGGGCCCAGAACCGGGCCCAGAACCGGGACACGACCCCGGATCCGGGCCTTCCCCGGCCCTTGCCCCCTCCCCGACCCCGCAGCCGAAGGACGCCGAATGATTCGCACGATGGTGGTCGACGACGACGCGCTGGTGCGGCTCGGCCTCGTCGACCTGCTCGCCCAGGACCCGGCCCTCACCGTGGTCGCCGAGGCCACCGACGGACTGCAGGCCGTCGAACTCGCCCGCAGCCAGCGGATCGACGTGGCGCTCATGGACATCCGGATGCCCAGGCTCGACGGCATCGCCGCCACCAGGCGCCTGCGCGAACTGCCCGACGCCCCGCGCGTGATCGCGCTCACCACCTTCGACCTCGACGAGTACGTGTACCAGGCGCTCGCCGCCGGGGCCGACGGCTTCCTGCTCAAGGACACCCCGCCCGCCGAGATCGCCCGGGCCGTCCACGTCGTCGCCGGCGGTCAGGGGATGCTGCACCCTGCGGCCGCGCGGCGACTGATCGACCGCTACCACCGCACCGGCGCGCCCCGGTCGGTCGCCGCCCGCAACCGGGTCGCCGGGCTGACCCCGCGCGAGACCGACGTGCTGCGCGAACTCGCCGACGGGCTCTCCAACGCGGAGATCGCCGGCGTCCTCGGGATGCGCGAGAGCACCGTGAAGGCGCACGTCAGCCGGATCCTGACCGGGTTGGGCGTCGGCAACCGGGTCCAGGCCGCGCTGCTCGCGCGCGATTCCGGGCTGGTCGGGGACGGCGCCTGAGCCGGTACCGGGCGCTGTGGGGCGGTGCGGTGCGGTGGTGCGGTGCCGTCGTGGCTCGTGTGGTCGCTGGTCCTGCCGATGCGCGACGCCCGGTGGTGCGCGCGGTGGTGAGTGAGGCGTCATGTCGTCCGGTGTTCACGCGAGTGTTCCCGGGGCGTCGGACCGGGCTCCCCCTGAGCCGGTCGCGTGCTCCCGGTTCGTACCGCGCGCTGAGCCGTTGTCACCCATCCGGCGTGGAAATCCCGCGCCTTGGCGGTTTGCGCTGCCGAACCCGGGCGGCGGGTCCATGGTGGAGATGGGCGCGATCCGGCGACCGCGCCCGCGCGCCGATCCAGGCCCGCGCGCCGCGCGCCCGCCGCTGTTCTCCGACGGGTGTCCGAGGCTGAGGGCCCGGTCCCGGCACGCTGGGAGCAGGGCCACCTCGCAGGAAGCCGAACGGTTCTTCTAGGCTCACATCTCGGCTTCCCTGCGGCGGTCCGGCCCGTTGCGCCCGCCGTCAGGAAGCCGCCGTCCACGGGGCCCCGGGCGGACCGGGGCCACCGGATCGAGCGAGGAGGACGCAATGCCAAGCACGCCGCCCAGCCGTTCCACCGCACTTGGGCCAGACGGTCCGTTCCGAAGGGCCGGGCACCATCCCGGTCGATCGGCGCGGTCCGGCCGGGCCTGGCAGCCGGGTTGGGGTGGCCGGCCGGTCCGGCCGCTGAATACCGGCGGCGGCCGCGGAGGCGAACGTTGAGTCCCCAGATCGTCGGGTCGCCCGCCGCGCCGAGTGCCGCCGCCCCCGACGGTGACTCCGCCCCCGCGCCCGCCCCTGCCTCGGACCGCGCCCCCGTCGACCTCCCGGCCGCTGCTGACGGTGAGGCCCTCACCGCTACCGCTACTGCTACCGCTCATGCCACGGCCACGGTCACGGCCACCGTCACGGCCTCGGCCACCGCTGCCGCGACCGCCGCACTCCCCGGCCTGCCGCAGGCCCTCAGCACCCGCGCCCGTACGCTGGCCGGGGCCGTCCGGCGCCGGTGCACGGACCTGGCCCGGATCGAGTCGCCCAGCGGAGACGTGCCCCGACTCGACGCTCTCGCCGAGGAGTTGAGCGCCGGTTTCAGCGCCACCGGTGCCACCGCGCGACGCGAGCCCGGGCCGGCCGGTGACCACCTGGTCCTGGAGTGGGAGGGACAGGACGAGACGCTGCCGCACCTGTTGATCGTCGGCCACCACGACACCGTCTGGCCGGTGGGCACCCTCGCCGACTGGCCGGTCACCGAGCAGGACGGTCTGCTCAGCGGCCCCGGCGTCGTCGACATGAAGGGCGGACTCGCCATCCTGGAAGGCGCGTTCGCCCTGCTCGCCGACCTCGGGCAGCGGCCGCACCGCGCCGTCCGGCTGGTCGTCGTCTCCGACGAGGAGGTCGGCAGTCCGGACGGACGGCGCCTGGTCGAGCGCCAGTTGCGCGGTGCGGCCGCGGTCCTCGGGCTCGAACCTCCGCACCCCGACGGCCGGTTGAAGACGGCCCGGCGCGGCAGCACTCGGGTCCGGCTCACGGTCACCGGGCGTGAGGCCCACGCGGGCAACGACGCCCACGACGGGGTGTCGGCGGTCGACGAACTCGTCGACCAGCTCGTCGTCGTCCGCGGCCTCGCGGGACAGCCGGGGACGGAGCTCAACGCCGGTCGGATCAGCGGGGGTTCGCGGGCCAACGTGGTCGCGGGCCGGGCCGAGGCCGAGCTCGGCCTGCGGTTCTCCACCGTCGAGGCGCAGCGCCGTACGCTCGACAACCTGGCTCGGCTCACCGCGCTGCGCCCGGGGGCCAGGGTCCGGACCGAGGTGCTGTCCAGCCGTCCGGCGTGGCCCGAGCGCACCGGCAACCCGCTGCTGCGGCACGTTCGTTCACTCGCCGCGGTGCTCGGGCAGCAGCTGGACGGCGGTCCGGCGGGCGGCGCGGGGGACACCAATCTGCCGGGCTCGCGCGGGCTGCCGACGCTGGACGGCTTCGGCGCGGTCGGTGCCGGTGCTCACGCCCGGCACGAGCACATCCGGCTCGACCAGCTGGCACCCCGGATCGCCCTGCTGGCCGCGCTCCTCGCCGTACCGCTGCCGAGGCTGCGCGACCGCACGGAGGGTTGAGCGGGCTGCCGGCGGCCGGGGGCTGTCGGCGAACAGGGAGCAGGGAGCAGGGAGCAGGGAACAGAGAACAGAAGACGGATGACAAGTAACAGCTGACAGATAACAGCTAACAGATAATGAAATCTGTTAGCTGTTATCTGTTTGTTGCCCACCCGCTCGCGGCAGCCCGCCCGTCGACGACTGTCCGCCGCCCGAAACCCCGCCCCTCACCCGCGTCCCTTGCCATCCCTCCACCTTGCCGCGCAGAATGGTACCGACCGAACGGTCAGTCGGTTGGCGCCGCGGGCGCCGGCGCGGGACACGAGAGGTGATCGTGGTGACAGCAGAGGTGGCCGAGGCGGTCCCCGCGCAGGCGCTGGAGGACCGGTTCGAGGCGGTCGTCGCCGCCGAGCAGCGGATCGAGCCCAGGGACTGGATGCCCGACGCCTACCGGGCCACGTTGGTCCGCCAGATCGCCCAGCACGCCCACTCCGAGATCATCGGCATGCAGCCCGAGGGCAACTGGCTCACCCGCGCCCCCTCGCTGCGCCGCAAGGCGATCCTGCTCGCCAAGGCCCAGGACGAGGCCGGCCACGGCCTCTACCTCTACGCCGCCGCCGAGACCCTGGGTGTCGACCGCGCCGAGCTGACCGAGAAGCTGATCTCCGGCCGGCAGAAGTACTCCTCGATCTTCAACTACCCGACCCTCACCTTCGCCGACGTCGGTGTGATCGGCTGGCTGGTCGACGGCGCCGCGATCTGCAACCAGGTCCCGCTGTGCCGCTGCAGCTACGGCCCGTACGCCCGCGCGATGGTGCGGATCTGCAAGGAGGAGTCGTTCCACCAGCGGCAGGGCTACGAGCTGCTGCTGACACTGATGCGCGGCACCGAGGCGCAGCGCCGGATGGTCCAGGACGCGGTGGACCGCTGGTGGTGGCCGTCTCTGATGATGTTCGGGCCCCCGGACGCCGACTCGCCGAACACCGCCCGCTCGATGGCCTGGCGGATCAAGCGGCACACCAACGACGAGCTGCGTCAGCGCTTCGTCGACATGACCGTCCCGCAGGCCGAGCACCTGGGCGTCACGCTCCCGGATCCCGAGCTGCGCCGGAACGAGGAACGCGGCGGCTGGGACTTCGGCGAGCCGGACTGGTCCGAGCTGACCAGGGTCATCCACGGCCAGGGCCCGTGCAACGCCCAGCGGGTCGACCGCCGCCGGACGGCGCACGAGGACGGTGCCTGGGTCCGTGAGGCGGCCGTCGCCTACGCGGCCAAGCGCCGCGCCGAACAGTCCGCCGAACCCGGGCAGCCCACCGGATCCGAACCGCCCGTCGAAGCCGGGCAGCCCGGGCGTACGGGCGAGCCCACGGAACAGGAGAACGGAAAGTGACCGAGTCCAAGGCCGGCTGGCCGCTGTACGAGGTGTTCGTGCGCCCCCGGCGCGGGCTGAACCACGTCCACGTCGGTTCGCTGCACGCGGCCGACGACCGGATGGCCCTGCTCGCCGCCCGCGACCTCTACACCCGCCGCAACGAGGGCGTCAGCCTCTGGGTGGTCCGCTCGGACGCGATCACCGCCTCCACCCCGGACGAGCGCGACCCGTTCTTCGAGCCCAGCGGGGACAAGGTCTACCGCCACCCGACCTTCTACGACATCCCCGAGGATGTCCCGCACATCTGACGGGGGAACCGCCATGCAGGACCACAGCACGCAGGCCGACGCTGACGTCGACGCCGACGACCACGTCTACCTCGGCCTCGCCGAAGCCACGCCCGGCCCCGAGGGCGAGGGCCGCTGGGCGTACGGGACGGGCTTCGCCGACCCGCTGCTCGGCGTGGACACCGCCGTGCCCGCCGGAGTGGACGGCGCGGACCTCGCCGCCTACTGCCTGATGCTCGGAGACGACGCCCTGATCCTCTCCCAGCGCCTGATCGAGTGGTGCACCCGGGCGCCCGAACTGGAGGAGGAGGTCGCGCTCGCCAACCTGGGCCTCGACCTGCTCGGCCAGGCCCGGCTGCTGCTCACCCGGGCCGGCCAGGCGGACGGCTCCGGCCGCACCGAGGACGACCTGGCGTACTGGCGGGAGGACCACGAGTTCCGCAACGTCCGGCTGGTCGAGGCCCCGAACGGCGACTTCGCCCACTCGATCGCCCGGCTGCTGCTGTTCGCCACCGCGCGCTGCGCCCTGTACGAGGCGCTGAGCGCGCACCCGGACCCGGTGCTGGCGGCGGTCGCCGCCCGGGGCGTCAAGGAGCTGGCGTACCACCGCGAGTACGCCACCGCCTGGACGCTTCGGCTCGGTGACGGCACGCCGTACTCCTCGGCGCGGATGCAGGCCGGGCTGGACGCGCTCTGGCCGCTGCTGGAGGAACTGTTCACGGCCCACCCGGTGGAGCTGCGGACGGGCGCCGATCCGGCGGCGCTGCGCGAACCGGTGCTGCGCTCGCTCGGCGCCGTTCTCGCCGAGGCCGGGCTGACCGTACCGGACGTGCGGTCGCTGGCCACCGTGCTCGGCCGGGCCGGCCGGGACGGCGTGCACACCGAGGCGCTCGGCCCGCTGCTCGCCGAATTCCAGGTGCTGGCCCGCGCGCACCCGGGGGCGACGTGGTGAGCGCGGCGCTGACGGAGCGCGGGACGGCCTGGGAGGTCGCGGCGGCCGTGCCGGACCCGGAGCTGCCCATGCTGACCCTGGCCGACCTGGGCGTGCTGGCCGAGGTGGCGGTGGACGACGGCGCGGTGACCGCCTGGCTGACCCCGACCTACTCGGGTTGCCCCGCCGTGGCCGAGATGGCCGCAGACGTGGACCGCCGGCTGCGCGCGGCCGGGTACCGGGACGTCCGGGTCCGGCTGCGGCTGGATCCGCCGTGGTCGACCGATCTGATCACCGCCGAGGGCCGCCGCAAACTCGTCGAGGCGGGTATCGCCCCGCCGCGTCCGACCTCCGCCGCCGGCGTGGCCGGCCCGGTCCCGCTCGCGCTCGGTCCCACCCGCACCGCCGCTCCGGCCGGCACCTCCGCTGCCGCTTTCGCTTCCGCAGCCGCCCCCGTGCCCTGCCCGCGCTGCGGCGGTGCGGACACGGAGGAGCTGTCCCGCTTCGGTTCCACCGCCTGCAAGGCGCTCTGGCGCTGCCGCGCCTGCCGGGAGCCGTTCGAACGCGTCAAGGAGATCTGAATGCCCGCCGCTTCGCCCGCCGCGTCCCAGGCCGACGCCTCCCAGCCCGCCGCGTCCCAGGCCGACGCATCCCAGACCGAAGCCTCCGCCGCCGCGCACGCCGACACTCCCGCTGAGGCCGCGGTGTCCACGCTGCGCCCCGCCCGCCGCCCGACCTTCCACCGGCTGCGGATCGAGCGGGTCGAGCGGCTCTGCGACGACGCCGTGGCGGTGACCTTCGAGGTGCCGGACGGGCTCGCGGCGGACTTCGTATTCCGGCCGGGGCAGACCCTGACGCTGCGCAAGGTGGTGGAGGGCGTCGACGAGCGCCGCTCGTACTCGATCTGCGCCCCCGCCGACGGGCCGCTGCGGATTGCCGTCCGGGAGGTGCCCGGCGGGCTGTTCTCCCGGTGGCTGGTCCGGGACGCGGGGCCGGGCGAGGAGGTGGACGTGCTGACGCCGTCGGGCCTGTTCACCCCCGACCTCGGCGTTCCGGCCGAGCACGTGCTGCTCGCGGCCGGTTCCGGCATCACCCCGATGCTGTCGATCGCCGCGTCCGTCCTGGCCGCCGACCGCAGCTCCACCGTCACCCTGCTGTACGGCAACCGGCGCAGCGACACCGTGATGTTCGCGGACGAGCTGGCCGACCTGAAGGACCGCTACCTCGGCCGCTTCCAGCTGGTCCACGTCCTGTCCCGGGAGACCCGTGACGCCGAACTGCTCAGCGGGCGGCTGGACCCGGAGCGGGTGGGGGCGCTGCTGGGGGCGCTGGTGGATGTCGGGAGCGTCGGGCACTGGTGGCTGTGCGGCCCGTTCGGGATGGTCGCGGGGGCGAAGGAGCTGCTCGCCGGGCTGGGCGTGCCGGGCGAGCGCGTGCACCAGGAACTGTTCCACGCCGAGGACGAGCCGGTGTCCGAGCGACCGGAGGACCGGGACGGCGCGGCGGGAGCGGCCGACGGCCCGCACAGCGAGGTCACCGTCGTCCTGGACGGGCGCGGCAGCACGCTCTCCCTGCCGTGCGACCGCTCGATCCTGGACGGTGCCCAGCGCTCCCGCCCCGACCTGCCGTTCGCCTGCAAGGGCGGGGTCTGCGGCACCTGCCGTGCGCTGGTCACCGAGGGCGAGGTCGAGATGCGCCGCAACTTCGCGCTGGAGGAGAAGGAGCTGGCTGCCGGCTACGTCCTCACCTGCCAGGCCCGCCCGATCACCGACCGGGTGACGGTCGACTACGACCGCTGAGCGGCCGACCGCCCCGCCCTTCCCCTCCCGACTGCTTCAGACCACGGCCGGGGCGGGCAGCCTGGCCGGGTCGCCGAGCAGGTGGACGAGGTCGCTGACGGCGGCGCGACCGGCCCGGTTGGCGCCGATGGTGCTGGCGGACGGGCCGTAGCCGACCAGGTGGACGCGCGGGTCGGCGGTGGCACGGGTGCCGGTGAGCGCGATGCCGCCGCCGGGGGAGCGCAGCCCGAGCGGGGCCAGGTGGCCGACCTCCGGGCGGAAGCCGGTGGCCCACACGATCGCGTCCACCGCCAGCTCCTCCTCCCCCCAGGCGACGCCGTGCTCGGTGAGCCGGTCGAACATCGGGCGGCGGTGCAGGGCGCCCAGTTCCTCGGCACGCCGGTAGGCGACGGACGGGCCGAGCCCGGTGACGCTCACCACGCTGCGCACCGGCAGGCCCTGCCGGACCCGTTCCTCGACCTTGGCGACCACCGTGCGTCCGTACTCGGGGGTGAACGGCCCCTCGTGGTAGACGGGCGGGGTCCGGGTGACCCAGGCCGTCTCGCCGACCGCCGCCACCTCGGACAGCACCTGGATCGCCGAAGCGCCCCCGCCCACCACCAGGACGCGCCGGCCGGCGAACTCCCCGGGGCCGCGGTAGTCGGCGTAGTGCAGCTGGCGACCGGCGAAGTGGCCCGGGTAGTGGGGCAGGAACGGGCGGGTCCAGGTGCCGGTGGCGTTGATCAACGCCCGCGTGGACCAGGTGCCGTGGTCGGTCTCGACCAGCAGCCGGGAGTCCGGGCGGTCCGACTCGGCGCGCACCGCGCGAACGGCGACGGGGCGTACGACCGGGAGCGCGTGCCGGGCCTCGTACGCCGCGAAGTACCCCGGCACGACCTCGCGCGCCGGGGCCTCGGGGTCGGGCGCGGGGAGTTCGGCGTCCGGGAGGTCGTGGAAACCGTGCACGGTGGCCATCCGCAGGGACGGTGAGCGGTGCGCCCAGGCGCCGCCCGGCGCGGGGTTGGCGTCGAGCACGACGAAGCCGCCGTCGGCGTCCGCCCGGTAGGGGGCGAAGCCGCGGCGGCGGAGGTGGTAGGCGGCGGACAGTCCGGCCTGTCCGGCGCCCACCACCAGGACGTCCACCACGTGGACGTCCACCACGTGGACGTCCACTACCAGGACGTCCGCGTGCCGCTGCCCGCCATTGGTTGCACCGTAAACAGTCACGCCGGTGAAACATCGGGGGTGCGGCGGGTGTTCCCGCGTCCGCGGGTGCTTGCGGTCCCGCCGCGTGGCGCCCCGCGCGGGCGACGCGTCAGACGGCCGGGGAGATCACCGCGGCCGTGCCGTAGGCGCAGACCTCGGTGCCGACGTCCGCCGCCTCCGTCACGTCGAAGCGCATCATCAGCACCGCGTTCCCGCCGCGCGCCTTGGTCTGCTCGATCAGCCGCTGCATCGCCTCGTTGCGGCTCTCGACCAGGGTCTTCGTCAGGCCCCGCAGCTCGCCGCCGATCAGCGACTTCAGTCCGGCGCCGATCTGGCTGCCGAGGTGGCGGCTGCGCACGGTCAGTCCGAAGACCTCGCCGATCACATGATCGACCCGGAAGCCGGGGATGTCGTTGGTGGTCACGACCAGGACGTCGGCGTTCGGGCCCTGCCCGCCGCCGTACTCGTTGATGTCAGCCATGGGTCCATCCTGCCGTGTCGTACGTCCGAGTGATCGAGGCGGGGCCGGGCGATGGCCGAGAAGGGGTCCAGAAGCTGGTTCAGACCGGTGATCGGGCGGCCGAAAGGCCGTACCGTAGCCCCATGGGCGAGCGAAGCGATCATCCACAGGGGCCGGGCGCGGCGGAGGACTCCGGCGCGCAGGAGATCGAGGCGACGGTGGTGCTGGGCCTGCGGATCACCGACTGGCCGGCGCTGCGCGCCGCCGCGATCAGGGCCGTCGAGGAGCTGGTGTTCGAGGGCGTCGACCCGGTCGGCCAGCGCCGCGAGCTGCTGCGCGAGGTCTCCGAGGACGCCAACGCGGCGCTCGGCGCACTGCTGCACCCGGACCGGCTGGTGGCCGCGATCCCCGGGGTCGAGGCGATCGGCGGCACGCTGGAGATCAGCGTCACCGAGGACTTCGCGCCGGACTTCGCCGAGCTGTTCCCGCTGGAGGGCGACGAGGACGAGGACGGCGGCGCCGGCGCGGACTGGACCCTCACCCCGCGCACCGCCTGCCTCCTGCACGCCCAGCTGATCGGCCTGGCCGACGCCGCCTACGACGACTTCGACGAGCACGGTGACGACCCGGTCGTCGACGGCGAGGACGCCGACTGGGCGGTCTACGCCCGCCTGCCCCAGCGCACCTGGCGGCTGCACCGGAACTGGCGCCGCGCCATGGCCCGGGCCTTCGACGACCTGGCCGACGACCTCGCGCTCGGTGAATGGCCGCTGCCGCGATGTCTGGCCGAGGACATCGGGCTGCGGATGGCCCTGGTGGACGCCCGGGCCCTGCTCGGCGCGCAGCCCGAGTCGGTGGCCGACATGATGGGCGACCTGCCGGCCGACCTGTACGACTACGACTGGGACGGCTGTCACGACGAACTGTTCGGCGTCTACGGACCGGACGACGGCGACCCGGAGCTGGGCGCCGAGCAGCGCACCGAGGTGCTGCTGGCGGCCACGCACCCGGAGGGCTGGTTCCTGACGTACGAGGACGCGGAGGCGCGGGACCCGCAGCGCGGCTACCGGCGCTGACCGGCCGTCGGGCCGGGTTGGCCCTGGTCGGGATGGTGCGAAGTGCTCTTCGGGCGCTGCGACGGGTGGGCGACTAGGCTGCGGGCATGTCCGATACGTCTGATGTGCGTGCGGTACCCGGGGGACCGGACGGGGCGGACGGTCCGGCCCGGGCAGACGGTCCGGCGGGCCGGGACGACCAGGTGCTCGCCCGGATCGCGCTCGGACTGGACGGCGTGCAGGCCGCCCAGCGCGGGCGGACGGCCGAGGCGCGGGCCAGCTTCGAGGCGCTCTGGGCGGCGCTCGGCGAGCGGGGCGACGTCTTCCACCGCTGCGTCCTCGCCCATTACCTGGCCGACCTACAGGACCATCCGCAGGACGAGCTGGAGTGGGACCGGCGGGCGCTGGCCGCCGCCGACTCGCTGACCGCCGAGCGTGCCCAGACCTACGAGTCCGCCCTCCAGGTGCGCGCGTTCTACCCCTCGCTGCACCTCAACCTGGCCTCGGACCACCTCAAGCTCGGCGAGCCCGACCTCGCGCGCGAGCAGCTGGAACGCGCCGTGCGCAGCCTGGACGCGCTCCCCGAGGACGCCTACAGCGCCGGCATCCGGTCGGCCGTCGACGAACTGCGGCAGCGGCTGCGCTGAGCGGCGGTGTGCGGGGGCGGGGGTGTGCAGGGGCAGGGGCGTGCGGGGGCAGGGGCGTGTAGGGACGGGGGTGGAGATGGCGGCGGCTCGGGTGGTTCGGGGCGGGTCGTACGGGCTCCCGGCACCGCGTGATCACCGGGGTGGCGGGGCTGGCATGCTGGACGGGTGACTTCTCCGTTCGACACCCCTGCTCCCGATGCCGCTTCCGATTCCGCTCCGGCGCCCGTTTCCGCTGCCGACGACGCCCCGGCCCCGGCGGACCGTGACGCGCGGCCGCAGTACGTGCTGCCGCTGCTCGTCCGGCTGGAGAAGGCTACGCCGCCCGGGCGGACCGACGCGCTGGAGACCTCGGCCCGGGCGGTGCTCACCCTGCTGTCCGACTCGCGGGTGACCGACACGGACGGCGAGTGGGCGGAGCGGGTCGAGGCCTGGGAGGACGCCCGGATCCGCAAGGTGGTCCGGCGGGCCCGGGGCGGGGAGTGGCGCCGGGCGGGCGAACTGCCGGGGATCACGGTGAGCGGACGGGAGGCCGAGGTGCGGGTGTTTCCGCCGGTGCCGTTGGATGGCTGGCCGAAGGACCTCGCCAAGCTCCAGGTCTCCGGGACGGACTTGGAGGAGACCACCGAGGTCGGCGCTCCTGAGCCCGGGTTGCCGGTGCTGTGGCTCAACCCGGAGCTGGAGATGAGCGCGGGCAAGACGATGGCGCAGACCGGCCACGCCGCCCAGCTGGCCTGGTGGCGGCTGGACGAGGCGCAGCGCAAGGAGTGGGCCGAGGCCGGATTCGCGCTCGCGGTGCGGACGGCCCCGGCGGAGGCGTGGGAGGGGCTGGTCACCAGCGGTCTGCCGCTGGTCCGGGATGCGGGCTTCACCGAGATCGCGCCGGGTAGCTGCACGGTGATCGCGGACCACCCGGCATTGCGGGGGACTGCTGAGGTCTGACAGCGAGCTCGGCCCTGCCTCGGCTCACCCGCCACTGGGCCGTGAACGGGCATGGTGGCGTCCCGACGGTTTGACGACGGAGAGCACGACGTTGGCGACGTACACCGACAGCGCGACGATCGGGATGATCACCAGGTTGTAGCGGGTGAATCCGAGGTGCATGTCCGCGATGGTGCCGGTGGGGTGCTGGTCCACCAGGTGGGCCGCTTCGTGCAGCCGGGCGGTGAGTTCGAAGATCGAGGCGGCGGTGGCGGCCAGGGTGAGCCAGAACTTGACGGCAACCCAGCGGTACCTGAACAGGCGCCAGGGGGTGCCGAGCGCGAGGAGCAGTCCGGTCAGCAGGGAGAGCAGGCTCAGCGGGAAGACCAGCGCGTCGCCGAGGACCGGCATCATCCGGTAGGCGCTGCGCAGGGTCTCCGCGCTGTCCGTCAGCAGCCCTGTCGCGCCGAGTGTGAGCAGGCAGAGCATCAGGCCCAGCCAGCTGACCGAGCTGACGATGTGCACGACCACCGCGCTCTTGCGGGCAGTCGGTGAGAGGCGGAAGTTCTTGGGCTGCCGGGTGCCCGGACGGGGCGTTGCCGCGGAGGACGCGGCGGGGGTGGTCATACGGGGTCCTTCGGGAGGCGACGGGGGAGGGGGCCTGCGTCAGGCTCTCGTGGCGAGCGCCGTGGTCGCCGGCCGGTGGCTGCGGCCGGCCACCGGCGTCAGAGCATGATGCGCCCGCCGGCCACGTCGATCGTCAGGCCGGTCAGCCAGGACGACGACTCGGACGCGAGGAAGAGCGCGGCGTGAGCGACATCGGCGGGCACTCCTGCGCGGCCCAGCGGGAACTGCCTGACGATCAGCGGGAGCTTTTCGGCGGGTATACGCTCCTGCTGGCTCTCCGTCATGATCAAGGACGGAGCGAGGCAGTTGACCCGCACGCCGTACCGGCCCACCTCCTGTGCGACCTGGCGGGTGAACATCAGCACGCCTGCCTTGGCCGCCGCGTAGGAGGCGGCGGCACCGCCGGGAAGCCGCCCGGCGGTGGACGCCATGGTGATGATCGAACCGCCGCCGCGCTCGATCATGCCGGGCAGGAAGGTCTGCACGGCCAGGAAGGTGGTGGTCAGGTTCAGGTCGACCACCGAGTGCCAGTGCTCCAGGCTCATCTGCTCGATCGGCACCGGGTCGCCGCCTCCGCCGACGAACGCGCAGAGCACTTCGATCGGACCGACGGACTGCTCGGCCTGTGCACGCAGCCGCACGAGGTCGGCGGGATCGGTGCAGTCGGCCGTCATCGCGACCGCCGTTCCGCCTGCCGCGCGGATCTCGCCGACCGTCCGGTCGACGGCACTCCGGTCGCGGCCGACGACGGCTGCCTTGACACCGTTGGCGGCCAGGGCCTTTGCCGTCTCGGCTCCGATGCCCCGGGAACCTCCGGTGACGAGGGCGGCCTTGCCCGCGAGATCGGGATAGGTGGGCAGTGGCGTGGTCATCAGTGTGGCTCCGTGGATTCTCGGTTGACGGTGAATCGGCCGACGGGCGGCGTGGTCTCGTCAGACATGGGAGGGGACCGTGGCGTCATCGGCTTCGGCCGGGCGTCGCGCCGGGTTGAGGGCGCCGGCCTGGCGGCCGGCGCGTCGCCCCGGACTGATCCGCCGATGCGGGCACCTGCCGCCCGTGCCGACCCCAGGAATCCTCGTCGCCGCGCCTGCACGCCGTCGTCGTCCGAGCGGCGACCGTCGGGATACTCCTGCTGACGTAGCGTCGCGTCCCGGTGGTACGACGCTGGGAGGAGGCCGAAGTGCCAGTCTCAGACCAGCTGCTGACACGACACAAGGACAATGCTCTCTTGGTGGCCGAGCCCTTGGTGCGACCCACGGCCGAAGCGCCAGGCCTGTGTGAGGGCGGCCGGTGATCCGGTACCTCCGCGGGCGTACGGCGGAAGCCTTCCTCCGGAGGACGCCCCGGCGCGGCCGGCGCGGTGAACTGAACCGCGCCGGACGTGGGCCTTCCAGCCGGCGCCGTCCCTTGCCTGGAGGCTGTCGACCTTGTCGTCCTTCACCTCGCCCCGCCGGTCGTCCGCGGGAGCGCTCAGCGGCATCCTGTACGTGCTCCTCTTCGTGGCCAGCCTCGTCATCAGCGGCATCACCGCGCCCTCCGGGCCGTTCGCCACCCCGTACTCCAGTGACGACGTGGTGCGGAAGTACCTGCTCGCCGATCCGGCGGCGCTGCACCGCTCGCTTCAGGTGGGAGCCCTGTTCCAACTGCTCTCGGCACTGGCGCTGCTGGCGTTCGTCCCCTGGCTCACAGAGTTCGTGGGCCGCTACGGCACCCCGGTGCGGGCGGGTGTGGTCCGGGCGGCGGGCAGTGCGTCCGGGGTCCTGCTGGTGCTGTCCGCGAGCGCGGGTTGGGTCCTGTCGCTGCTGGGCACCGCCGCGGACCTGTCGGTGTCCCGCGCCCTCATGGACCTCGCCTTCATCACCGGCGCTGCGCCCGCGATCGGTACGCTCGGCGTGGTCCTGTGGCAGGTGTCGCGCACCGCGCTGGTGAGCCGGGCGCTGCCCGCCTGGGTGGCCTGGTCCGGACTGGCCCTGTCCGCCGCGAGCACGTTGTCTCTGCTCTCGCTGGTCGCCGAGCCGGCCACGCTGCTGATCCCGGTCGGACGTTACGTCGGCTTCCTCTGGTTCGTCGCGGTGAGCCTGACGCTGTGGCGTCGGGACGGCGGCACCCCCTCCACGGGCCAGTCGCGTACTACGGCGGGAGTAGCTGCGCCCGCACCCGCGAGCTGATGCCCGGGTGTGGCGCGCCGCACTAGCCTTCCGGCATGAACGAGTTGCGCCCGTCGTGGAAGCCGCCGTGGAACCGGTCCGGCCGGGCGGGCCTGCCCGTGCTCTCGTCGCTGGCCGTCGCCTGCTTCCAGGTGGCGGGCACGGTCGGCGCAGGGCACCGGCAGCCCGACCGCGTCCAGCTCGACGCCCTCGGCTACGCGCTGCTCCTGCTCGGCCCCGCCGCGCTGCTGCTGCGCCGCCGCCACCCGGCGGCGGTCATGGTCGGCACCACAGCGGTCACCATCGGCTACCTGCTCGCCGGGTACCCGTACGGCCCGGTCTTCGTCAGTCTTGGTGTGGCGTTCTTCGTCGCGGTCCAGTGCGGGCGACGGCGGGCGGCCTGGGCCTGCGGCGGCGCCTTCTACGTCGGTCAGCTGCTGATGAGCTACGCGGTTCCGCACGACTGGCTGCGGGCCAAGAGCTGGCAGGCCAACGCCTGGCAGGAGTTGGGCGTCACGGCGGTGCTGCTGCTCATCGCGACCGGTGCGGAACTGGCCCGGACCCGCCGCGAGCAGTCCGCCGCCGCCAGAGCCGCCGCGGAGGAGGCGCAGCGGCGCCGCGTCGACGAGGAGCGGCTGCGGATGGCCCGCGAGCTGCACGACATCCTGGCGCACAGCATCTCGTTGATCCACGTCCAGGCCGGGGTGGCGCTGGAACTCATCGACACCCGCCCGGAACAGGCCAGAAGCGCCCTGGCGACGATCAAGGCCGCCAGCAAGGAGGCCCTGGGCGAGGTCCGGCAGGTCCTCGGCACGCTGCGCGGACCGGGGGCCACCGCGCCGCGCACTCCCGCCCCCGGCCTGGACCGGCTGGACGAACTGGTCGACCAGGCCGGCCGGGCAGGCCTGACCGTCAGCGTCCGTTCCGAGGGCATCCCCGGGGAGGTCCCGGCCGCCGTCCAGCGGGCCGCCTTCCGGATCGTCCAGGAAGCCCTGACCAATGTGATCCGCCACTCCGCCGCCCGGACGGCCACCGTGCTGCTCTCCCGGACGGCCGACGGCCTCACCGTGCGGATCGACGACCCGGGCCCGGTGGGCGGCGGCGACGCGGGCGGCTCGGGAGCCGGACTGATCGGGATGCGGGAGCGGGTCGCCGCCTTCGGGGGCACCCTGGAGGCGGGCCCGTACGACGCGGGATTCCGAGTCCGGGCCCGCTTGACGAGGGGTGACTGATGATCAGGGTGCTGCTGGTGGATGACCAGATGCTGGTCCGGGCCGGTTTCCGGGCGTTGCTCGACGCCCAGCTCGACGTCGAGGTGGTCGGCGAGGCCGACGACGGCGAGCAGGCCCTGCGTCTCGCCGTCGAGCTGCGTCCCGACGTGGTGCTGATGGACATCCGGATGCCCCGCCTCGACGGCCTGGAGGCCACCCGGCGGATCGGGGCCGACCCGGAGCTCGGCGGGGTGCGGGTGGTCGTACTGACCACCTTCGAGCTCGACGAGTACGTCTTCGAGGCGCTGAGGTCCGGCGCGGCAGGGTTCCTCGTCAAGGACGCCGAGCCGGCCGAACTGCTCCGGGCGGTCCGGGTCGCCGCCGCAGGCGACGCGCTGCTCTCGCCGGGCGTCACCCGGCGCCTGATCGGAGAGTTCGCCGCCCGCTCGAAGGAGCCGCGGGCGGTCGGCCTTGAGATGCTCACCGAACGCGAACGCGAGGTGCTTGCCCTGGTCGGGCTCGGGCTCTCCAACGAGGACATCGCCCGCCGCCTGGTGGTCAGCCCGCTGACCGCCAAGACGCATGTCAGCCGCGCCATGGTCAAGCTCGGCGCCCGCGACCGTGCCCAACTGGTCGTCCTCGCCTACGAGTCTGGCCTGGTCCGCCCTGGCTGGCTCGGGTGACGAGTGACAGATGGCAGCGAACAGATAACAGCAAACAGATAACAGATTTCGAAATCTGTTATCTGTTATCTGTTCGCTGTTTGTTGTCATCGGCCACCGGCCCGCCGCCCGCCGCCCGCCGTCGGGCGCTACTCGCCGGAAGCCTGGTGCCGCCGGATCGCCCGCAGCCCGCCGTAGGCGGCTGCGGCCGTCCAGAGGGCCATGATCAGCAGTCCGGTCCAGTGGCCGTAGTGGATGCCGGCCTCGGTCCGGGTGTGCATCGCGTACAGGCCGGCCCGGTCGGGCAGGAACTGGCCGACCTCGCGGACGCCGGGGATGGCCGCCAGCCAGGTGGTGCCGAGGAACACCATCGGGCCGAGCAGGCCGAGCGCGGCGCTGAAGTTGCCCAGCATCGTGGTCAGTCCGAGGCAGAGCAGTACCAGCAGCGGGTGGTAGAGCACGCCGGCCACGAAGCTGCGGGCCAGGCCGGGGGTTGACCAGTCCAATCCGACGGTGGCGTCGACGGCCAGGAACGAGCCCGCCGTCGACGCCAGCCCGAGCAGCAGGCCCAGCCCGGCTCCGAGCGTGAGCTTGGCGCCGTACAGCCGAGCGCGCCGGGGGACGGCGATGAACGAGGTGCTGATCATGCGGGTGTTGAACTCCTGGCCGATCAGCAGGATCCCGAGGCAGGCCACGGCCACGTGCCCGAAGAGCAGCCCGTAGTAGATCCCGTTGGCCGGGTCAGTGCCGGGGGCCACGGTCTTGGGGTCGGAGGCGGCGCTGACGGCCGCAGTGACCCCGACGGTCAGGACCAGGGCGACCAGCGGGGCCGCCCACTGGGAGGGCAGGGTGGTGAACTTGATCCGTTCGGCGCGCAGGGCGTGGGCCGCGCTCATGGTCATCTTCCCTTCGTTCGTGGTCACTTGGCGCGCCGCAGGGCGAGCAGGCCGCCGTAGGCCGCGGCGCCGGCCCACAGGGCCATGATCAGCAGTCCGGTCCAGTGCCCGTACGAGACCTGCGGGTCGTCGGCGTAGTGCATCGCGTACTGGCCGGCCCGGTCGGGCAGGAACTGGGCCACCTGCCGCACCCCGGCCACGCCGCCGAGCAGCGGCGAGAGCAGGAAGAAGACCGGGACCAGCAGTCCCATGGCGGCGGTGAGGTTGCCGAGCAGCGCGGTCGCGCCGAGGCAGAACACCACCAGCAGCACCGGGTAGAGCACGCCGGCGGTGGCGCTGCGGACGAAGGCGGGGCCGTCCCAGTCGCCGGGGACGGTGGCCGCGTACCCGGCGAAGGCGCCCGCCGTGCCCGCCGCGCCGACGCCGAGGCCGACCAGCGCGCCGAGCGTGAGCTTGGCGCCGTACAGCCGTCCGCGCCGGGGGACGGCGGTCAGCGAGACGTCGATCATGCGGGTGTTGAACTCCTGGCCGATCAGCAGGACCGCGAAGCAGACCAGCGCGGCCTGGCCGAAGTTGAGCCCGTAGAAGACGCCCACGCCGGGGTCGTCGGTGAGGTTGTGCTCCGAGCCGCCGAGGGCCGCACCGATCGCCGTGGTGGTGCCCACGGTGAGCGCGAAGGCGAGCAGCGGGGTGATCCAGAGCGAGTGGAGGGTGGTGAGCTTGATCCGCTCGGCGTCGAAGGCGCAGAGGTGGTGCCGGAGAGTTGAGTTGGAGCTCATGCGGTGGCCTCGGCGCGGTACTCGACGCTGTCGGCGGTCATCCGCATGAACGCTTCCTCCAGCGAGTCCTGTTGGACCGCGATCTCGTACAGGACCACGCCGTGTGCGGCGGCGAGCGCGGCGATCTGCTCGGGTTCGGCGCCGGTCACCTCCCAGGCGCCGTCGTCGACCTCGGTCGCGGTGAGGTTGCCGGCGGTGTCCGACTGCCGGAGCAGGTCGCCGCCGAACAGGGCGGCGAGCTTGGCCGAGTTGACGGCCCGGACGCGGATCCTGGTCCGGCCGTGCTGGTCGATGAACTCGGCGGTGGCGGCGTCCGCGAGCAGCCGACCACGGCCGATGACCACCAAGTGGTCGGCGGTGAGCGCCATTTCGGTCATCAGGTGGGACGACACCAGCACCGACCTGCCCTCGGCGGCCAGTTCGCGCAACAGGGTGCGGATCCAGCGGATGCCCTCCGGGTCGAGACCGTTGACCGGTTCATCCAGCAGCAGCACCGGCGGGTCGCCGAGCAGCGCGGCGGCCACCCCGAGGCGCTGGCGCATACCGAGGGAGAAGCCGCGGATCCGCCGTCCGGCGGCGTCCGTCAGGCCGACCTGGGCGAGCACCTCGTCCACCCGGCGCGGCGCCAGGCCGTTGCTCGCCGCGAGCCAGCGCAGGTGGCCGGCGGCGGTGCGGCCGCCGTGCAGGGCGTGGGCGTCCAGCAGGGCGCCCACCTGCCGTAGCGGCTGGGCGAGTTCGGCGTACCGGCGGCCGCCGACCAGGGCGCTACCGGCGGTGGGGCGGTCCAGGCCGAGGATCAGGCGCATGGTGGTGCTCTTGCCGGCGCCGTTCGGGCCGAGGAAGCCCGTCACCAGGCCGGGCCGGACCTCGAAGGACAGGTCGTCGACGACGCGCCGACCGTCGTACTCCTTGGTGAGGCCCTGGATCTCGATCACGGCCGCGCTCCCCTCTCGGTGCTCCGGTGCCGGGTCGTCCGGCTGGTGGTCACATTCGACCGGAGCGGGCCGTACCGGCGGATCCCGCCGGGGTCGGGAGCCGCCTCCCTCCCGGGAGGGAGACGGCGGCAGGCCGGCGGGGGAGCCCGGGCCGACCGCTGAGCTGGCAGGATGGTGGAATGCCCAGGATCCTCGCGCCGCTGCTGGCCGGCGCCACGTACGCGCGCCTGCTGCATCTGCTGGTCGGGTGGATCTTCGTGGGCGTCGTCCTGATGATCTACCCGGGGACGTACCACAAGAGCCTGGGCGAGATCGTGGTCGCCGGCGCCGCGGTGGACACCGCCCTGCTCGCCCTGGTCGCCCTCGTCCCCGCGACGCGGCGCGCCGAGGGGGTGCAGGCGCGACTGCTGCTGCTGCCCGACCGCGAGGAGGACATCGCCGCCGAGTCCTCCCGCACCTGGGCGGACCGGCGGCGCACCGCCGGCTGGCTGATCGGGCGGGTCGTGCTCGGCTCGGTGGTCGGGTTCGCGACGGCCTTCGGCCTCACCAGCGGCTACGACCTGCTGACCGGACCGGACTCGTTCTGGTACCTCCCGCTCGCCCCGGTGCTGGTGATCGGCTACGGCTGGCTGGTGGTGTCCGCCGGGCGCCTCCAACTCGCCATGGCTGTAAGGCTTCTGGGGCCATCCCCGGCGGAGCGGCTGGCGGAGGCGGAGCTGCGCGCCGAACGGCTGCTGGAACGCAACAGGTTGGCCCGCGAGCTGCACGACTCCATCGGCCACGCACTGACGGTGACGGTCCTTCAGGCGGGTGCCGCGCGGGAAGTCGGGGACCAGGTGTTCACCGCCAAGGCGCTCGAAGTCATCGAGGAGACCGGCCGCCGGGCCATGGAGGACCTCGAACGCACCCTCGTCCTGCTCCGCGAGACGCCGGAGGGCGCGGCCGGCAACGGAACGGCCACCGAACAGCCCGGTGTCGACCAGTTGCCCGCACTGTTCGACACCGCCCGGTCGGCCGGGAGCCCGGTCGAGGCGCGGATCGAGGTGTCGGCGGGCGCGCTGCCCGGGGTGCTCTCCCGCGAGTCCTACCGGATCGTCCAGGAGGGTGTCACCAACGCGCTCAAGTACGCGCCCGGCGAGCCGGTCAGCGTCCGGATCGCCCTTCAGGGAGGGCAGTTGGAGCTGCGCTGCGCCAATCGCCCGGCGGTCGGCGGCGTTCCGGCGCGCCTCCCGGGCGGCGCGGCGGGCAAGGGCGGCAAGGGGCTGCGCGGCATCCGGGAGCGCGCCACGCTGCTCGGCGGGGAGGCCACCGCCGGGGTTTCGGGCGACGGGAGCGGGGAGTGGGTGCTCGCCGTCCGGTTGCCCCTACGCTTGGGCTCGTGACGAACGATCTTGTGGGCG
The DNA here is from genome assembly GCF_040685395.1 of Kitasatospora sp. NPDC088779. Lineage (NCBI taxonomy): Bacteria > Bacillati > Actinomycetota > Actinomycetes > Kitasatosporales > Streptomycetaceae > Kitasatospora > Kitasatospora sp. NPDC088779. Next base: position 103,910 of record NZ_JBFBHW010000002.1, on the reverse strand, counting down.
ACGGACCGTCGAGGGGCTCCGCCGGGATGATCGACATCCTGCTCGCCGACGACGAGGAGCTGGTCCGGGCCGGGATGCGGGCCGTCCTGGAGGCGCAGGGGGACCTACGGGTGGTCGGTGAGGCCGCCGACGGCGCCGACGCGGTGGCGCTGGCCCGCACGCTGCGCCCACACGTCGTCCTGATGGACGTCCGGATGCCGGTGCTGGACGGCCTGGCGGCCACCCGCGAGCTCCTGCGCCCCGGCGCGCCGGGGGACCAGCCGCCGAAGATCCTGGTCGTCACCACCTTCGAGAACGACGACTACGTCTACCAGGCGCTGCGCGCGGGCGCCGATGGCTTCCTGCTGAAGCGCTCCCGAGCGGCCGAGATCGCGCACGCGGTACGGCTGGTGGCGGCGGGCGAGTCACTGCTGTTCCCGGCCACGATCCGCCGCCTCGCGGCCGGCCACGGCAATCCCGCCGCCCGCGCGACCATGGAGCGGGCGGCACTGACCGAGCGCGAGGCGGAGGTGCTGCGGCTGGTCGCGCGCGGCCTCAGCAACGGGGAGATCGCCGAGCTGCTGTTCCTCGGCGTGCAGACGGTGAAGACCCACGTCAGCAGTGTGCTGGCGAAGCTCGGGGCGCGGGACCGCACCCAGGCGGTGATCGCCGCGTACGAGTCGGGCTTCGTCGAGCCGTCGGAGTAGCGCAGAGCGCAGCGGGCAGGAGCTCGGCGGGGACGCGGGCGGCCCGGCGCGGCCCGGCCCGGCCCGGCGCGGTGTCGGGGTCAGGCCGGGTACGCGTGGGTCTGGGTGGCTTTGACGGAGGCCCAGACCTCGGATCCGGGCGCCAGCCCCAGCTCGGCGACGGCGGCCGGGGTGAGGTCGGCGGCCATCGGGAGTTCGCCCGCGAGGTCGGCGCGCACCTGGTCGCCGTGCAGGTCCAGGCCGGTGACCTCGGCCTTCCACACGTTGCGCGCGCTGGACTGGGGCCGTTCGCGGTGCAGGGTCACGGCGGACGGCGGGAAGGCGACGAAGGCCGGGCCGGACAGCTCCTCGGTGGTGGCCAGGACTGTGCCGGCCGTGAGCGTGACCTGGTGGCCGTCGGCCACGCCCTGGTACAGGTTCAGTCCGACCAGGCGCGCGATGTAGTCGGTGCGCGGCCGCCGGGCGACCTCCGCCGGGCTGCCGGACTGCACCTCGTGCCCGCTCTCGATCACCACCAGCCGATCGGCGAGTACCATCGCGTCCAGCGGGTCGTGCGTCACCAGCACCGCCACGGCCTCGAACTCGGCCAGATGGCGCCGCAGTTGGGCGCGTACGTCGAGCCGGGTGCGGGCGTCCAGAGCGGCCAGTGGCTCGTCCAGCAGCAGCAGCCGGGGGCGGACGGCCAGCGCCCGGGCCAGCGCCACCCGCTGGGCCTGGCCGCCGGAGAGGCTGCCGGGTCGTACGGAGGCGTGGTCGGCCAGGCCCATCCGCTCCAGCCAACCGGCCGCCTCGGCCCGGGCGGCACGCTTGGGGCGGCCCTGGCAGCGCGGGCCGAAGGCGACGTTGTCGAGCGCGCTGAGGTGCGGGAAGAGCAGGTAGTCCTGGAACACCACACCGACGGGACGCTCCTCGGCGGGGGTGTGCACGCGCTGCCCGGGCTCCTCCAACAGGCGTCCGTCCAGGCGCAGGTGGCCGCCGGTGAGCGGGAGCAGCCCGGCGAGGGCGCGCAGGGCGGTGGACTTGCCGGCGCCGTTCGGGCCGAGCAGCGCGATCACCTCGCCGGGTGCGGCGGTGAGGGCGAGGTCGAGGGTGAACGCGGCGCGCTCCACCCGCAGCCGGGCGTCGAGGGCGGGTGCAGGTGCAGCCGCGGCGGCCGTGGAGGCGGGGTCGGCCGAGTCGGTGGGGTCGGTGGGGGAAGTGCTCATCGGGGCGGCGTCCAGGGGGTCGGGGCAGCGGTGGCCGGGCTCCGGCCCGGGGCTCGCGGGGCCGTCACGGGGTCGACATCCAGCGGTCGCGCAGGCCGACCAGGACCGCGACGGAGACCACCAGCAGGACCAGCGACAGCGCGATCGCCGCCTCGGGGTCCGATTCCATGGCGAGGTAGACGGCCAGTGGCATGGTCTGGGTGCGGCCCGGGAAGTTGCCCGCGAAGGTGATCGTGGCGCCGAACTCGCCGAGCGCCCGGGCCCAGGCGAGGACCGCCCCGGCGGCGATCCCCGGGGCGATCAGCGGCAGGGTCACCCGGCGGAACGCCGTCAGCCGGGAGGCGCCCAGGGTCGCGGCCGCCTCTTCGTAGCGGGGGTCGGCGGCGCGCAGCGCACCCTCCACGCTGATCACCAGGAACGGCATCGCCACGAACGCCTCGGCGATGACCACTCCGGTCGTGGTGAACGGCAGCGTGATGCCGAAGGCCGAGTCCAGCCAGGAACCGACGATGCCGCGCCGTCCGAGGACCAGCAGCAGTGCCACGCCGCCGACCACCGGCGGCAGCACCAGCGGCAGGGTGACCAGGGCCCGGATCACCCGTCGGCCCGGCAGCTCGGTGCGGGCGAGCAGCCAGGCCAGCGGGACGCCGAGGACCAGCGAGACCGCCGTGGCCGCTGTCGCGCAGATCAGCGACAGACGCAGGGCGTCCCAGACGGCGGCGCTGGTGAGCTGCTCGGACAGGCCGCTCCAGGGCGCCCGGACGAGCAGGCCGACCAGCGGCAGGATCAGGAACGCCAGCCCGAGCAGCGCCGGGAGCAGCAGCGTGACCGGGACGCGGTGGGTGCGCCGGCGCCGGCGTGGCAGGGCTTTCGCCGTTCCTGCCACGCCGGGCCCGGTGCCGGTGGCGCGCTCGGTGGTGCGCCCGGTGTCGGTGGTGCGCTTGGTGGTGCGGTCGCTCACGGCGCCTGGAAGCCCGCCGCGGTGAGCACCTGCTTGGCCTCGGGCGACTGGATGTACGCGACGAAGGCGGCGGCGCCGTCCTTGTTCGGGGCCTTGGCCAGGGCGGCGATCGGGTAGTCGTTCACGGCCTTGTCTGCCTCGGGGAAGTCCACGCTGTCGATCTTCCCAGCGTCCGCCTTCACGTCGGTCTTGTACACGAGCGAGGCGTCGACCTCGCCGAGCTCGACCTTGGTCAGCGCGCCCTTGACGTCCTGCTCCAGGGTGACCGGGGTGAGGTTGACGTTGGCGGCCTTGAGCGCGGTCAGGGCGGCGGCGCCGCACGGCACCTCCTTTGCGCACAGCGCGACCTTCACACCGGAGGCGGTGAGGTCGTTCAGGCCCGCGACGTGCTTGGGGTTGCCCTTGGGCACGGCGATGGTGAGCGTGTTCTTGACGAAGGTCTTCGGGTCGCCGCTCGCGCCGCCCGCGTCGGTCACGGTCTTCATGGTGGCCGGACTGGCGGCGGCGAACACGTCCGCCGGGGCGCCCGAGTTGATGCTGGTGGCGAGGCTGGAGCTGCCGCCGAAGTTGAACTTGACCTTGGCGCCCGGGTTCGCGGCCTCGAACTTCTTGCCGAGGTCGGTGAACGTCTCCTTGAGCGAGGCGGCGGCGAAGACGGTGATGTCGCCGGTGGCCTTCGGGACGCTGCCGCCACCGGCCGCCGACGAGGCCGAGGAGCCCGCCGTCGAAGCGGCCGAGGAGCTGCCGGACTTGCCACCGCCGTCGCTGCCGCAGGCGGTGGCCCCGAGGCTGAGGACGAGGGCCGCCGCGGCGGCGACGGCGAGTCTGCGGGTGGTCGTACGGGTGCTCATCGGGGCTTCCCCTCCAGGGCGCGCGCCGGAAGGGGCGCGGAGTGAGGCCGCAGGTGCGGCCATTACGGTGATCATAGTGCCGCAAATGCGAGTGATAAGTCCTCTGTCGCTTCGCACAGGCGGGGTGTGGCGGCGCTCTCCGCCCGGCTGTGCGAAGGCTCAAACGTGCACGGACGGCGCCGGAGCGGGAGTGCTGCGGGGGTCGGCGTGATGGCCTGCGTGAGGGCCGGCGTGAGCGTGGTGCCGGGGAAATTACGTCGCGCAGGGGGCGGCCGGGCGGACAGAGTGGGGGCGATTCGTACGGCAGTCCGTACACGCCACCCGGGCCGAACGGCCCAGAAGAGGAGGAGGGGTCCGTCCATGTCCACGTTGCGCGTCACCGCGGAGAAGCTGGTCGTCCTGGAGCACCCGAACGCCGACGCACTGGAGCTCGCGCAGGTCGGCCTCTACCGGGCGGTGGTCGCCAAGGGCAGGTACCGGACCGGCGACTACGCCATCTACATCCCCGAACAGTCGGTCCTCCCGGTGGAGTTGATCGAGGAGCTGGGCCTGACGGGCAAGCTGGCCGGCAGCAAGTCCGACCGGGTGAGGGCCGTCCGGCTGCGCGGTGAGCTGTCCCAGGGCATCGTCTGCCTGCCGGCCGCGCTCGCCGGCACCGACCTGGCGGACGCCGCCGGGCGCGGCGAGGACTTCGCCGAGCTGCTCGGAGTCGTCAAGTGGCAGCCCCCGGTACCGACCTCCATGAGCGGCGACGTGCTGAGCGCGCCCGACCTGCTGCCCTGGGTGGACATCGAGAACCTCAAGCGCTACCCCGACGTCTTCGAGCCCGGCGAGCCCGTGGTGCTGACCGAGAAGCTGCACGGCAGCTGCTGCCTGATGACGTACACCGCCGCCACCGGCGAGGTCCGGGTGTCGTCCAAGGGCATCGGGGCGCAGGGGCTCTCACTGGTCGAGGACGAGCGCAACCTGTACTGGCGGGCCGTGCGCGCGTACGACCTCCCCGCCGTGGCGGCCCGACTGGCCGAGCGGCTGGGCGCCGAGCGGGTCGGCGTCTTCGGCGAGGTCTTCGGCGCCGGTGTGCAGGACCTGACGTACGGAGCCTCCGGCCGTGCCGAACTGCCCGGCTACGCCGTGTTCGACGTGTCGGCCGTGGTGGACGGGCAGCTGAGGTGGTACTCCGCCGCCGAACTGCTCGACGGCGAACTGCTCGACGGCGAACTGCCGCTGGTGCCCGAACTGTGGCGGGGGCCGTTCGACCCGGAGACCGTGCTGGCCTTCGCCCAGGGCAAGGAGACCGTCTCCGGGCGTGAACTCCACCTGCGCGAAGGCGTGGTGGTCCGGCCGGTGACCGAGCGCTGGAGCCCGGTGGTGGGCGGACGGGCGATCGCCAAGGTGGTCGGTGACGCCTACCTGACGCGCAGGGGCGGCACCGAGTACGAGTGATCCCCGCCCCGTCGCGCCCTCTCGCGCCCTCCCCCGCGCTTTCACGCCTTCCGCAGCTGATGGATCGTCAGCTAGGTTGGTGGGTCGCCTGCGGAGAATGGAGTGCCGATGACCGCCGCCACCGCCCTCATCCCCGGGCCGGCCGGAAACCCCCTGGTCGGGTCGTTGTTCGACCTCACCCGCCGCCCGCTGCGCACCTACCTCGCCGCCCGCCGCGACCACGGGGACGTGGTCCGGTTCCGGGTCGGGCCGCCCGGGCTGCGGGTCGAGTTCTACGGGGTGTTCTCCCCGGAGGGCGTCCAGCAGGTGCTGGGCGGTGAGGCGGCCAACTTCCGCAAGGAGAACGCCTTCTACGACGAGTTGCGGACCAGCGTCGGTAACGGCCTGCTGACCAGCCAGGACGGCGACTACCAGTGCCAGCGCCGGCTGGTCCAGCCGCTGTTCACCCGCCGCCGGGTGGACGGCTACGCGGGCGCCGTCGCCCGGGAGGCGCGGGCGCTCACCGAGCGGTGGAACGCGATCCCGGTCGGGGTCGTGGACGCGGCGGAGGAGATGTCCCGGTTCGCGCTGCGAGCCGTCGCCCGGATCCTGTTCGGCGCGGACGTCGAGGAGGCGGTGGCGGTGGTGGACCGCAGCTTCCCGGTGCTCGGTGAGTACGTCTGGGACCGGGGCTTCGCGGCGATCCGCATCCCGCGCACCTGGCCGACCCCCTCGAACCGGCGCGGCGCCGAGGCCCAGCGCGCCCTGTACGCGGTCTGCGACCGGATCATCGCCGAGCGGGCCGCGCGCGGCGGCCTGGACGAGGACGCGGACGACCTGCTCACACTGCTCGGACGGGCCCGTGGCGAGGACGGGGAGCAACTCGACCCGGCCGAACTCCGGGACCAGGTACTTGTGTTCCTGCTCGCCGGGCACGAGACCACGGCCACCTCGCTGGCCTTCGCGCTGCACCTGCTCGCCAAGCACCCCGAGCAGCGGAAGCTCGCCCAGCAGGAGGCGCAGACCGTGCTGGCCGGCCGGGAGCCGACCGCGGCGGACCTGGAGTCGCTGCCGTACATCACCCGGGTGCTGAAGGAGGCGATGCGGCTCTACCCGGCGGCGGCCCTGGTCGGGCGGCGGGCGGTCGCCGAGACGGTCATCGACGGGTACGTGATTCCGGCGGGTGCCCAGGTCGTCGTCTCGCCACTGGTCACCCACCGGCACCCGGCGCACTGGCCGGACCCGGAACGCTTCGACCCCGACCGCTTCCTGCCCGAGCAGGAGAAGGACCGGCACCGCTACGCCTGGTACCCGTTCGGTGGTGGTCCGCGGGCGTGCATCGGGCAGCACTTCGCGATGCTGGAATCGGTGCTGAGCCTGGGCGTGCTGCTGCGGGACTTCGAGATGGAGGCGGTGGACGAGCGGGTGGCGCTCGCCCAGGGCATCACGCTCCGCGCGGCGAGCCCGATGCGGATCCGGGTGACGGCGCGGGGAGCCGCAGGGCTCGCCGGGTAACGGCTGACAGCGTTCAGATTTCAGATGACAGAGGATGAAATCTGTTATCTGTCATCTGTTTGTCGTTATCTGTTCGCTGCCTCTCCGGGTGTGTGGCCGGCCGGCGCCCACCGGGGGGTGCGGGTGCGCGGCGGGGGCGCCGCCCCGGCGGGACAGCGCCCCCGATCGGCTCTGCCGGTGCCTCAGCCCCGGCTCTGGAACACGATCCTGGTCCAGGTGGAGCCCGGGCAGTTGCCCCAGACGTCCCAGGCCTGGGATCGGGCGCCGATCCACAGGCCGGTGGTGCTCGTGCCGTTGGCACAGTAGGTGATGGTGCGCAACTCGCCCGAGTAGACGTTGCAGTAGCCCTCCCAGCGCCACCCGTAGTTCGCGGTGATGACGCAGTGGTAGGAGGCGGCGGCCACCTCGGGCGAGGCTCCGATGGCATTGGCGGTGATGGTCTGGTCGGCGACGGTGGGCGCGGCGGCGGCGGGCAGGGTGGTGGTCCCGAGCACGCCGAGGGTGGCCGCGGCGGCGGCCCCGAACGTGGCGATCTTCCTGGCGATGCGACCTCGCATGGCGGTTTCTCCTCGCTCAGCGGTACGGATCGGGCGGTGTGTCCCCGGCCGTCCAGATCCACGGGGTGGGTGAATTCCGGCTTCCCGTCCGGCCGATGACGTATTGCGCACGAATGACTGCGTACAGTGAGACGACGGCCTATGATGTGAGCTGTGTCACAACCTTTTCTTTGGGTTGTGACCTGCCCAACTGGGCTTTCGGAGTGCCGATTTCCGGGGAGAGCGGCATGGCGGAATGCGGCGGTAGGTGTGGTGGCGGACGCGGGGGCGGCGGTGGGAAGGACTTCGGTCCGAGGCCTGCCGATCGTCAATCGGACGATTTCAACCGGGTGTTCACGGAAATGCTGCCGAGGCTCCACCGGGCGGCCGCGTCGCTCACCGGCGGGCTCGCCGCCGGGGACGTGGTGCATGACGCGTATCTGCGGATCGCCCGCAGGCCGGAGCGGTTCCTGAGCCATCCGCAGCCCTACGCCTACGTGTTCACCACGATGGCGAACATCCTGCGCGACCAGTGGCGCCGGGAGCGGCGGAGGGTCGTGCTGCCCGATCCGTGCGAGACGGCCGAGCGGGAGCGGGACCGGCCGCCGGTCGAGTCGCCGTCGGGCGGGATGGCCGAGCTGCAGGCGCGCTGGGAGGTGCTCCGACTGCTGGGCTGCCTGACGGCGAAGCAGGCCCGCGTGGTGGTGCTGGTGGACCTCGACGGCTACACCGTCGACGAGGCCGCCGAACTGCTGGGCCTGCATCGCAGCACGCTGGCCGTCACCCGTCGCCGCGCCCACGGGAGGCTGCGCGCGGTCCTCGCGCGGGAGCGGGAACATGAGCGGGAGGGCGAGCGGGACCATCGGCCGGGGCCCGCCCTCGAAGCGGCGCCCGGCGCGGGGTCCGCTGCGGGGTCCGCTGCGGGGCCCGGTGCAGGCCCTGGGGCGGCGCCCGAAGCGGCACCCGACGCACCGAGCTGACGCCAAGTCAGCTGATGCGCCGCCCCGGCCCGTACGCTGAAAATCGTGATCACGTACGAGGACCACCGCCTCCGCGCCCTGGCTGACGACGGCCGCTGGCCCGAACTGCTGACCGCCTACCGGCAGGGTCGGGCGGCAGCCGTGGAGCGCGCCGGGGAGGAGCCCGCGGCGGCGCTGACCGCGCCGCTCGGCCACCTGATCGCCTACTCGGCGCCGCCGGAGCTGGCCGTCCGGCTGTTCGACCGGGACGGCGGCCCGGGGACGGTCGCCGGGGTCGCCGACCATGACGCCGGTCCGCTCTGGGAGGTGCTGGCGACCCGGCATTCCTGGCTGCGGCTGGCCCCGCTGCTCGTCCCGGCCCCGGTGCGCCGACTGGTCGCGCAGACCCGGGTGCTGCTCGGCGAGGACCTCTCGTACGGGGCCGAACCCGACCCGGAGGGCGTGCCGCTGCTGCTGGCGCCGTGGGAGGCGGCCGGATGGGACGAGGGGGCGCGGGTGCGCCAGTACCTGCCCTGCGGGGGCGCGCGCAGTGCGCTGCTGACCCTGCCGGCCAGCCGGGAGGGTCTGGGTGACGTGACGCTGCCCGCATCGGGCGTACGGCTGGGCGGGCAGCGGGCGACCCGGGCGCTGGCCGCACTGGCGGACTGGGCGGAGGTGGTCTGCGTCCGGGGCCCGGCGCCGCAGGCGGCCGCCCAACTGGCCCGTAGTTCCCGGGTCACCGGCGGGTACCTGCCGTTCGCGCTGGTCTATCCGGCGCTGGTACAGGCCGCCGTCGTGGACCGCGGACGGGGCTCGGCGCACGGACGGCTGGCGCTCTGGCGGGCGCTGGTCGAGATGGCCGGCGCGAAGGGTACGGACGGGTCGGACCGGGCGGAGGTCGACGCGCTGGTGGCCCGGATGCGCTGCTTCATCTGGCACGAGCCGACCGCCGGGCTGCGCCATCTGCACGTCGCGCTGGAGGACCCGGCCTGTGGCCTGGCCTGGGCGGTGAGCGGCTCCGAGGACCTGTGAGGACCTCCGAGGACCTGCGAGGACCTGTGGGGACCCGCGAGAACCGGTGAGGACCGGTGAGGGCCTGTGGCGAAGGCCCGTCGGACATGCGGAACCCCCGGTCCGGCGCCGTTTCCGGGGGAGGTGGTGGCGCCGGACCGGGGGCGTATGAGGGGGCCGCTCAGGCGGCCGCGGCCGCGCCGCTCTGGACGGGGACGGCTTCCGGAGTCGCCGGGACGGCCTCGGGGGCCTCGACCGGCCCGCCGTGCGCGTCGACCAGGGTCCGCTCGTCGAACGGCTCCTCGCCGGCCAGCACCCGCTGGGCGCGGTCCGCGTCGAGTTCGCCGGTCCAGTGCCCGATCAGGACGGTCGCGACGGCGTTGCCCGCGAAGTTGGTGAGCGCACGGGCCTCGGACATGAAGCGGTCGATGCCGACGATCAGGCCGACCCCGTCCACCAGCGCGGGCTTGTGCGACTGCAGTCCGCCGGCCAGGGTGGCCAGCCCGGCGCCGGTGACCCCGGCCGCACCCTTGCTCGCGATCACCATGAACACCAGCAGCGAGAGCTGCTCGCCGATCGACATCGGCTTGTCCATCGCCTCGGAGATGAAGATCGACGACATGGTGAGGTAGATCGCGGTGCCGTCGAGGTTGAAGCTGTAGCCGGTCGGCACGGTGATGCCGACGACCGGGCGGCTCACGCCGAGGTGCTCCATCTTGGCGATCAGGCGGGGCAGCGCGCTCTCGGAGGAGGAGGTGGAGAGGATCAGCAGGAACTCGCGGCCCAGGTAGCGCAGCAGGGCGAACACGTTGACCCCGGCGACCAGTCGCAGCAGCGCGCCCAGGACGACGACGACGAACAGCACGCAGGTCGCGTAGAAGCCGATCATGATGACCGCGAGGCTCTTCAGCGCGGCCGTGCCGGTCGCCCCGACGACGGCGGCCATCGCCCCGAAGGCGCCGATCGGCGCGACCCACATGATCATCGACATGACCCGGAAGACCAGCCGCTGCACGTGCTCGATCCCGCGCAGCACCGGGGCACCGGCCGGGCCCATCGCCTGGAGGGCGAAGCCGGCGAGCAGTGCGACCAGCAGGGTCTGCAGCACCTTGCCCTCGGTGAGGGCCGAGAACGTGGTGGTGGGGATCATCCCGAGCAGGAAGTCGGTCGTCGACTGGGCGCCGCCGGCGACGGCCTGGGCGTGGCCGGACTTCGCGAGCGCGGCGGTCAGGTGCAGGCCGCCGCCGGGCTCCAGCAGGTTGCCGATGGCCAGGCCGATGGCCAGCGCGACGGTCGACATGACGAGGAAGTAGCCGAGGGCGAGGCCGCCGACCTTGCCGACCTTGGCGGCCTTGGTCACCGAGCCGATGCCCAGCACGATGGTGCAGAAGATCACCGGGCTGATCATCATCTTGATCAGGTTGACGAATCCGGTGCCGACCGGCTTCAACTCCACGGCGAAGCCGGGGGCGGCCAGCCCGACCGCGATGCCCGCGACCACGGCGGCGATGACGGCGAGGTAGAGGTAGTGGGTCCGGTCCCTGCGTCTGGATCCCCCCGCCGGTGCGGCTCCATCGATCGACATCTGCGGCTCCTTCGCCGTGCGGTCCTGGCGGCCCCGGGTGGTGGGCCGCTCTGACTATCGGGCCTGGGCGTGACGGAGGTCACGTTTGCGTTCATAGAGTTCACGGCCGGGTGCCGCTGGGCCGTGGGGTGCGACGGGGCTGGGGGGCGTTCGTCGACAGGTCGTCGGCAGGCCGCCGACCTGTCGCGGGCCCCTGGGGGACCCCGGGAGTGTGGTGCACACTGGCAGGCATGTCCGTGCGCACCGCCCCCACGCCCTCGCGCCGACGGCTCCCGGCACCCCGCGGGCTGGTCCGCAGCCTGGCTGGGCAGCTCTTCGTCGTCCAGGTGGTCATCGTCGCCGCCGTGGTGGCGGGCGGTGCGGTGCTCGCATACCTCTTCACCGCCGACCGGGCCGAGGACGCGGCCCGCCGTCAGGTCACCGCTGTCGCCCACGCCGTCGCCGACTCGCCCTCCGTGCGGGCCGCCGTCACCACGCCGGACCCGACCGCGGTGCTCCAGCCGTACGTCGAGCAGGTGCGGGTGGACACCGGCGTCTCCTTCATCACCGTCATGGACACCGAGGGCGTGCGCTGGACCCACCCGCTGCCCGAGCAGATCGGCAAGCGCTTCCTCGGACACATCGACTGGGCACTCGCGGGGGAGACCCGCAGCGAGACGTACACCGGCACGCTCGGGCCGTCCGTGCGGGTGGTGACGCCGGTGTTGGACGACCGGCACCAGGTGATCGCGCTGGTCAGCGCGGGCCTCACGGTGGAATCCATCTCCGCGCAGTTGAGCGGCCCGCTGCTCGCCCTGGTCGGGGTGGCGGTGGCCGCGCTCGGGGTCGGCGGTGTGGGCACCTACCTCGCCAACTCCCGGCTGCGGCGGCACACCCACGGCATGGGGCCGGCCGAACTCAGCCACCTCTACGAATACCACCAGGCGACCCTGCGCTCGGTGCGCGAGGGGCTGGTCCTGCTGGACCGCGCGCACCGGGTGGTGCTCTGCAACGACGCGGCCCGTGAACTGCTCGGACTGGGCGGCAACTTGGAGGGCCGCCTGATCGTGGAGCTGGGGCTGCCGCAGGCGCTGGTCGCGGCCGTGCTCGGCGACGAGCCGGTCCGGGACGAGGTGCACCTGACCGCCGAGCGGGTGGTGGTGCTCAACACCTCCACCATCGGCACCGGCCTCGGCCGGGTCGTCACCCTGCGCGACCACACCGAACTCCAGTCGCTCAGTGGAGAGTTGGACTCCGTACGGGGCTTCACCGAGGCCCTCGGGGCGCAGGCGCACGAGGCGGCCAACCGGCTGCACGCCGTCGTCTCGCTGATCGAACTCGGCCGCCACGAACAGGCGGTGGAGTTCGCCACCGCCGAGCTCGCGCTCGCCCAGCAGCTCACCGACCGGGTGGTCGCGGCGGTCGGCGAACCAGTACTGGCCGCGCTGCTGCTCGGCAAGGCGGCCCAAGCGGCCGAACGGGGAGTGGAGTTGACCCTCACCGACGACAGTCGGATCGACGACGGGCTGCTGCCGCCCGGGCTCTCCGCGCGGGACCTGATCACCGTCCTCGGCAACTTGATCGACAACGCCGTGGACGCCGCCATCGCCGGAGCCGCGCAGAGCGCGGTGCCGCCGGAGGTCACCGTCACCGTGCGGATCGATGGCGGTGGCGTGGGTGGCGTGGGGGGCGGCGACGCGGCTCCGGGTGGCGGCGATTGCCTGCTGCTGCGCGTCGCCGACACCGGGGCGGGGATCGACCCGACCGCCGTCGAGGACGTGTTCCGGCGCGGCTGGAGCACCAAGCAGGACGTGCGCGGGCACGGTCTCGGGCTGGCACTGGTGTCCCAGGCCGCCCGGCGCAACGGCGGCAGCGTCGAGGTCGGGCGCGACCGGGGTGCGGTGCTCACCGTCCGGCTGCCGCTCGCCGGGCTGCCGGCACGATCCGGTGAGCGGCAGCCGGGGCAACTCGGGAGCCCGGAGCAACTTGGCCAGCCGGGCCAGCCGGGGCAGCCAGGCCAGCCGGGGCAGCCGGGCCAGCCAGGCCAGCCGGGGCAGCCGGGCCGACGGGAAGGGGTGTCGCGATGGCCGAGGTGACCGCCGGGCCGGGGATCTCCGTGCTGGTCGTCGAGGACGACCCCGTGGCCGCCGCCGCGCACACCCTCTACGTCGAGCGCGAACCCGGCTTCCACGCCGCCGGGACGGTGCACAGCTGCGCCGACGCGCTGCGCTTCCTGGACCGCGCCCGCGCTGCCGGGAGGCCCGTCGACCTGACCCTGCTCGACCTCTACCTGCCGGACGGCCACGGCCTCCACCTATGCCGCTCGCTGCGTGCCGCCGGCCACACCACCGACGTCATCGCGGTGACCTCGGCCCGCGACCTGGCGATGGTGCGGCAGGCCGTGTCGGCGGGCGTGGTCCAGTACCTGCTGAAACCGTTCAGCGCCGCCGCCCTGCACGACCGCCTGGAACGCTACGCCCGCTACCGCGACAGCCTCGGGCGCACCGGCGAGGCGACCGGGCAGGACGAGGTCGACCAGGCGTTCGCCCTGCTCCGCACGCCCGAGCGCAGCAGCCTCCCCAAGGGGTTGAGCGCGCCCACCCTGGACACCGTCGCCGCCGTACTGCGCGAGACGGCGACGGGTCTGTCCGCCGCCGCCGCGGGCGTCGCCGCCGGGGTCTCCCGGATCACCGCGCGCCGCTACCTCGAACACCTCGTCGACACCGGGCGGGCGGTGCGGGAACCGCAGTACGGGAGCGTGGGGCGGCCGGAGCTCTGCTACCGGTGGAAGGGTGGCGGGGCGGCTCCGGGTCGGCGGGGGTGAGGGCCGTGACCTTTTCGCCGGTGGCTCGTTGGCAGGACCGGGGGCGGTTCACTCACTCGGGTGGTTCTGGGGGTCCCTGGGGTATCCCGCCAGGTCAGGGGCGGTAAAGTTAGGCTTACCTAACTTCTTCTGGGGGTTTGCCTTGTCGCTCGCCGCCGTTCCCGCCCAGGTTCCGGCCTCCTCCTCCGGAACTGTCGGAGCCGCCGGAGCCGTCGGAGGTGTCGAATCCGCCGGTGTCGCTGGAGCCGCCGGTGCCCCGGCCTCCGGCGAGGCCATCCTGCGCCGCCAGCGCGTACGCGAGTCCGCCGCCCGTACGTACGCCCGGTCCTTCCCGATCGTCCCGGTACGGGCCCACGGCATGACCGTCGAGGGCGCCGACGGGCGGCGCTACCTGGACTGCCTCTCCGGCGCCGGGACGCTCGCCCTCGGGCACAACCACCCGGTGGTGCTGGAGGCGATCCGCCGCACCCTCGACAGCGGCGCCCCGCTGCACCTGCTCGACCTCGCCACCGCCGAGAAGGACGACTTCACCAGCGCCCTCTTCGAGAGCCTGCCCGCCGACTTCGCCGCCGGCGCCCGGATCCACTTCTGCGGGCCGGCCGGCACCGACGCCGTCGAGGCCGCGCTCAAGCTGATGCAGACCGCCACCGGCCGGTCCGGCGCGCTCGCCTTCACCGGCGCCTACCACGGCATGACCGCCGGAGCCCTGGCGCTCACCGGAAACGTCGCCGTCAAGGAACCGCTGCCGAGCGGCGGCGAGGTCGTCCGGCTGCCCTACCCGTACGGCTACCGCTGCCCGTTCGGCGTCGGCGGCGAGGCCGGCGCCGACCTCGCCGCGACCTACGTCGAACGGCTGCTCGACGACCCCTCGGGCGGGGTCGTCCCGCCCGCCGCGATGATCCTGGAAGCCGTCCAGGGCGAGGGCGGCGTCGTCCCCGCGCCCGACGGCTGGCTGCGCGAGATGCGCCGGATCACGGCTGAACGGGGCATCCCGCTGATCGTCGACGAGGTGCAGACCGGCGTCGGGCGCACCGGGGCGATGTGGGCCGTCGAGCACAGCGGCATCGTCCCGGACGCCATGGTGCTCTCCAAGGCCATCGGCGGCAGCCTGCCGCTCGCCGTCGTCGTCTACCGGGAGGACTACGACGGCTGGCGCCCCGGCGCCCACACCGGCACCTTCCGCGGTAACACCCTCGCCATGGCCGCCGGCGCCGCCACCCTGCGCCACGTCGCCGCCCACGGGCTGGCCGAGCGCGCCGCCGTCGTCGGCGAGCGGATGACCGCCCGGCTGCGCGGGCTCGCCGCCGAACTGCCGGTGATCGGCGACGTGCGCGGGCGCGGCCTGATGCTCGGCGTCGAACTCGTCGACCCCGCCGCCGATCCGGACGCCTGCGGGGCCAGGCCGGCCGACCCGGCGCTCGCCCGCCGGGTGCGGGAGGCCTGCCTGGCACGCGGGCTGATCGTCGAGCTCGGCGGGCGCCACGACGCGGTGCTGCGACTGCTGCCGCCGCTGACCATCACCGACGAGCAGGTCGCCGCGGTGCTCGACCGGCTGGCCGACGCGATCGCGGCCGCTGCGGCCGTCGATCCCGTCGCTGCGGCGAGCGCCGCGGCTCCCGCGGCCCGGGGCGCCGAATGAGCGCGCGGCGAGGGGGCGATGGCGGTTCAGGGGAAGGCTCGGGAGGAGGCTCGGGCGCCCGAGCCGGGGCCGGTGGCGACTCCGGTGCCGAGGGCGGGTCCGGGGCCGGAGTCGGGGGCGGTTCTGGAGTCGGAGGCGGTTCGGGAGTCGGAGGCGGTTCGAGGGCTGGTGGTGGTTCCGATGCGGGTTCCGGCTCGGGTTCCGGTGCCGCAGCCGGACTGCCCGGCGGGCCCGCCCCGTTGGACGCCCTCGCGGGCGGCGTCGGCGGGCCTGGCGCGCTCGGACCGCTGCTGGCCACCGTCCTCGACGCGCTCGACCACGGCATCGCCCTGCGCGGCGGGCCGCTGCCCGCAGGCAGTCCGGCCGAGCTCGGTGCGCTGGTCGCCGACGGTCTGGCCGGCGCCCACGGGCCCGGCGCGCTCGCCCGCCTCACCGAACTCCTCGCCTACGGCGCCGCCGACCCCGCCGACCCGGCCTGCGCCGCCCACCTGCACTGCCCGCCGCTCGCCGTGGCCGCCGCCGCCGACCTCGTGGTCAGCGCCCTCAACCCCTCCCTGGACTCCTGGGACCAGGCCCCCGCCGCCACCGCCCTGGAGACCGCCCTCCTCGCCGAACTCGCCGCCCTCGTCGGCTACGACCCGGCCCGCGCTGCCGGCGTCCTCACCTCCGGCGGCACCGAGTCCAACCTCATGGGACTGATGCTGGCACGGGACCAGAAGCTGGACGGCATCGTCGAATTGGACGGCATCCCGGCCGGAGTCCGGCCGTGCGTCGTCGCCTCCGAGGCCGCGCACTTCTCCGTCCAGCGCGCCGCCGCCCTGCTCGGGCTCGGCGAGCGCGCCGTCACCACCGTCCCCGTCGACCGGCAACTCCGGATGGAACCAAAGGAGTTGGAGCGGACCCTGGCCGAGGCCAGCTGGGCCGGACGCACCCCGATCGCCATCGTCGCCACCGCCGGCACCACCGACACCGGCGGCATCGATCCGCTGCACGTCGCCGCCGACCTGGCCGGCCGCTACGGCGCCTGGCTGCACGTCGACGCCGCGTACGGCGGCGGCGCGCTGCTCTCCGACCGGCTCGCCCCGCTCCTCGACGGCATCGACCGCGCCGACTCCGTCTCCCTCGACTGGCACAAACTGGGCTGGCAGCCCTCCGCCGCCGGCGTCTTCCTGGTCCGCCGCACCGAGACCTACGTCTCGCTCGCCCGCCGCGCCGAGTACCTCAACCCCGTGGACGACGAGCAGGCCGGCTACCCCAGCCTGCTCGGCCGCTCGCTGCGCACCACCCGGCGGGCCGACGCCTTCAAACTCGCCGTCACCTTGCGCACCCTCGGCCGCGACGGGCTCGGCCGACTCGTCGACGTCTGCCACGAACTCGCCCGGTCGGCCGCCGAGGCCGTCCGCGCCGAACCGTCGCTCGAACTCCACGCCGAACCCGCGCTGACCGTCGTGCTGTTCCGCTACCGGCCGCCGGGCCTGACCGACGAGGCTGCCGTCGACGAACTCAACGGCAGCCTGCGCCGGTTGCTTCTGCGCACCGGGCGGGCGGTGGTCGGGCGGACCGAACTCCCGGGCGAGGGGCCGGGCCGGGTACGGCTCAAGCTCACCCTGCTCAACCCGCACGCCACGGCGGGGGAGGTCCGTGTACTGCTGCGCGAGGTGGTGGGCGCCGGGCGGAAGGCCGAGGGGGACCGGGCCGGCTAGGCGCGCGCTGCGGGGAGTCGGTCATCGCCGGTCATCGCCGGCCGACCGGCGCCCGGGCAGGCCCCGTTCGGGACCGAGGACCAGGGCGCCGATTCATGACCGCGACCGGATGACCATGGTTGCCGCGGTGGCGGTGGCGGTGGCGGTGGCGGTGGCGGTGGCGGCGTGGCTGTGGTTGCGGTCGGTCAGTCGCTCAGGAGTGTGGTGCGGGTGAGCTCCCAGGTCTCCGGGTCGGCGGCGACCAGCAGGCCGTTCTCGCAGCCGGGGGCCTCGGGGCGGTAGGGGGTGCCGTCCAGCCGGGCGGACACGCCGCCGGCCTCGGTGACGAGCAGGGAGCCGGGGGCGTGGTCCCAGGGGAGGGTGCGCCAGTAGAGGAGGAAGTCGAAGCGGCCCTCGACGACGTCCGGGTACTCGATTCCGGCGGCGTGCCGGCCGGGGGAGACCTCGCCGAAGGCCGACTCGTTGGCCTGCAAACGCCGGCGGTGTTCCGGGTCGAGGTAGCGGCTCTTCACGGATCCGCGCAGCTTCGCGGCGTCGCGCGGTGCCGGCGGCCGGGTCAGGCGCACGCCGTCGCGCCAGGCTCCGGAGCCCAGTTCGGCACAGTAGGCGGTGGCGGTGGCGGGCTGCCAGATCCAGGAGGCGACGGTCTCTCCGCCGCGGACGAGCGAGCACATCACGGCGTACTCGGGGCGGCCTGCGACGAAGTTGGCGGTGCCGTCGACCGGGTCGACCAGCCAGGCGGCGGGCTCGTCGTGGAGGGCCTGGGCGAGTTCGGGGTCGGCGGAGACCGCCTCCTCGCCGACCACGGGGACGGGCAGCAGCTCGCGCAGGCGGCGGGCGATGATCACCTCGGCCTCGCGGTCGGCGACCGTCACGATCTCGCCGGGCGCCTTCTCCATCACCTCGCCGGCGGCCAGCGCCCGGAAGCGTGGCTCCACCACCTCGGCCGACGCCTCGGCGAGTATCTCCGCCACCTTGTCCATCAGCACGTTCGCGCTCCCTTCGCTGCCTACCACTGTCGCACGAGTGTGCGGAGGCGACCTGCGGCGACCCCTGGGGCGGGCGGGGCCCGCGGGTGGGGTCCGGCGCGCGGACGGGCGGGCGGCGGGGCTCGAACAGGGAACGGCGAACAGATAACAGATAACAGATTTCGAAATCTGTTATCTGTTATCTGTCAGCTGTTACCTGCTGCCCGCCGTCCCGGGGGTGCCTTCAGTCGCCCAGGTAGTGGAACCCCGGGCGCGGGTGCATCAGGAACTCGTGGTGCGAGATGTTCCAGGCGTACGCGCCCGCCATCGCGAACAGCACCCGGTCGGCTGCCCGCAGGCCGTCGGCGTCGGCGGCGGCCCGGGCGAGGACGTCCTTCGGGGTGCAGAGCTGGCCGGCCAGGGTGGCGCGGCCGGTGGCGACGGCGGGGCGCGGCCACGGGTGCGGCCAGGCGTCGACCGGGAGCACCTCGAAAGGCTGGGAGTGCCCCCGGGTGGCGGGGGTGCGCAGGTGGTGGGTGCCGCCACGGACCACCGCGAAGTCCTCGCCGTGGCTCTGCTTCACGTCCAGCACCTCGGTCGCGTACCAGCCGCAGTGGGCGGTCAGGGCCCGGCCGGGTTCGATCCGCAGGGTCAGACCGGGGTGGGCGTCCAGCAGCTTGGCCAGCCCTTCGCCGAAGGCCGTCCAGTCGAAGTGGTTCGCCGGGTCGTCGTAGTCCACGGCCATTCCGCCGCCGACGTTGACCTCCGCCAGCGGGAAGCCGTGCCGCTCGGCCAGCGCGGCCGACCAGGCCACGATCTGCTCGGCGACGGCCAGTTGCTCAGCCGCCGCGAGCCCGCTGGCCAGATGGGCGTGCACGCCGCGCAGACGCAGCCGCCGTCCGAGCGGGCCGGTGCCGTCGCCGGTGCCGTCGCCGGTGAGCTGGCGCACGCACTCCTCGGCGCGGTCCGGGTCGAGCCCGAAGGGCGTCGGTCGCCCACCCATCGCGAGTGCCACCGCGTCGAGCGCACCGGTGGCGACCGGCAGGTTGACCCGTAGCAGCACGTCGACCACCGTGCCCGGCCGGTCCGCGAGGACGGCGTCGAGCCGGTGCAGTTCCTGCTCGCTCTCGATGTGCCAGCGGTGCACCCCGGCGTCCACGGCGGCGGCGATCTCGGCGGGCGTCTTGCCAGGGCCGCCGAAGGCCAGCGGCGCGTCCGGAACGGCCGCCCGCACGTGCGCCAACTCACCTCCGCTGGAGACCTCGTAGCCGTCGACCGCGTCGCGCAGCGCGGCCAGCAGCGGCGCCTCCGGATTGGCCTTGGCGGCGTAGTACAGCTCGACCCGCGCGGGCAGCGCGGCCCGGACGGCGGCGGCGTGCGCGCGCAGCGCCGCCAGGTCGTAGACGTAGGCGGGCAGGGCGTCGGGCGCGAGGGCGGCGACGTGCCGGCGGACGATCTCGGTCATCGGGCGGCGCTCCCGAGGGAGAGGGGGGTAGCGGTGCGGGCGGCCTGGGCGAGGACGGATCCGGCGAGCGGCGAGGGCAGGCGGACGTAGCCGGCCTGTCGGTCGGCCTTGCGCTCCCAGCGGGTGAGCAGGTTGGCCTTGGCCGGCAGCGGCACGCCCGCGAGCAGCGCCCGCAGCCGGGGCGGGCGGCCGTGGCCTGCCGCGTACCGCTCCAGGGTGTCCCGGACCGCCTGCCACAGGGCGCCCTCCAGCTCGGGGTGGCGGTCGGCGAGGGCGGCCAGCAGTTCGGCGACGTGGTTGACCAGCAGGCAGTAGACCACCCGGTCCCAGCCGCGTTCGGCGTCGTACGTCATCGGCCCGGCGACCTCGGGCGGGAGGGCGGCCAGGATGTCGGCGTTGTGCTCGGGGACGAGCTTGGTGCCCTCCAGGTCGCGGAAGAGCACCTGGGTGGGGCGCCCGGTGGCGTCGACGCCGATGAGCACGTTCTGCAGGTGCGGCTCCAGCACCACGCCGTGGTCGAAGTAGGCGGCGAGCACGGGCGGGATGAGTAGCCCCAGATAGGCCCGCCACCAGTCCAGGGCCCGGAAGGCGTCCGAACTCCCGTCCAGCAGGCGGGAGATGTGGGCGGAGCTGGTCGGGTGCTCGTCGGCGACGGCGGCGGCCAGCAGCGGGGTGACGCCGGGCCGCAGCACGCCGCCGAAGCCCTCGCGGACGATCAGGCCGAAGCCCTCGTACAGCGCCTGGTCGGGTCGGCCGTCGGCGCCGGGCAGGGCGAGGGTGCGGAACGCGGGCTCGCGCAGCATCGCCGCGTCGGGGAAGCGCCGGGCGAGGTCGGCGAGGGCGGGGGCGAGCAGCCGGGTGAGTTCGACGGCGCCGGTGAGCTCGTAAGCGGCGTTCTTGCGCAGGCAGTTGGTGATGCGCACGTTGAGGCTGAACTTGAGGAAGGCGTCCGCGCCGTGGAGGGTGCGCACCGAGGCGGTGGCTGCGAACTCCTCGCCGCGCGGCCCGAGGTCGAGGACCTCCCCGCGGTCCAGGGCGTCGCGCAACAGCGGGTGATCGCCGATGAGTTGATACTGCCAGGGGTGGGCGGGCAGCAGGCGGTATCCGTCCGGGACGTCGCCGAGGCCGTCCAGCAGGGCGCTCGCGCTCTCGTCCAGGGACTGCTCGGTGAGCAGTTCGGTGCGGACGGCGAGGTGGCGCAGCGGGAACGCCGCACGGGACTCCGGGGCGTACCCGCGCCAGTCCCCCCGAGCGGCGGAGCGGGACTTGGGCGCCGGGTGGAAGCGGTGGCCGAACAGCAGGGCCTGCTCGGACTCCAGGTAGCGATCCGGTCCGGAGACCGGGCGGTCGGCCAGGCTCTGCCGGAGGCCGTCGTGGCTGGAGGTGACCTGGCCGAGGAACTCCTCGTTCACCGTGCCGGTGCGCAGCTCCAGTTCGTCCTGCACGTGTTCCGCCAGCTCTCGCCAGTTCAACTCCGCCCAGATGCCGCCTCGTTCGATCTCGACCGGGCCGGTGAAGCGGTGCGCGCCGAGCAGCGAGGTGCGGCGCAGGGCGATCCGCAGCAGGGCGCCGCGCCGGGGCAGGCGCAGCAGCAGGCGGCCGTCGGCCACGGCGGTCTGGTGCTCGGGGGCGGAGACCTCGCGCAGCAGGCAGTTCAGCAGGGTGTGGGCCACCGCGTCGTCGGCGGTGGGCAGTTCGTGGCTGATCGGCTCGTGGGTGATCGACTTGGGGGCGATCGGCTCGGGGGTCATCGGCGACTCCAGCGCTGGCGGAGGGACGGGAGGGAGAATGCGGTGGCCGCGACGGCGGCCAGCAGGGCGGCGGCGGTGCCGGCCACCACGGGCGCGGCGGCGCCGAACTGCCCGTTGGCCAGCGCTGCGACGGCGCCGGCGGCGACGGCGCCGCCCTTGGAGACGAGTTCGAGCGTGCCGAACATCCGCCCGGGCGCGCGCCCTTGGGCCGCTCCGGCGGCGAGCACGGCGAGGCAGACCAGGCCGAGCGTGAGCCCGGCGCCGAGCAGCAGCCGGACGGCGACGAAGACCGGGAGCGAGTACGCGACGGCGTGCCCGGCCAGGCCGAGCGCGACGAGGCCGAAGCCGAGTGCGATGCCGGTGTGCGGGCGGGCGTGGAACAGCGTGTGGACGCGTGCGGCGAACACCAGGTAGCACAGGTGCGGCAGGGCGAACAGCACGCCGGTGGTGGTGCCGGAGACGCCGGGAAGCCGTTGCTCGGCGAGCGAGATGAGATAGGGGAAGGAGATGACGGTGGCGAAGACGAAGACGAACTCGAAGACGTAGAGCGGGAGGAGCGGGGCGGCGGGTGCCCGCTCGGCGCGGCCCTCCGACGCGGGGGTGGCCGCCGGACGGTCCGGCTCGGGCAGCAGGGACAGCAGCAGCGCGGCGGCGAGCGGGAGGACGGCCATCACCAGGTACTGGCGGTGCGGGTCGATCCACGGGGACAGCGCGCCGACCAGGATCGGTGCGGCCACCAGGGCCGCCCGGGCGCTGCCTTGCATCAGGGTGAGTGCGCGGGACAGCCGCGGTCCGTCGAGGGCGGCGGCGAGGTAGCCGTTGGTGGCGGCGAAGGTGCCGCCGAGGAAGCCCTGAAGGACCAGCGCGAGGGTGAACGCGGGCAGGCTGTCGGCGGCCCCGGCCAGCAGGAAGGAGACGGTGAGCCCGAGTTGGGCGCGCAGCAGCAGCCGCTTGCGGCCGAAGCGGTCGGCGAGCCGGCCCCACAGCGGTGCGCCGAGCGCGCTGAAGACCGTCGGGACGATGTAGAGCACGCCGGCCCACCGGGCCTGCGGATCGCCGAGCGTGGGCAGGATCGCGGTCAGGTACGGCGGCAGGCCCAGCGCGGCGAAGGAGGCGACGAAGTAGCAGGCGGCGACGGCGTGCACCTGGCGGCGGCCGAGTCCGCCGGAGTGGTCGGTCCCGTGGCCGGACCGCTGCGAAACGGTCTCCACACTCACCGGGTGATCCCGTTCGCCAGCAGGTAGTTGGGGCCGCTGGTGTAGTGCTTGTTGATGTCGGCGGCGCCCGAGCGCTGCTTGCTGAGCAGGGTCCCGGCGCTGACCATGGCCTTGACCGGCAGGCGTTCGGCCTCCAGCAGGTCCGTCCGCAGCGGCTCACCGGCCGGTCCGATCCGGTCCACCGCTTCGGCCAGGCGCTTTCGCAACAGTGTGAGCACGTCGGTGAGTTCGGCGCGACGGTGCTCGGCGAGGCCGAACGCGAGCGCGCCGGTGCACAGGTGGCCGGTGATGGTGGTGAACAGGTCGGTGAGCGCCCGGTCGTCGTCGCCGAAGATCCGGGCGTCGTCGAAGTCGGCCCGGGTCGGGGCGAGTTCGCCGAGGCGGGCGGTCATCCGGGCGGTGTGCACGCGCGGGCCGTCGTCGTCCTTGTAGAGCAGGCGCAGTCCGTCGCCGTCGAGCACCAGGGAGGTGTTCTGCTGGTGCGACTCCAGTGCTATGCCGTAGTCGAACAGCGTGGTCTGCCAGTCCAGCAGCAGTTCCAGCAGGGAGTCGTAGAAGGCGAGTTGGTCGCCGTCGTGGAAGCGGTCGGCGAGGTGGTCGAGCACCAGGCGGCCCCCGGGCGCGGGGGCCAGCAGGGCGGCCAGCGGGACGGTGACGGCCCGCTCCAGCCCGGCGGGGTAGCGGCGCAGCAGGACGGCCAGCAGTTCGTGACCGGCGTGCGCCCAGGTCTGCTCGTCGGCGTGCAGGACGCGGCCGGCGAAGCGCGGCTCGCGGGCCAGCACGGCCTCGATCAGGCGCTGGCCGGCGGCGCCGTCGAGCAGTGTGCCGGGCTTGATGGTGCGGCGGTTGAGCCGGCCCAGCGTGGCGGTGGCGAGCGGGAGTTTGAGGTGGCAGGCGGGGTCGTCGGCGACGGCGACGGTGCGCATGGAGAGCGTCGGCACGACGGTCAGGTAGGGCCGTTCGGCGAGCACCGCGCGGTCGGCCAGGCCGACCGCCTCCAGTGCCTCGTCCAGCGGGGCGCCGACGGTGAGGGGGTGGACCGGCAGGGTGGTCCAGCCGTCGCCGGGGCAGGCGTCCGCAAGGCCCAGCCAGGCCGGAGTGGGCCACCAGCTCGGGAGCGGGCGCCGGCCGTGGGTGGTGAGGGCGTCGGTCGGGACGGCCAGCCAGCGCAGCTCGAACGCGGGGTGGAACTCCGGTGCGTAGGAGCTCAGCTGGTGTTCGGTGAGGCCGGATCGGCCGCGCGCGGTCGGGTAGACGGGGTGGTCGAGGTAGGCGGCCAGGGTGTCGTGGCCGAGGGCGGCGGCCAGACCGGTCCAGTCGGCCGGGTCCTCGCCGTACAGGTCGGTGAGCCGGGTGTGCACCTCGGGCCGCGCGCGCTCGTGCAGTTCCATGGTCGCGAGGGTCTGGCGGCACTCCTCGGCGAAAGCGTCCCAGCCGGGCCGGTCCTCGGCCTCGGCCAGGCCGGCCAGGGCTGCCACGATGACGTCCAGGCCGGTGAGCCGGCGCCCGGCCAGCTCCAGTAGGGGCAGCCGGGCGGCGTACTCGCACTGGAACCCCTCGACGGCGACGGGCAGGGCGAGTTCGGCGTCCGCGACGGTGAACCAGGCGCCGTCCGCGCGGTCCTCCACGGCGCCGCGGGTGCGCAGGCCGAGGACGTCCTCGCGCAGCAGGGCGGAGAGCACCCGCAGGGTGAGCTGCTCGTCGGCGGTCACGGGGTGATCTCCCAGCGGTTGGCGGCGCGGAACCGGGCGACGGCGGCGTCCACGGCTTCCTGGTCGGCGCCGATGGCCCACATCACGCCCAGGTAGTCGCGGTTGGTGCGGTAGTGCTCGTGCCGCTCGCCGAGCGGGCGCAGCGGGCGGTAGGCGAGCCGGATGCCGTCGCGCTCCTCGTCGTACGGCCCGGGGGCGGCGGTGAGGAGGCCGGCGCGGTCGGCGCAGACCACCTCGTTGCGGGCCCGGCGCGGGGTCGCGGCGCACTGCGCGCCGAGGTCCGCGGGGAGTTCCCGGCCGAGGTGGGCGGCGAGGATGTGCTCGAAGAGCGGGACGCCGAGGATCTCGGCGAGCATCAGGTCGCACTGGTCGCCGATGGCACGGTAGTTGACCTCGATGATCCGGGCGCGGCCGTCGGGCTGCACGACGAACTCGGTGTGGCAGGCGCCGAGTCCGATCCCGAGCGCGTCGAGTTGGGCGAGCACCTGCGCGACCACCTCGCCGGGGTGCGCGGGGATGAACTCCAGCACCTCCTCGATGAAGTCCGGCGGCGGGGAGAGCTGCGTGCGGAAGCCGCCGAGGACGTGCCGGCGGCGGCCGTCGCCGAGCGTCTCCAGGGTGCACAGCCGGCCGTCCAGGAACTCCTCGACGACCAGCGTCGCGCCGGCCCGGCGGTGCTGGATCTCCCGGCAGCGGAGGGCGAGTTCGGCGGCGTCGGCGACCAGTGTGACGTCCTCGCTGGCCACTCCCTCACGAGGTTTGACCACGCACGGGAACGGCGGCTCCAGCTCGGCCGGTTCCTGCCCGGGGGCCAACTCGGCGGACCAGACGGCGTCCTGGCCGGTCAGGGCGAGGTGGCGGCGCAGCTGGCCCTTGTCCTTGGCCCGCAGTGCGGCCTTCCAGTCCTTGGCGGGGAGGCCGAAGTACTCGGCGGCCAGGGCGGTCTGGGTCTGCAGGTGGTCGCTGTTGCTGAACACCGCGTCGGGCGCGTGGTGGCGGGAGACCAGGCTGATCACGGCGCGGAAGTCCCGGACGTCGCACTCCAGCACCGCGGGTGCGGTGAACGGGAGGTCGGCGTAGGCCTTCTGGTGGGGTTCGGCGTGGTCGGTCAGGACGGTGACGTCGAGCCCGAGCCGGGCGGCGGCGGGCAGGAAGCCGGCGGTGACCGAGTCGGTGGGGTTGAGGGCGAGCAGGTAGAGCCGCATGGGGTGGTGGTCCTTGAGGGTGGTGGCGGACGGGAGTGACGGCGGGCGGTGGCGGTGGCGGCCACAGCGGCAGCCGCCTCCGCCCGCCGTCGTCCGTCGGCGGTTACTTGGGCGCGTCCACGCCCGCGGCCTTGGCGATGTCGCCGAGCATGGCGTCGGCGGCCTGGACGCCGATGCCGGACATCCAGGTCTCGTCCGGGACGTTGAAGACCTTGCTGTTCTTGACGGCGTTCAGGCCCTGCCAGACCGGGGTCTGCTGGACCTCGCTCTCCTTGGTCTTGGACGGGTCGTCGGCGGTGGTGACGAACACCAGGTCGGCGTCGGCCTGGTTGATCTGCTCGGCGCTCACCTCGACGATGTTCTTGTCGACGTCCTGGGCGGCCGGGCGGGCCAGGCCGACGTCCTTGAGCACCACGCCGCTGTAGGAGGCCTTGGCGTAGAGGCGGGTCGGTCCGGCCACGAAGCGGACCACCGAGGCGGTCGGCATGGTGCCGCCGTTCTTCGCCTTGATCTCCTCACCGAGCTTGGCGGCCCGCGCCTCGTAGTCGGCGAGCGCCTTCTTGGCCTCGTCCTCCTTGCCGAGCGCCTGCGCGTAGAGGGCGAGGTTCTCCTTCCACGGGAACCCGGTGGTCTCGGCGAGCACGGTCGGCGCGATCGCGTTCAGCTGGTCGTAGACCTTGGCGTGGCGGACCTTGGAGGAGAGGATCAGGTCGGGCTTCAGGGAGGCGATCAGTTCCAGGTTCGGCTCGTTCATCGGGCCGACGTCCTTGGTGTCCTTGATCTTGTCCTTGAGGTAGTTCGGGAACCCGCCCTCGGTCTTCATGTGCGGCGACACCGCGCCGACCGGCGTGATGCCGAGCAGCGTGACGTCGTCCAGCTCGCCGCTGTCCAGCACCACGACGCGCTTGGGCTGGGCCTTGATCTGGGCGGTTCCGGCGGCGTGGGTGACGGTGCGCGGGAAGCCGGCGGACGCGCCGGCGCTCGCGGAGGAGGCGTCCCCGCTCTGCTTGGTCCCGCCGTCGCTGCCGCAGGCGGCGAGCAGCGTGGTGGACAGGGCGACGGCGAGGACGGCGACGGGGAGGCGGCGGTTCATGGGGGTCCTTGGATCGGGTCGAGCGGGCGTCGGGTTGCGGAGCGTCGAGGGTGAGGAGCGTCGGGGGTGACGAACGGGGGCAGTGGTCAGTGGTCAGTGGTCAGCGGTCGGCGGCGCGCGGCCGGGTCCGCGCCCGGGGGACGACCAGCGGCGTGCCGGTCTCCGGGTCGGGCACCACCCGGCACGGCACCTGGAACACGGTCTCGACCAGGTCGGCGGTGAGGACCTCGGCGGGCGGTCCGGCGGCGGCGAGCCGCCCGTCCTTGAGCACCACCAGGTGGTCGGCGTACCGGGCGGCCTGCCCGAGGTCGTGCAGCACCATGACGACGGTGCGTCCGGCCTCGGCGTGCAGGTCGGCGACCAGGTCGAGGACGTCGAGCTGGTGGCGCAGGTCGAGGAAGGTGGTCGGCTCGTCGAGCAGCAGCAGCTCGGTGTCCTGGGCGAGTGCGAGCGCGATCCAGGCGCGTTGGCGCTGCCCGCCGGAGAGCCGGTCGACCTGCTGCTCGCGCAGTTCGGCGGTGCCGGTCCGGGCGAGGGCGTCCTCGACGGCGGCCTGGTCGGTCTTGGACCACGGGCTGAGCATCCGCTGGTGCGGGTACCGGCCGAGCCGTACCAGTGCCTCGACGGTGATCGCCTCGGGGGTGACGGGCTGCTGCGGCAGCAGGCCCATCCGCTTGGCGAGGGCCCGGGCGGACATCCGGTGGATGTCGGAGCCGTCCAGGGTGACGGTGCCGGCGGCGGGGTCGAGCAGCCGGACCAGTCCGCGCAGCAGGGTCGACTTGCCGCAGGCGTTGGGCCCGACGATGGCGGTGACGGCGCCGCCGGGCAGTTCGAGGTCGAGCCCGTCGACGATCGTGCGGTCGCCGTAGCGCAGGTCGAGGCCGTGCGCGGCGAGCCGGTTGGCGGTGGTGGTGACGGACTCGACGGTCGTCGTGGGCGTCATCAGTTGCTCCTCTGGGGAGGCCGGCCCTGGCGGATCATCAGCGCCAGGAGCCAGGGCGCGCCGAGCGTGGCGGTGACGGCACCGACCGGCAGGCCGTGGACGGGGATCACGTGGAGCACGAGGAGGTCGGCGGACAGCAGCAGGACGGCGCCGGTGAGCGCGGTGAGTCCGAGCGTGCCGAGGGTGGGCGGCCCGGCGAGCAGCCGGACCAGGTGCGGTACGGCGAGCGCGACGAACGCGACCGGGCCGGTGAGGGCGGCGGCCAGCGAGGCGAGGGTGATGCCGAGCAGCAGCAGCCAGAGCCGGTCCCGGCCGGGGTTGAGGCCGAGGCCGCCGGCCGAGTCGTCGCCGAGGTCGAGGACCGCGATCCGCCGCTGGCAGAGCAGCACGGCCAGGGCGGTCAGCGCGATGGCGGTGCCGCCGATCCACACCTCGGTCCAGTTGCGGCCGTAGAGCGAGCCGGTGGTCCACTGCATCGCGGAGGAGGCCAGCTCGGCCGGGAACCGTACGATCATCAGGTTCACGGCGGCGGCGAGGCCCTGCTGCACCGCCAGGCCGACCAGCACCAGCCGGGTGACGGCCATCTTCGACCGCCAGGCGAGGCCGCCGAGCAGCAGCGCCGCCAGCAGTCCGCCGCCGAGCGCGGCCAGCGGGATCAGCTGCTGGGAGGCGCCGGTGGCGAGCATCAGCACCGCGCCGAAGGACGCGCCGCCGGTGACACCGATGGTGTCGGGGGAGGCCAGCGGGTTGCGGAAGAGCCGCTGGAGCATCGAGCCGGCCATCGCCAGCCCGGCCCCGGCGATCAGCGCCGACACCACCCTGGGCGCCCGGAACTGCTGCACCACCAGGACGTTTCCGGGTTCGCCCTGCCCGACCAGGGCGCGCAGCGCGTCCCATCCGGACAGGCTCACCTGTCCGGTGCCGAGCGCGACGCCCGTCAGCACCACCAGGACGACGGCGGCCAGCGCCGACCACACGGCGGTGCGGGCCCGGCGGCGGGCGAGCGTGCCGACGGGTACGGCGAGCGCGGTCACCGGGCCACCTTCCGGGCCAGTACGGCGAGAAGCGGCGCGCCGAGGAAGGCGGTCACGATGCCGACCTCGATCTCGGAGGGGCGCACCACGAGCCGTCCGAGCACGTCGGCGGCGAGCAGCAGCAGCGGACCGGCGATCAGGCAGCCCGGCAGCAGCCAGCGGTGGTCGTTGCCGAGCAGCGGGCGGACCAGGTGCGGCGCGGCCAGTCCGATGAACGCCACCGGCCCGGCGACGGCCACCGCACTGCCCGCGAGCAGGACGACGGCCAGCCCTCCGGCCAGTCGGATCCGGGCCACCGGCACGCCGAGCGACTGGGCGGTCTCGTCGCCGAGGGCCAGCGCGTTGAGGGCGGGCGAGATCGCGAACGCGCCCAGCAGGCCGAGCACCAGGAACGGCAGCACGGGGGTGAGGGTGTCCAACTGCCGCCCGCCGATCGAGCCGGCCAACCAGAACCGAGCCTCGTCCAGGGTGCGGTGACTGGCCAGCATCAGCGCGGAGGTCCAGGAGGTGAGCACCACGGTGAGCACGGTGCCGCCGAGCGCGAGCCGGACCGGGTCGAGGTCGCCGCCGCGCCGGGACATCGCGTACGCGGCGACCGCGGCGACGGCCGCCCCGGCGAAGGCGAACCAGACGTACTCGACGGGCCGGGTGAGGTCCAGCGCGTAGATCGCGGCGACCACGGCGAGACTCGCGCCGGCGTTGACGCCGAGGGTGACCGGGGAGGCGAGCGGGTTGCGGGTGACGCCCTGGGCGACCGCCCCGGCGACGCCGAGCGCGGCCCCGACGGCCAGTCCGATCACCGTTCGCGGCAGGCGAAGGCCCGTCACCACATCGGCGTCGCCGCCGTGGGCGGCCCCGGTGAGCGCGTCGGCCACGGTGGACAGCGGGATGGATCGGGAGCCGAGCGCGAGGCTCAGCGCGGCACACAGCACGAGCGCGCCCACACCGGCGACCAGCAGCAGGGGCCGCTGGACCGCAGACGATCGAGGCGTCGCCGGGGCCGTGGTGGCCGGCGGGTCGGTTCTCAACACGAGTCGACATCTTAGGTTAGGTTTGCCTAAGTTCGTCAATCTCGGGTCGCCTGGTCCGATGTCGGGCCGTTCGCCGCGGCGTCACCCCGCCCAGGTGTCGCGGGTGTCGCGCCGCCCAGCCCGGCCCCGGGTGGTGCACTCCCTGGGGCATTGTAAGGTGAGCCTCACCTTATTCGATCATGCGGAGTCGATCCACGGAGCGCCGATGATCCCCGGAACACCCCTGCCCGTCGCGCCGACGTCCACCCTGCCCGGCGACTACCGGCGCCTGCGCGAACTCTGCCCGGTGCTGGAGCTGCGCCTGCTCGGCGCCGACGAACCCGACCCCCGTGCCGCCGACGGCTGGTACTCGGGGGCCGAACTCGCCGCCGACGAACGGGCCCTGGCCGCCGTTCTGGCCGGCGAGGAGGAGCGCATCGCCGCCGAACACGGCCGCGCCCCCCGCCCGCACGTCACCGCCTCCAGGCTGCTGCACCACTACGTCTGGTCCGCGTGCCTGCTCATCGCGGGCCCCTGGCACCTCGCCCGGAAAGTACCCCTCGTCGACCCCGCCGACCTCTGGCTGCACGCCCCCACCGGGGACCTCGCGCTGCGCCCGCGCGGCCACGTCACCCTCCCCGGCGACGACGAACTCCGCGCCGAACTGCGGGCCGCCGTGGTCGCCCACGTGGAGCCGGTGCTCGCTGCCTTCGCCGCCCCCAGCCGGCGCCGCGACCGCGCGCTCTGGGGCATGGTGACGGACGACCTCGCCTCCGCCGTCTGGTACCTCGGCCGGATGCTCGGCGAGGAGGACGCCGCCGTCGTCGCCGCCGGGGCGGTGCTGCCCGGCGGCACCCTCCCGCTGCCCGGCGCCGCCGACTTCCGCCGCCTGCACACCCCCGACGGGCGCGGCCACCACACCCGTACCCGGCTCGGCTGCTGCCTCTACTACGCGGTCAAGCCCGAGGCCGCCGCCTGCCTGACCTGCCCGCGCACCGGCGACGAGGAACGGCTGCGCCGGTTCTGAGGGGTCCGTCCGCGGATCGCCGTCGGGGATCCGCGGACGGGATTGTGTGGGGGAACCGTCGGGGACGGTTCGTTGTCAGTGGTATCGGCTAGGGTCGCGGCCATGATCGATTCGACGACGCGGGTTCGCATCGCCCGGCCCTCGCGCGACCTCGCGGCGGCCGAGCGCTTCTACGTCGGCGGCCTCGGCCTCGACGTGCTGTGGCGCACCACCGAGCGGGTGTCCGGCGAGCACGACCTGCTGATGGTCGGTCCGCCCGGCGGAGCCTGGCACTTCGAACTCACCCACGACCCGGAGAACCCGCTGGAGCCCACCCCGACGGTCGACGACCTGTTCGTCGTCTACCTCGGTGCGCCGGTGGACGACGCCCTGGTCGCCCGGCTGGAGGCCGCCGGCGGCACCCCGGTCCGGGCCCACAACCCCTACTGGGAGGAGTTCGGCGTGACGATATCCGACCCGGACGGCTACCGGCTGGTGCTCTGCTCCCGTGGCTGGGGAGCCTGACCGCCTGTCCGACCCCGTTCGGTCTCGCCGCCCGCCCCGTCCCTGCCGCGCAGCACCGCCACGCCCCGGTCCAGGTCCACGCCGAAGTGCGGCGGCGCTCCGACCTGGGCGTCGTCCCGCAGCGTCAGCTGTTCCCGCCGTTGTTCGACCTGCACCCGCTTGCCCGGGCTGAACAGCGCCTGCAACTCCTCCAGCCCGCCGCCCAGGCCAACCCCGGTGCTCCCGCCGCCGCGCCGCCAACGCCCCGACGACTCGCCCCGGATCTGCCACGCGATCAGGAGCATCAGCCCGATCACCGCCGCCGCCACGCACGCCACGTCTACGATCACACCCATGTACGCCCAACGCCGGTCGGCAGCACCCGTGTTCCCCGAGGGCGCCGCGCCGGTGGCGGCGTCCACCCGCTACCCTGCCGCGCGAACCGAAGGAGACCCCTCACCATGACCGTGCGCGGAACCACCGTGGACATCCCGACGGCGGACGGCACCGCCGATGCCTACCTCGCCCGTCCCGACGACGGGCGGGCCCACCCCGGCGTCATCCTCTATATGGATGCCTTCGGGCTCCGACCCCAGCTGAAGGACATGGCCGACCGGCTCGCCCGGGCCGGGTACGCCGTGCTGGTCCCCAACGCCTACTACCGGAACGGCCGCGCGCCGGTCGTCGAACTGCCGCCGCTGATCGACCTGGAGAAGGACCCGGCGATCTTCAAGCAGATCGGCCCGCTGCTCGCCACCCTCACCCCCGAGGTGACCGCCCGCGACGCGGACGCCTACCTGCGCTGGCTCGCCGATTCCCCGCTCGTCGAGGACGGCCCGGTCGGCCTCACCGGCTACTGCCGCGGCGCGGTGCTCGCCCTGCGGACGGCCGCCAGCCACCCCGACCGGATCGCGGCCATGGCCGGTTTCCACGGCGGCAGCCTCGCCACCGAGGCGCCGGACAGTCCGCACCTGGGCGCCTCCCGGATCACCGCCGAGGTGTACTTCGGCCACGCCGACGAGGATCCGTCCATGCCCGCCGAGCAGATCGAACGGCTCGCCGGGGCCCTCGCCGCCGCCGGTGTCCGCCACCGGGAGGAGGTCTACCAGGGTGCCCCGCACGGCTACACCCAGGCCGACACCACCCGCTACGACGCCGTCGCCGACGCGCGCCACTGGGAGGCGCTGCTCGACCTGTTCAAGCGGACCCTGTCGGCCTGAGCCGCCGGAGGGCCGGGGCGGCCAGCGACGCCGCCCCGGCCTGGGCCGTGCGGGCGCGGGCCGGTGACGGCCTCACGCCACAGCGCCTCCTCTTCGTCCTCCGGTCACACAACGGACGCGAGGTGTTCGGGTTTGCGTGGAGCCGGGCCGTCATGGTCTGGTGCCTGACAGCGAGTCCGGGCCCGGCCGGGGGCCGACCCGCCGGGCGTCGGGGAGGCACCCGGGACTCGTGGCAGTGGTGAGCAACGAACCCGCGTCACCCGGTACCACAGGCCGGGACCGGGCGGACGGATCCAGGGGGGAACCGAACGTGCAGAAGACGGAGAACAGGCAGAACGCGCAGGAACCGTGGGGCACGCGGGACACGCAGGGCGCACGGGGCATGGGGGGCGTACAGGTAGTACGGGGCACGCGGGCCATGCGGGATGTGCAGGACGCCATCGCGCAGGCGCTGGCCGAGAGCGTCCCCGGCGGGGTCCGGCAGGGCGAACTCGACCGTGACGGGCGGGCATTGCGCTGGGTGGAGGCGGGGCGCGGCGGCCCGCCGGTGGTCCTGCTCGCGGGCTGCGGCACCTCGTCGCTGACCTGGGCGCCGGTGCTGTCCGAACTGGCCGCGCACAGCCGGGTCGTGGCGTACGACCGGGCCGGGCTCGGTGCCAGTGACCCCGCTCGCGTCTCCGGTCCTTCGCTGGAGTCCCCGACCGGGGACCTGGCTGCCCTGGTGGAGCACCTCGGCGCCGGCCCGGCCATCCTGGTCGGGCACAGCTGGGGCGGCCAGCTGGCCCAACTCCTCGCCTGGCGGCACCCGGAACTGGTGGCCGGCCTGGTCCTGGTGGATCCGGCGCACGAGGAGTTCCAGCCACCGGCCATCCGCGCGGCCGAGGCCGTCCTGTTGCGGGTGGGGCTGCTCCGGGCGGCCATGACGCCCGCCGCACGCCGTGCCGGGGGAGCCGTCGCGAGGGCCGAGGCGGCCGTCGAGGCGCATCGCCACCAGCGGCGGACCGTCCTCGACGAGAACCGGCTGACGGTCCTCGCGGTCTCCGAGCTCCGGCGGCGGCGCGCGGCCGCGCGGCTGCCCGACGTGCCGGTGACGGTGCTGAGCGCGACCGACGGCCTGCCGGGGGCGATGCGCGCCCGCTGGACCGTCCTCCAGTCACACGTCGTCGCCGGCGCGGCCAAGGGGTCGCACATCGTGGTGCGCGGCGCCGGCCACCACGTCCACGCCGACCACCCGCAGGCCGTCGCCGCCGCCGTCCTGGAGGTGGTCGAGCACGCCCGGCAGGGCCGGGACAGCTGACGGCGGCGGCCCTCAACCGCTGGCCGGACAGCGCCTGCTGACCGTTCGACCCCCTCTGGCACACTGGGGGCCGAACGGCCCGCTGGGGAGGGTCATGACACATGGGGGCGGGAGTATGAGGGGTCCGGGCGCCGTGCTCGGCGGGCGGTACACGCTGGTCGAGCGGATCGGCGGCGGGGGGATGGGTACGGTCTGGCGGGCCGACGACACGGTGCTGGCGCGGCCGGTGGCCGTCAAGATCCTGCACTCGGCGCTGTTCGAGGACGACACTTTCATCCAGCGCTTCCGCCGGGAGGCCCAGCTGGTCGCCGCGATCGACCACCCGGCCGTCGTGGACGTCCACGACTACGGTGAGAGCGGCGGCGGTGCCGAGGGCCGGGAGGGCGGCGAGGGCGGTGACGCCGGGGACCGCTGCGCCTACATCGTCATGGAGCTGGTCGACGGCCGGCCGTTGGACCGGGTGCTCGCCGAGGAGGGCCCGATGCCTCCCGAGCGCGCCCTCGGTCTGGTCGCCGCCGCGCTGGACGGCCTGCACGCCGCCCACCGCCGGGAGATCGTGCACCGGGACATCAAGCCGTCCAACCTGATGGTGCGCACGGACGGCCGGGTGACCATCACCGACTTCGGCATCGCCCGGGCGATCGCCAGTACCAAGATCACCGCCTCGCACGCGATCGTCGGCACCGCCCTCTACATGGCCCCCGAACAGGCCGAGGGTACGGGCACCGGGCCGGCCTCCGACCTCTACTCGATCGGCGTGGTCTGCTTCGAACTGCTCACCGGGAAGCCGCCGTTCGTCGGCGAGAGCGTGTTGGAGGTCGCGCTCAAGCACGTCCGCCAGCCGGCGCCGGAGCTGCCGGGGGCCTTCCCGGCGGCGGTCCGCGAGCTGGTCGCGAAGGCACTGGAGAAGAAGCCGGAGGACCGGTTCGCCGACGCCGCCGAGATGGCGGCCGCGGCCCGGGCGGCGATCGGCGCGAAGGACGCGGGCGCTGCGGCGGGTGCGGCCGGCGCCCCGGCCGACACCGGGACGGTCGACCTCAGGGCGGCGGCCGGGGGAGCGGCTGCGGGTGAAGGGGCCGGGGGTGGGGTGGCCGGGGGCGCCGGTGCGGCGAAGGCCGGTGCCCTGGTGCCGGTCGCGGACGGCGCCGACCAGCCCGCGTCAGGCGAGCGCCCGGCGTCGGGTGGCCCCGTGCCGGACGAGGACGAGGTCGCCAAGGTGGGGCCGCAGCCGGTGACCGAGCCGGGCAAGCGCCGGTCGCGGCGCGCACTGCTGGTGCCGGTGATCGTCCCCGTGGTCATCTCGATGGGCACGGCGACCGTCCTGCTGGTGGACCGCGGCCCCGGCCGGTCGGACGCGGCCGAGCCGCCCGCCGCCCAGCCGACCGTCGTCGTGACGGCCCCGGTGACCCCGGGCGCGGGCACCCCGGCGGCCCCGGCCGTGACGCCGCCCGCCACGCCGACACCCTCCGACACCCCGGTCGCGGCCCCGGCCGCCGACCAGCAGCCGAGCACCCCGAACCAGCCGGGCGCGCCCGTCCCGGCCCCCGCGCCGGGCGGCAACGGAGGCGCGGCGGGCCGAGGCGCCGGCGCGGGCGCGGCGGGCGGCGGAAACGCGGCCGGTGGCGGCGGCGCTTCGGGCGGCCAATCCAACCAGTCCGGCGGCGGGGGCGGCACCGCCAACCAGCCCGCCAACCCCAATCCCAATCCCAACCCGCAGCCCCCGGCCCAGAACGCGGCCGGTGGCTCCCCCGCCGGGGGCGGCTCCCCGTCCGGCGGCGGTTCGCCCTCGGGCGGCGGCAACCCGCCGGCTCCGCAGACCCCCACCCGGCCGCCGTCGTGCGGCGGCACCTCCTGGACCACCATCGTCAACGTGAAGGACGGCCGCCCGATCGGGATGGCCCGCGACGAACTGAGCGGCGACAACCCGATCGTGGTCGGCGGCGCGTCCCAGTACGGCTGGGTGCGGGCGACCGACCCCGGCTCCTGGATCAGTTTCAACGCCTGCAACAGCGGCGGGCCGCTGCTCGTCCAGACCATGGACGGCAAGGTCACCCTGAGCGGAGGCTTCAGCTTCCTGACCAACTGGACGGTGCGCAGCGGATCCGCCCAGGGCTCCTACACGCTGGCCGACTACCAGAACCAGCGCTGCATGACCGACAACGGCCCGGGGAACGCGGTCACCATGGTGACCTGCACCCCCGGCAACACGGCCCAGGAATGGCGGTTCCAGTGACAGCGACCGGCGGAGCCGACGACGGTGTGGTCCTCTACTGGCGGCCGCTGTGCACGTTCTGCATGAACCTGCGCCTGGCGCTGCTCTTCACCCGCCTGCGCTACAGCCGGCGGTTCACCATGGTGAACATCTGGAAGGACCCGGACGCCGCCGCCTTCGTCCGCTCGGTCGCGGACGGCAACGAGACCGTGCCGACCGTCACCGTGGCCGGGCGGCCGATGGTGAACCCGTCGATCCGCCAACTGCTCGCCGCAGTGCGGGAGTACGCGCCGGAGGTGCTCCCGGGGAGGCCTCGCTGACCGGTCCGGGCGAGGAGTGGTACCCCTTCGCTCTCCCGGTCCAGATCCCGATCCCGCCGTTGCCGTTGCCGCTGCCGCTGCCGCTGCCGCTGCCGCTTCTGCGACCGGACGGGCCCGGCGCGGGCGGCGGTTGAGCGCGTGTGCCGACCCGGCCCGGGTGTCCGTACGGGCGGGTCGCCCGGGAGCCGGGGGCGGGCGAGCGGGGCGCCGCGGGAACCGGGCGTCATCGCAGATGCCGGTGGAGGAGGGGCCGTTGTGGGACACGGGGTCTCCCCGGCTCCGGTGCGCCCTCAGGTGTCGAGCCCAACTCGCCGACTGCGCTGAGGAGTCGGGCGAACACGAGGCCCGGTGGCGCTAGCAGATGACCCGGCGGCGGGCAAGGGTGGCAGGTGGCGGGACCTCGCCAAGCGGATGTCAAGATTCCGTATTGGAAGTTCTACAGGGATGTAAAAGTCGATTCCGGCCCGCTCGGCTCCGCGCGCCGAATCGGCGTTCGACGGTCGATCGGACATCGGTGCAGGCGGTCGGGCGTGGTTCGGGTGGGAACCTACTGCAAGGCGCGGTGAATTGCCCCGTTTTGCCCACCACTTGAGGGCCTTGGCGAGCTGGCGGGACCTGGCCAATCGCTGAAGTAGACCTGTCAATTCACCTGCTGGATTGTCATGCTTCTGGACAGCCCCGGCGGTAGCCCCCACCCCCACCCCTTGGTGGCTCGCCGCTCGACCGCTCGGGGTTTCAGCACGTCAGCGCCCATTTCCGCCCCACAGGTGCCGACCCCGGCCCCCGGAACGCGGCGCGACCGCGTCCACACGCGGTTTCCCGGAAGGACTCGCACGTGAAGCGAAAGCTCGCAGCTGTCGCCGTACTGTCGGCCACCGCCCTGCTGACCGGTGTGATCCAGGTGAGCACCGCCGCCCAGGCCAGCCCCGTCGCCGGCCTCCAGGCCCAGGCCGACCACCAGCACGCGGCCGTGCTCGCGCTGGCCGGCGGCCAGTCCGGCCCGCTCGCCAAGGCCCTCGCCCTCGGCGAGAAGGAGCGGCTCGTCGCCAAGGACGCCGTGGTGGACAAGGACGGCACCCGGCACCTGCGCTTCGAGCGCACCTACGCCGGCCTGCCGGTGCTCGGCGGCGACCTGGTCGTCCACCAGAAGGCCAACGGCTCGGTCAAGTCGGTCGACAAGGCGGTCTCCGCCAAGCTCGCGCTGCCGAGCCTGACCCCGCAGATCCCGGCCGACCAGGCCGCCACGCAGGCCACCGGCGCGGTCAAGGCCACCGTCGGGGTCACCCTCGACGCCGACGAGTCCCCGCTGGCCGACGTGCACCAGACCGGCAAGGCCGAACTGGTGGTCTGGGCGACCGACGGCAACCCGCGCCTGGCGTACCGGACCACCGTCGAGGGCGTGCGCGCCGACGGCACCCCGAGCAACCAGGTGCTCGTCACCGACGCCGCCACCGGCAAGGTGCTGTCCACCCACGAGAAGATCCAGACCGCCGCCGGCACCGGCAAGGGCGTCTTCGTCGGCCAGGTGCCGCTCACCACCGCGCAGAGCGGCTCCAGCTACTCGCTGAAGGACGACAGCCGCGGCGGCCAGTCCACCAGCGACATGAGCAACGGAACCGCCGGCAACGGCTCGCTGTTCGCCAACACCTCCAACAACTTCGGCGACGGCACCGCCTCCAACCGCGAATCCGCCGCCGTGGACGCCCAGTTCGGCGCGGCCACCACGTGGGACTTCTACAAGAGCACCTTCGGCCGCAACGGCATCCGCAACGACGGTGTCGGCGCCGCGAGCCGCGTCCACTACGGCTCCAACTACGTCAACGCCTTCTGGGACGACAGCTGCTTCTGCATGTCCTACGGCGACGGCAACGGCGACGCCGCCCCGCTCACCGAGATCGACGTGGCCGGCCACGAGATGAGCCACGGCGTCACCGCCGCCACGGCGAACCTCAACTACTCAGGTGAGTCCGGTGGCCTCAACGAGGCCACCTCCGACATCATGGGCACGATGGTCGAGTGGTACGCCAACCTGCCCTCCAACCCGCCGAACTACTGGATCGGCGAGCTGATCAACCTGAACGGCAACGGCACCCCGCTGCGCTACATGGACCAGCCCAGCAAGGACGGCCAGTCCGCCGACTCCTGGTCCGCCGGCGTGGGCAACCTCGACGTGCACTACTCGTCGGGCGTGGCCAACCACTTCTTCTACCTGCTGTCGGAGGGCAGCGGCGCGAAGAGCATCAACGGGTTCGACTACAACAGCCCGACGGCCGACGGCTCCTCGCTCGCGGGCATCGGCCGGGACAAGGCCGCGCAGATCTGGTACCGCGCGCTGACCGTCTACTTCACCTCCACCACCGACTACGCGGGCGCCCGGGCGGGCACCCTCAGCGCGGCGGCGGACCTGTACGGCAACGGCAGCGCCGAGTACAACGCGGTCGCGGCCACCTGGACGGCGGTCAACGTCAACTGACGACCGCCTGAGTGGGCCCTGCCGAACCGTGGGTGCCGGCGGGCGGGGCCGCACGGCGGGGGCGACGGTGTGCGGACCACCGTCGCCCCCGCCGTCATGTGCGCGGGGCGCGGCGCGCGGGCGCAGCGATGCGGGGTTGGACGCCGGAACCGTCAGTCCCACCGTCAGTCCCACCGTCGGTCGGAGCGGTCGGAGCGGTCGGAGCGGTCGGAGTGCGGCGGCGGTAGCGCTGTTCGGTCGCGGTGCACGCGGCGAGCAGCAAGGCCGCCGCCGCCGTGGCCGCGGTGATCGCGAACGGCGCGGCGGGCGCGAAGTGCGTGGTCGCCCAGCCGCCCAGGAAGGTGCCGGCCGATTGCGCCAGGATCAGCGCGCTGACCAGCGCAGCCATCGCCTCGCCCAGCCGGACGGCCGGCACCGTCCGCTCGGCCAGGCCGAACATCGTGATCATCTGTGGTGCGACCGCCACCCCGAGGAGGCCCACGGCAACGGTCAGGCTCCACAGGCTCCCGGTGGAGACGAGCAGGACGCAGGAGGCGGCGAACAGCAGCGCCATCCCGGCCAGCAGCAGGACGTAGGGCACGGTGAGCAGTCGCTCAGGGCGCGAGGTGCTTCCGGATCTGGTCCAGGATCAGGCCGGCCCCGGTGTAGCCGATCCCGAGCATCCACAGGCTGTCGTCGACCCGGAACACCCGGCCGGTGCGGACGGCGTCCAGGCTCTTCCACAGCGCGCCATCGGTGATCCTGCCCTGGTCGGATTTGGCCGCGTCCCCGTAGACCGAGTAGAAGATGACGTCGGCCGCCGCCTGGTCCACCTGCTCGGGGCTGATCTCGACCGAGAACCCGGGCTTGTCCTGGTTGGCGGGCCGGCCGAGCCCGAGGTCCTTGAACAGCGAGCCGACGAAGGTGTCGTTGAGGTACAGCCTGGTCGGTGCGCCCGCGAGGAAACGAGCCATCTCGACCCGGGTGGCGGCGGCCTTGGCCGGGCCGCCGAGTGCGGTGACGAGGTCCCGCGCCTTCGTCCGGTACGCCGCGTCGGCCGCTTCGGCTTCGGCCTGCCGGCCCATCGCCTCGGCGTGCAGCCGGACGTTCTCCTTCCAGGTGGGCCCGGTGGTCTTGGACAGCACGGTCGGCGCGATCTTCGTCAGTTCGTCGTACCGCTTGTCGTCGCGCACCTGGTTGCTCAGGATGAGGTCCGGCCGCAGCGCCGCGATCGCCTCCAGGTTGGGCTGCCCGATGGCGCCGACGGCCTTTGTCGTGGCCAGCCGTTCGGCGGGCAGGTAGGCCGGGAAGGGAGCGCCCTCGGTGACGGTGGTCGCGCCGACCGGCGTGAGCCCGAGGGTGACCACCGAGTCCAGCGCGTCGGTGTCCAGCGCCACCACCCGGGTGGCCCGGGCCGGTACGGTGCTCTCGCCGCGAGCGTGCCGGACGGTCCGGGGGCCGGCCCCGCTGGACCCGCTGGACCCGCCGGAACCGCCCGGCGCGCCGGGCTCACCGGTCGCGCCGGTCGAACCGGCGGACGGTGCCGGGGAGTTCGGTCCGC
This sequence comes from Kitasatospora sp. NPDC088779, assembly GCF_040685395.1. Taxonomy (NCBI): domain Bacteria; kingdom Bacillati; phylum Actinomycetota; class Actinomycetes; order Kitasatosporales; family Streptomycetaceae; genus Kitasatospora; species Kitasatospora sp. NPDC088779. Next base: position 64,064 of record NZ_JBFBHW010000002.1, on the reverse strand, counting down.
AGGCGGCGAGCGCGAGGCCCGGGGTGAGCCCGGCGGCGAGGCCGAGCGCGGCGCGGCGACTGAGGGGTCTGGGCATCGGCGGTTCCTCCAACGGGTGGGCAGGGCGCGGGAATCCCTGCCCTCCCGTCGGAGGGGTTACGCCTCGGTGTCGTTCTCCCGTCGCTGGCGCAGCAGTTCGTCGTACTCGGCGGGCACCCGCCGGTCCATCGCGAGGGCGAACTGCGCGTCGACGACCGTACGGGCCAGCGGCCGCACCCGCAGGATGCGTTCGGTGAGCCGGGCTGCCTCGCCGGGCGGCAGCGGGGCGTCGGCGGCGAGGGCGCCGAGCAGGTGCTCGCCGACCACGTCGATGAAGATCTCGGCGATGGCTTCCACGTGCTCCTGGGTGCGCCGGCTGGCGTCCAGCACCACGGAGAGCGGTACGCCCTCGGCGACGAGTGCGGTGGTGGCGTCCATCAGGCGGCGGCTGATGTGGGTGATCCCGTCGTCGTCGATCGTGATGTAGCCCTGGGCGATCGACTCGGCGGTGTTCTCCTCGGTGAGCTGGTCGTTGAAGACGGTCCTGAGTTCGTCCCAGTCCAGGCGCACCGGGGTCTCGTCCGACCAGGGGGCGACGATCGCGGCCTCCAGCCCGATCAGCTCGGCGACGTCCCGCCCGCTCTCGCCGGCGCCGATCAGTTCGGCGATGCCGCCCAGGGTGTGGCCGCGGTCCAGCAGTTCGCCGATCATCCGCAGCCGGGCCAGGTGCTCCTCGCCGTACCAGGCGATCCGGCCCTCCTTGCGGGGCGGCTGGAGCAGTTTGCGCTCGCGGTAGAAGCGCAGCGTCCGGCTGGTGATGCCGGCCGCCTCGGCCAGTTCCTCCACCCGGTACTCGCGTTTTCCGTCACCCGCAGCAGCTCTGACCTTGTCCACGGCGATCAGCATAGGTCCGGCACCTCCGAAGGCTCCCGGAATCCGGGTGGCCGCGCTTCTTCCATCCGGTGTCAGCAAGGGCTACCCTGCCAATCATGCCAGTAATTACTGGCGCGATTAGCGGGGCTCCGACGCCGGTCGTCGGGGAGCCCAAGGCAGTGCGCACAGCACCATGCGGAGCAGCACCAGAGCGACACCGCGGCTTCACCCGGGCGCATCAGGGCAACATCAGAGCAGCGCCAGGGCGGTACGAGAGCAGTCGAGCACAGCACGAGCACGGCGTCGTCGGCGCGCCAGGACGCGCGGCACGAGCGGGCGCCACGGTACGGCAGCGCGAAGATCATCGCCCCACCCTCAGGAGGAGGCCGCATGGCATCCAGCAGCAAGCGCCCCCGCTCCGGCACGTCCGGTGCCCCCGCGGCGGACGAGGCCGTCCCGCACGTGCGGGTGGCGGTGATCGGCTCCGGCTTCGGCGGTCTCGGCGCCGCCGTCCGGCTGCGCCGCGCCGGGATCACCGACTTCGTCGTCCTGGAGCGCGCGGACTCGGTCGGCGGCACCTGGCGCGACAACAGCTACCCCGGCTGCGCCTGCGACGTGCCCTCGCACCTCTACTCCTTCTCCTTCGCGCCCAACCCCGCGTGGCCGCGCAGCTTCTCCGGCCAGCCGGACATCCGCGCCTACCTGGAGAAGGTCGCCACCGTCTTCGGCCTCCGCCCGCACCTTCGGTTCAACACCGAAGTGCTGGAGGCGCGTTGGGAGGCCGAGCAGGTCCGCTGGCGGATCACCACCTCGGCCGGTCAGTGGACCGCGGACGCGGTGGTCTCCGCCGCCGGACCACTGGCGGACCCGCAGATCCCCGACCTGCCGGGGCTCGGCGCCTTCCCCGGCAAGGTGTTCCACTCCTCCCGCTGGGACCACGACTACGACCTGACCGGCAAGCGGGTCGCGATCGTCGGCACCGGAGCCTCCGCCGCCCAGATCATCCCGTCGATCCAGCCGAAGGTCGGCAGGTTGACGGTCTTCCAGCGCACGCCCGCCTGGGTCCTGCCGCGCCGGGACCGCGAGATCAGCCAGCTGGAGAAGTGGCTGCACGACCGCGTGCCGGTCACCGGGAAGATCCGCCGCGGCACCCTGTTCGCCCTCCGAGAGCTCCAGGTGGACGCCTTCGTGCGCCGCCCGGGAATGCTGCGCGTGGTCCAGCAACTCGCCGAACGCCACCTCGCCCAGGGCGTTCCCGACCCGGCCCTGCGCGCCAAGCTGACCCCGGACTACCGGATCGGCTGCAAGCGCATCCTGCTCAGCAACACCTACTACCCGGCGCTCGCCGCGGCCAACACCGAGGTCGTCGCCTCCGGCCTGCGCGAACTGCGCGGCTCCACCCTGGTCGCCGCCGACGGCAGCGAGCACGAGGTCGACGCCATCGTCTTCGGCACCGGCTTCCACGTCACCGACATGCCCATCGGGGCCCGGGTGTTCGGCGCCAACGGCACCAGCCTGGCGGAGGAGTGGAAGGACGGCATGGAGGCGCTGCGCGGCTCGGCCGTGCACGGCTTCCCGAACCTGTTCTTCGTGATCGGTCCCAACACCGGCCTCGGCAACAGCTCGATGATCCTGATGATCGAGTCCCAACTGAACTACCTGATCGACGCGTTGACCACGCTCAAGTCGATCGGTGCCACCGCGATGCAGCCCACCGTCCGGGCCCAGCGGCAGTGGAACCTAGAACTCCAGCACCGGATGGACCGCACCGTCTGGACCACCGGCGGCTGCCGCAGCTGGTACCTGGATCCGAACGGCAAGAACACCGTGCTCTGGCCCGGCTCCACCACCGCGTTCCGCCGCGCCACCCGCAAGGTCGACCTCGGCGAGTACGAACTGATCATGCGCGCCGGCCAGGACGCCGCCCGTACCGCGCAGGAGGTGTCCGCATGAGCGCCGCCGAGCTGCCCGCCGAGTACGTCCCGCCCGTGCCCGTCGAGGAGTTGAGCATCCGATCGGCGGACGGGATCCGGCTGCACGTCGAGGTCCACGGCCAACCCGGGGCGCCGACCGTCGTGCTCGCCCACGGCTGGACCTGCTCAACCGCCTTCTGGGCTCCGGTGATTCGCCAACTCACCGACCGCTACCGAGTGGTGGCCTACGACCAGCGCGGCCACGGGCACAGCGAGATCCCGCCGAGCCGGGTCCGCTACTCCACCCGGGCACTGGCCGAGGACCTCTCCGCCGTCCTCGCCCGGACCGTCCCGGCGGGGGAGAAGGCCGTGCTCGCCGGGCACAGCATGGGCGGGATGACCATCATGGCCGCCGGTGGCCGCCCCGAGATCGCCGACCGGACCGCCGCCGCCGTCCTGGTCTCCACCGGGCCGGGGGAGCTGGTGGCCGAACTCGCCGTGCTGCCCGAGGCGGTGCGTTCCCCGGGGCTGCGCCGCTTCCTGAACCGCCTGCTGCTGCGCTCCCGGCTGCCGCTCGGGCCGGTCTCGCCGGTCACCCGTGTCGCGCTCAAGTACGCGACCATGGGTCCGGGTTCGTCCGCCGGGCAGGTGGAGGCGACGGCCCGGATCGTGCACGCCTGCCCGACCGCCGTCCGTGCCAACTGGGCGGGCGTCCTCGACCGTCTGGACGTCCACGCCGGACTCGCCCGGCTCGCCGTACCGACCGCGGTCGTGGTCGGCACCGCGGACCGGTTGACCCCGCCGGTGCACGCGCACCGGATCGTCGCCGAACTCGCCGACCCACAGGGGCTGTTGCTGCTTCCGGGGGTCGGGCACATGGCGCCGCTGGAGCGGCCGGTGGAGGTCGCGGCCGAGATCCACCGCTTGGCCGCCGCGTACCTGTCCGCCGCGCCCGCTTCCGCCGCGCCCGCTTCCGTCTCCGCTCCTGCCCCCTCCGCCTCCTCCGCCTCTGCGCCCGTCTCCGAGAGGACCGCCGCCGCATGAACGCCATCCCGCCGTTGTCCGCGCAGGTCGTCGTCGTCACCGGGGCCGCCCGCGGGGTCGGGGCTTCGCTCGCCCGCACGCTCGCCCGGCGCGGGGCCAAGGTCGCCCTCCTGGGGCTGGAGCCGGACGAGCTCAAGGCCGTCGCGGCGCAGTGCGGCGCGGCCGCGACCAGTTGGGAGGTGGACGTCACCGACCTCGACGCGCTCGGCGACGCCGCCCGTCGGATTAAGGAGCACTACGGCCGGATCGACACCGTGGTCGCCAACGCCGGCATCGCCATCGGCGGGCCGGTGGTGGACAGCGATCACCGGGCGTTCAGCCGGGTGATCGAGGTCAACCTGCTCGGCAGCGTCGCCACGGCCAGGGCCTTCCTGCCCGCCCTCGCCGAGAGCCGGGGCTACCTGCTGCAGATCGCCTCGCTCGCCGCGCTCACTCCCGCGCCGCTGATGAGCGCGTACTGCGCCAGCAAGTCCGGGGTGGAGGCCTTCGCCCACTCGCTCCGCGCCGAGGTCGCCTACCAGGGGGTCAAGGTCGGCGTGGGATACCTGAGTTGGACCGACACCGACATGGTGCGCGGCGCCGACGAGGACGCCGTGCTCAAGCAGATGCGCACCAGGCTGCCGTGGCCGGCCAACAAGACCTACCCGCTGGAGCCCGCAGTGGAGCGGATCGTCGCCGGCATCGCCCGGAGGTCCGCCCACGTCTACGCGCAGGCCTGGCTGCGCGGCATGCAGCCGGTCCGCTGGCTGCTGCCGAGCCTGATCGCGGCGGTCGGCTCCCGCGACGTCGCCCGGATCGCGCCCCAGCTCGCCGCCACCGCCGCCTCCCGGTTGCGCGCCGTCGGTGCCGGCGGAGCTGCGGACACGGCGGTGCGGGGCGGCCGGAGCGGCGCCGTCGACTGACGGCCGTCGACTGACAACTGACAATTGACAGATTTCAACTGACGGATAACAGATAACAGATTTCAACAGCTGTTATCTGTTATCTGCCAGTTGTCCGTCCGTCCGTCCGTCTGGCTGCCCATCACTCCATCCACTCCTCCGCCGTCCCCCGCGCGATCCGCGCCAGCGTCTCCAGCGCTCGCGTCAGCACGGGCAGCGGCGGCGAGGCCAGGGCGACTCGGACGGCGGACGGGGAACGCCGGGGGTCGGCGGCGAACGCCGCCGCGGGTGTGACGGCGATGCCCGCCCGCGCCGCCGCCGCGACGAACGTCTCCGCCCGCCAGGCCGTCGGCAGCTCCCACCACAGGTAGTACGAGCAGGGGTCGGCCCGGACGTGCTGCCCCGCCAGCACCTCGCGCGCCAGCAGCTGACGCGCGACGGCGTCGGCGCGCTTGGCTGCCGCGACCTCGGCCACGGTGCCCTCCCCGATCCAGCGCACGGCCGCCTCCAGGGCGAACCCGCTGGGCGTCCAGCCACCCGAGCGCAGTGCGCCCGCGATCCGCTCGCGCAGCGCGGCGGGGACGACCGCGAACCCGGTGGTCAGCCCGGGCGCGAGCCGCTTGGAGAGGCTGTCGACGAGGACGGTGCGTTCCGGTGCGAGGCTGGCGAGGGCGGTCAGCTCCGGGCGGAGGAAGGACCAGATCGCGTCCTCGACGACCGGCAGGTCGAGGCGGCGCAGTTCCTCGGCGAGGGCGGCCGTCCGCTCGTACGGCAGGCTCCCGCCGAGCGGGTTCTGCAGCCTCGGTTGGACGTAGACGGCGCGCAGCGGCGCGGCCCGGTGGGCGGTGGCCACGGCGTCGGGCAGCAGCCCGTGCTCGTCGACGGCCAGTGGTACGAGTGTGATGCCCAGCCGCTGGGCGACGGCCTTGACCACCGGGTAGGTCAGCGCCTCCACCCCCAGCCGGTGGCCGGGCGGCACCAGCGCGGACAGTGCCGCGGCGATGGCCTGCCGGCCGTTGCCCGCGAACAGCAACTCCTCCCCGGCGATCTCCGGGTTGACCTCCTGATCCCCGCCCGAAAGGTCCCCGCCCGACCGGTCGCCGTCCATCCGATCCCCGCCCGTCCGGCGTTCGTCCGACAGCAGTGCCGCGAACGCCTGCCGGGCCGCGCCCGTCCCGGCCGCGCCCACCGGTGCGAGCGCGGCACCCAGCGCGTCGGCCCGGAGCAGCGGCGCCAGTCCGGTGGCCAGCAGTCCGGCCTGCTCGGGGACGGCGGGGTAGTTGAGTTCCAGGTCCACCGGCGCGCCGGCCGGTTCGGCGAGTGCCACCTGCCCGCCGGTTGCCCCGCCGCCGGCCCCCTGCCCGGCCCGGACGAAGGTGCCGCGCCCGACCTCCCCGGTGGTCAGTCCGCGCCGGGTCAGTTCCCGGTAGACGCGCCCGGCCGTGGAGTTGGCGATGCCCCGGCTGCGGGCGAAGGCGCGCTGGGTGGGCAGTTGCCGGCCCGGTCGCAGCCGCCCGTCGGTGATGGCGCCGGCGATCTCGTCGGCGATCAGGCGGTAGTCGTCCATCGGGGGGACCCCTCCACACGAGTTGACGGCATTGCACAGCATCGCACCGATATTGCACCGAGTGCAAAGTCATCATTGCATTGAGATCGACGCCGGGCCTAGCCTCCTCGCATGGAAGCACTGACCCCCACCGCTCCCGCCGCATCCGCCCTGTCCGCTGTGGGCGGGCACGCCGTACTCGGGATCGCCGCCGTGGCGCTCGGGATGGTGCTGACACCGGGGCCCAACATGATCTACCTGGTCTCCCGGTCGATCGCCCAGGGCCGCCGCGCCGGGCTGCTGTCGCTGATCGGGGTCGCGGCCGGCTTCCTGGTCTACCTGGCCGCGGTGACGGCGGGCGTGGCCGCCGTGTTCTCGGTGGTGCCCGCCCTCTACACCGCGATCAAGCTGGCCGGCGCCGGCTACCTGCTGTGGTTGGCCTGGAAGGCCGTCCGTCCGGGCGGTACGGCGGTGTTCGCCCCGCAGCAGCTGCCGCCGGATCCGCCGCGCCGGCTGTTCGCGATGGGCTTTCTGACCTGTCTGCTCAACCCCAAGATCGCCATCATGTACATCTCGCTGCTGCCCCAGTTCGTGGCGCCCGAGCGCGGTCACGTCGCGGTGCAGAGCCTGGTGCTGGGGCTGGCCCAGATCGTGGTGGCGGTCACCGTCAACGGGCTGATCGCGGTGAGCGCGGGAGGCATCGCGTCCTTCCTCAACCGCCGTCCCGCCTGGCTGCGGATCCAGCGCTACGCGATGGGGACGGTCCTCGGCGGCCTCGCCGTCCACATCGCCGCCGACCGCGCCAAAGCCGTGGCAGCCTAGGCCCGTCGCCTCGGCCCGCAGTGCCGCGATGCCGCAGCGCCGCAGTGCCGCACCCCCCAGGGTCCTAAGCCGCCCGCAGCACCTCGTACGCCGCCTGTAGGAAACGCCCGTCCAGCGACGGCCCGGTGTTGGCCAGGGCCGCCACCGCGGCCGACGCCTGGGGCGAGAACCCGACGAAGGCGGTGAACCCCCGGGTCGCCCCGGCGTGGAAGTACAGGTCGCGCCCGCCCGGGCGGCGGTGGTTCCACACCAGGCACAGCTCGTCCGTCGAGCGCGGCAGCCGCAGCCGCGGTCGCTGGACCTCGCGCAGCGCGGCCGCCAACTCGCCGTGGCCACCGCCGAGATGCGCCCTCAGGTAGCGCAACAGGTCGGCCCCGCTCGCCCGGAGCGCGCCGGCCCCCGGCAGTCCGGGGATGTGCCAGGGTGGCAGTTCCTGCCCGCGCCGGTACCCGACCGCCCGCCCCGGCGGGTCCGCCGTACAGGTGGTGGCACCGAGGCCCAGCGGTCGGAGGACCCGTTCGGCGAGCAGTTCCCCATAGGGCGACCCGCCCGTCTCGGAGAGCACCCGACCGAGCAGTGCGACGCCGTAGTTGGAGTACCGGTACCGGCTGCCGGGCCTGCACCGTACGGTGGTTCGGGCCACCCCTGCCCTCAACTGCTCGTCCCCGAACGCGACGTACGGATTGGTGAACCAGGTCGGTACGGCGCGCGCGGCCAGTCCGGGCGGCAGCCGGGGCAGGCCCGAGGTGTGGGTGGCCAGGTGCAGCAGCCGGATCGGCTCGGGGGAGCGGACGGTCACCGGGCGCCAGCAGTCCGGCAGGCGGCGTTCCACCGTGTCGTCCAGGGAGACGTCTCCGCGCGCGGCCATCTGTGCCAGCAGCAGCGCGGTGAAGGTCTTGCTGACCGAACCGAGTTCGAAGACGGTGTCCGGCGAGCACGCGGCCGTCCGCCCGTGCCCGAGCCGCCCGTGGCAGCGCACCTCCTCCGCGTCCCCGCGCGCGACGGCGACCGTGACGGCGCTGGCGTACGGCCCGGCCGCGCGCACCACCTCCGCGACCGCCGGACCCAGCCCGTTCACGCGACCGCCGTGGTGGCCCCGAGCGCCCGGGCGAGCGTGATGCCACCGGCCACCACCGCGACGACGGCGGTGTGCTGGTGGTCCTGGAACGCCTGCGCGCGGTCCTCGTCGACCGGGTCGGCGTCGCGCGGCAGCAGGCCGTCCTCGTGCTGGACGGCGGCCAGCGCGTCCCAGCCCTGCCGCCCGGTGGCCGGCTCACCGATGCACGCGTCGACCACGAGGAGTTCGGCGGCGAGGTCCCACTGGCCGATCTCCAGCCAGATGTCGAGCCAGGCCGGCAGCCAGTCGCGCACGTGGTCGCGCATCGGCTCCGGCAGGCCGTCCGGGCGGGCGCCCCAGTCCGTGAGGTGGAAGACGGTGTGGGTGATGTCGTAGCCGGTCATCCAGTTGACGGCCCACGGCTCGGGCGTGGCGCCCAGCCAGGTGCCGGCGGCGAGTGCGGCCCAGTCCGGCTGGTGGGCGAGCCCGATGACCCGTCGGGCGTTGGCGACCCCCAGGCGCCGGTTGGGGTGGATCTCCTCGGCGTGCGCGGCCCGCAACCGGCTGAGCGAATCGAGCAGTTCCTCCAGCGCCGGGTGGCGGTAGCCGGCCCGGGCGAAGTGGGCGTAGGTCTCCAGCGGGTCGGTCATGGTGAAGTGGCGCAGCTGCCGCTCGTACAGCAGGTCGCCCTCGCGCAGTTGCGCCCAGGCGTGGTCGAGCAGCTCGCGTGCGGTGCGGGCCTCGGTGGGCCCGGTGACGCCGTCGCGCAGGATCAGCGAAGCGGCCAGCGCGATCTCGCCGAGCGGCTTGTAGGCGTCGTCGGGGTCGGAGAGGTCGACCACGGTGTTGTCCGGGATCCGGCCGAGGCCGTCGGCGTGGGAGGCGTGCAGCCAGGCCAGCGCGCGGGAGGCGAGCCGCTGCGCGGTGGCGAGGACGTGGGTGTCGGTCATCGGACCCGGCTCCGTCGGTCGGTCGGCGGACGGGAGGAGCGGTCGAGCAGTCGACGGGCGACGGCCAGCTCGAGTCCGGTGCGGGCGCTACCGTTGCCGGCCAGCCGGATGCGTTCCAGGACGGGCTCGACCTCCAGCCGCAGCGGCCGGCCCTCGGCACCGGCCCAGGCGAGCCAGCGGGCGAGCCGGGCGGCGGTGGGGAGGCCGCGGCGCAGCATGGAGCGGACGGTGCCGCGGGCAAGGGCCAGGGTGTGCGCGCGGGCGGTGTCGTGCACCGGGCCGTCGAGCCCGGGCAGTGCCAGGACGGACAGCTGGGCCATCCGTACCGACCAGGTCTGCCAGCCGACGGCCTCCGGGCCCGGAGGCGGCACGGGCGGCGGGGCACCGGTTCCGTACGGCGTGCGGGCGAGCACCTGCCCGGCCGCCCAGTCCTGCCATGCGATCACCAGCGCGGCGTCGGCCGAGGCCGCTGCCGAGTCCGGTGCCGGAAAGGCCTGCCGCGCCTCGGCCAGCAGTACGGAGGTGGGCCCGTCGGGCGCGGCCCCGGAGAGTAGTTGCGGGGCGAAGAGGTCCGCGCCGAGCACCCGCAGCGCGGCCAGTGTCGGGCGCGGCACGGCGCTGTCCGGGTCCGCGATCGCGGCTGTGCCTCCGTCGCCCCGGAGGGCGTCGAGGGTCCGGCGCGCCACCCGTTCGACGGCTGCGGCGTACTCGTCGCGCAGTGGCGTCTCGGCGAAGGGCATCGGTGGTGTTCCTCCTGGTCGGGGAGCCCCCGGCGGGCGGCCTCGCGGGCGTGGGTTCGCGCGGACGGGCTCACGGGCGCGAGTTCACGCGGACGGACTCACGAGCGTGGGCTCACGAGCGTGGGTTCGCGCGGACGGTTCACGAACTCGGGCTCACGAGCCCTCGTCAGGCCCGCCGAGGAGCCGGGGAAGGGGTGGGCCGGTCCACGTCGGTGGACCGGCCCCGCGATCGGGCCGCCCGGCTACCGGGTCGGTGATCGGGTCGCCCGGCTGCTAGCGGGTCGACTTCTCCTTCGGCGGCTTCGGCGACAGCAACAGCGCCAGCAGCAGGAGTCCGAGGGCTTCGGGCGAGTACGTGGGCGCGTCGGACACGACGGCCTCGTCCTCCACCATCAGGCTCGCGAGTGTGTCCGTCTCGGCGCGCGTCGCGGTCGCCGCGGTCGGCGTGGTCGTGGCGGTCGGCGTGGTCGTGGCCTTGTGGGTCCGGCAGTGAGTAAGCATCAGAAGTGCCTCCTCAGTTGAGCGTCACCGCCCGGTCGGGCGATGCCCCCGTCCGAACGGTACGGGCGCGGTCCGGTACCTGCATCCGCAGATGGCCGGCAGGGATAGTCCGTTCGGAGTGGGCGCGGCTGCGGTGAGTCGGTACCGTCGGGGGCATGACCACAGCCTTGATCACCGGCGCGACCGCCGGCATCGGAGCCGCGTTCGCCCGCCGGCTCGCCCGCAGCGGCTACCAGCTCGTCCTGGTGGCCCGGGACACCGGGCGCCTGGAGCGTGCGAGCGCCGACCTGCACGCCGAGCACGGAATCGAGGTGGAGGTGCTGACCGCCGACCTCGCCACCGACGAGGGCATCGCGGCCGTCGAGGCCCGGCTCGCCGACTCCGCCCGCCCGGTGGACCTGCTCGTCAACAACGCCGGTTTCGGCAACAAGGGCGCGTTCGGGACCGTCCCGCTCCAGGACGAGCTGGACATGCTGAAGGTGCACATCGAGGCGATCCTGCGGCTGACCACGGCGGCCCTGCCGGGGATGCGCGAGCGCGGTCGCGGCGCGGTCGTGAACGTCGCCTCGGTGGCGGCGTTCCTGCCGCGCGGCACGTACGGGGCGAGCAAGGCGTGGGTGGTGAGTTTCACCCAGGGCGTGCTGCGCGACCTCGGTGGCACCGGAGTGCGGATGATGGCGCTCTGCCCGGGCTTCACCCGCACCGAGTTCCACCAGCGGGCCGGCATGGGCACCGGCAACATCCCGGCCTGGTCCTGGCTCTCGGCCGAGCGGGTGGTGGCGGAGGCGATGCGCGACCTGGCCCGGGGCCGCTCGTTGTCCGTGCCGGGCAAGCGCTACAAGGCGGTGGTGGCCCTCGCCCGCCTGTTGCCCTCCGGTCGGCTGGGCGGCCTGTCCTCGAAGGCGGCGCGCAGCTACCGGACGAACTGACGCGGTCGGGGCGGCCGGAGCATTCGGGGCGGCCGGACGGTAGGCCGGGCGGTCGCGGCGCCGTGGGAATAGATCCAGCCTCACTATTAGCTAGTCTAACTATGAGCTATTCTCGCTATGCTGGCGGCCGTCCGACCGCCCCACCCACGGAGGTTTGCCCTTGAGACCCACCACCATCAACTGGACCCCGCCCGAACGCGCCCAGGGCGAGCCCCGCCCGCCGGCCCAGTGGCGGCGCATCCTCGCCCTCTTCCGCCCGTACACGGGCCGCCTCACCGTCGTCGGGCTGCTGGTGGCCGCCTCCGCCGTGGTGTCGGTGGTCTCGCCGTTCCTGCTCAAGGCGGTCCTGGACACCGCGATCCCGCAGGGCCGCACCGGGCTGCTCAGCCTGCTCGCGCTCGGCATGGTTCTCGCGGCCGTGGTGAACAGCATCTTCAACGTCCTGCAGACGCTGATCTCCACCACCGTCGGCCAGCGCGTCATGCACGACCTGCGCACCGCCGTCTACAGCCACCTGCAACGGCAGTCGCTGGCGTTCTTCACCCGCACCCGCACCGGCGAGGTGCAGTCCCGGATCGCCAACGACATCGGCGGCATGCAGTCCACCGTGACGTCCACCGCGACCAGCCTGGTCTCCAACTTCACCGCGGTGATCGCCTCCGTGGTCGCCATGGTCGCGCTCGACTGGCGGCTCACCGTCGTCTCGCTGCTGCTGCTCCCGCTGTTCGTCTGGATCAGCCGGCGGGTCGGCAACGAGCGCAAGAAGATCACCACCGAGCGGCAGAAGCAGCTGGCCGCGATGAGTTCGGCGGTCCAGGAGTCGCTGTCGGTCAGCGGCATCCTGCTCGGCCGCACGATGGGCCGTTCCGACTCGCTCGCCCGTGAGTTCACCGGGCAGTCCGACCAGTTGGCCGACCTCGAAGTGCGGGCCAGCATGGCCGGGCGCTGGCGGATGAACACCATCCAGATCGTCATGGCCGCGATGCCCGCGGTCATCTACTGGGCGGCGGGGCTGTCCGCGGCGGGCGGCGCGCCGATCGTCTCGGTCGGCACCCTGGTCGCCTTCGTCACCCTCCAGCAGGGCCTGTTCCGCCCGACCGTCAGCCTGCTCTCCACCGGCGTGGACGTGCAGACCTCGCTCGCGCTCTTCCAGCGCATCTTCGAGTACCTCGACCTGCCGGTGGAGATCGCCGAGCCGCCGAAGCCGCGGAACCTGACCGACATCCGCGGCGAGGTCCGCTTCGAGGACGTCGACTTCCGCTACGACCCCGCGCAGGAGCGGCCGACGCTCTCCGGGGTCGAACTCAAGGTCCCGGCCGGGAGCTCGCTGGCCGTGGTCGGTGAGACGGGCTCCGGCAAGACCACGCTCAGCTACCTCGTCCCGCGTCTGTACGACGTCACCGGCGGCCGGGTCACCATCGACGGCGTGGACGTGCGCGAACTGTCCTTCGACACGCTGGCCCGCGCGGTCGGCGTGGTCTCCCAGGAGACCTACCTCTTCCACGCCTCGGTCGCCGAGAACCTGCGCTTCGCCAAGCCGGAGGCCACCGACGCCGAACTGGTCGAAGCCGCCCGGGCCGCGCAGGTCCACGAGACCATCGCCGCCCTGCCGGACGGCTACGACACCCTGGTCGGCGAGCGCGGCTACCGCTTCTCCGGCGGCGAGAAGCAGCGCCTCGCGCTCGCCCGGACGATCCTGCGCAACCCGCCGGTGCTGATCCTCGACGAGGCCACCAGCGCGCTCGACAACCGCACCGAACAGGCCGTCCAGCAGGCCGTGGACACCCTGGCCGCCGGCCGCACCACCATCACCATCGCGCACCGGCTCTCCACCGTCCGGGGCGCCGACCAGATCGCCGTCCTCGACCACGGTGAGGTGGTCGAACTCGGCACCCATGAGGAACTGGTGGAGCTGGACGGCCGCTACGCGGCGCTGCTGCGCCGGGAGGCGCCGGAGCCGGCCGTCGTCGTACCGGAGCCGGCCGCGCTCGGACACGTGTGAGCGCCCGAGCGGGTGCGGCGAGGCGTGATGTGGCGGGGTGTGACGTAGCGAGGTGTGGCGGGGTGTGATGCGGTGCGGCGCGCGGCCGGGGCCTACGCGGCCTTCGGCGCCTCGTTGTAGCTCTCCGCGACCTCCTGGCCGGAGAGCCGCTGGATCGCCGCCATCACCTCGTCGGTCACCTGTCGACGGGCCTTCAGCGAGCGGGCCTGCCCGTGCAGCTCGTCGAAGTGCAGCGGCTCGCCGAACCGGACGGTCACCTTCTTGATCCGCGGCACCCGCTTGCCGACCGGCAGGATCTGCTCAGGCCCCTCCAGCGCCACCGGCACCACCGGTACGCCCGCGGTCAGCGCCAGCCAGGCGACGCCCGTCTTGCCCCGGTAGAGCCGGCCGTCCAGCGACCGGGTGCCCTCGGGGTAGATGCCGAAGGCCTTGCCGTCCTCCAGGATCTCCAGCGCCGACTCCAGCGAGGCCTGAGCGGAACGGTAGGTGCCGCGCTCGACCGGCACCGCGCCGATCGCCTCGAAGAAGTCCTTGGAGAGCCGGCCCTTGAGCCCCGTTCCGGTGAAGTACTCGGCCTTGGCGAGGAAGTGGACCCGGCGCGGGGCGGTGAGCGGGATCACCACGCTGTCGATGAAGGACAGGTGGTTGCTGGCCAGGATGACCCCGCCCTTGCGCGGCACGTTCTCGATGCCCTCGATGGTCGGCCGCCAGATGCCGCGTGAGACGGGTTTCAGCACCAGCCTGGTGGCGAGATCGAGCATGGTCCCTCCCTGGACGAACGATCGCCCGGGAGGAGCCCGGGCCTGCAATCAGATCCGCAGACTACGACAACCACCCCCGCGGCCGTCCACTCCCGGCGACCGTGGCGCGCACCACGGCCGGGTAGGGTACGCCCGTCCGAACAGAGCACAACCCCGCAGTACCAGGAGGGCACGATGGAGACCACCGAGGCGATCAAGGCCATGTTCGACCGTTTCGACAAGAACGGCGACGGCAAGATCACTCCGGCCGAATACGCGCTGGTCGCGAACGAGATGGGCGACCACGACGTGACGCTGTCGATGGCCGAGGCCCTGATCCACGCCATGGACACCCACCACCAGGGCTTCCTGACCTTCGACGAGTTCCTGGCCGCCCGCCAGCGCTGAGCGTGCCGACGGGTCCGGTCGCCGTACCGGCGGCGCCGGGCCCGGTGCCACCCGGGTCCTCAGGGCTCCGGGAGCGCCGCGCGACGCCTCAGGACTCCACCGGGAACACCCGGCGCACCACCCGCTCCGCCGCCCCGCCGTCGTCCCACGGGCAGAACCGCGCCCGGAAGCGCGCCCGCGCGGCCGGCTCCGGATCGCCCGCCAGCAGCGCCTTCGCCAGCCCGTCCGGGTCCACCGTGACGGCCCCCGGCGGCTGCTCGAACAGGTCGAAGTAGACGCCGCGCACCCGCTGGTACTCCTCCCAGTCCGGCGCGAAGATCACGACCGGCCGGTCCAGCACCGCGTAGTCGAACATCATCGACGAGTAGTCCGTCACCAGCGCGTCCGCCGCGAGGTAGAGGTCCTCCACGGTCGGGTGGGCCGAGACGTCGACGATCGCGGCCGAACCCTCGCCCGCCGCCAGGTCGCCCGGGCCGCCGGTGTGGAAGTAGTGCGTGCGCACCAGCAGGGTGAAGTCCGGGCCCAGCCGCCGGGCCAGCTCCCGGACGTCCAGCAGCGGCACGTAGCCGCCCTGGTCGCCGCGGTGGGTCGGGGCGTACAGCACGGCCGTGGTGTCCGGCCGCAGCCCGAACCGCTCGCGCACGGCCCGCACTTCGTCCGGTGTGGTGTTGGCCAGCCGGTCGTTGCGCGGGTAGCCGGTGTCCAGCATCTCGTACCGGCCGGGGAAGGCGCGGGTGAAGTGCTCGCTGGTGTGCGGGTTGGAGGAGACCAGGAAGTCCCAACGGTCGACGGCCTCCTGGAGCCGGTCGAAGTCCATCCCCTCGGCGGCTTCGGGGCGTTCGCGCAGGTCCATGCCCATCGCCTTGAGCGGGGTGCCGTGTTGGGTCTGCACGTGCACGGTGCCCGCCCGCTTCGCCATCGTGCGCGGGAAGTTGACGTTGTTGACGAAGTACTTGGCGGTCGCCATCGCCTTGAGGTAGGCCGGGGTGTTGACGATCACGTACGGCACGCCGGGCGGCATGGCCGCGGCCTGCTTGCGGTTCTCCACCACCCACACGCCCCGGATCTGCGGCGCCAGCTCCCTGGCCTTCTCGTAGATCGCCGCCGGGCTGCACGCGTAACCCCGGTGCCAGTACGCCGCGTAGACCGCCAGGTGCTCGTCCAGCGGCAGCCGGCGGAAGGCGTTGTACGCGGTGAACCGGGCGCCGCTGCGCACGCCCTTCTTCACGGCCGGGGCCACCGCCCGTGCCCCGCGCTTGAGTTCGCGCGGCAGCTGCCCGGTGCGGCGCAGCTCCGCGTACGCGATCCGGGCGCCGCGCGCGGCCAGCCGGTACTGCACGCCGCGCACGCCGCCGGGGTAGCGGTAGCCGGTCGGGCGGTGCCGGGCGAAGTGCCGGGCGATCTGGCGGAAGAAGTCCTTGCGCCGGTCGACGGGGACCAGCCCGGGGGTGTCGTAGACGTTCAGCGCCTGCCGGACGGTCCGGTCGAAGACCAGGGTGCGCAGCGCGTCGGGGACGGGCCGGCCGGGGCGGTCCGGGCGGTCCAGGAAGGCGAAGATCGCGTCGTACTGGGCGAACACGTCGGCGTGCTTGGGGGAGGCGGTGGCGGTGATCGCGCCGTCCCGGCCACGCCGGTAGAAGTAGCAGGGGCGGTCGAGGTAGCGCAGCCGCTCGGCGGCCAGCAGCGCGGGGTAGGTGACCGAGATGTCCTCGTAGTAGCCGCGGCCGAAGGAGACGCCGAGGCCCTCCAGGAAGGCGCGGCGGAACACCTTGTTCCAGACCGACATCACGGTCTGGAACAGCGCCGGGTGCTCGGCCAGCGTGCACCCCTCGACCAGCGGGGAGTCGGCCAGCACGTGGCGCCAGGGGTTCGGCTCGGTCCCGCCGTCCGGGTAGACGTGGGTGAAGCCGGTGAGCAGGACGTCGGCGGGCGCCTCGGTACCGCGCTGCCGCTCCTGCTCCCGCTCCAGTTCGTCCAGGATCGCGCCCACCGTCCGCTCGGGCAGCCAGTCGTCGCTGTCCACGAACCAGACGTACTCGCCGCGCACCTGCGCCAAGGCGGCGGTGCGGGCGCCGCCGAGGCCCTGGTTCTCGGTGAGGTGCAGGACCCGAAGTCGGGGGTCGCGGGCCGCGTAGGCGTCCAGGATCGCGCCGGAGGCGTCGGGGGAGAGGTCGTCGACCGCGATCACCTCGAAACGGGACTCCGTGGCGGGGGTGTCGCCGAGGATCGAGTCGAGGCAGCGCGGCAGGAACCGCTCCACGCCGTGGACCGGGAGCACGATGCTGAGGAGGAGGGGCACGCTGGCCGAGTCTACCGATCCACCGGGTGCGACCTGCGGGGACGTCCGGCCGGAGTGATCGGTCGAGGTGACCGGCCGGGCTGACCGGTTGCCGTGGAGCCGTGGCCACGGTCGCCCCTGAGCCCGGAACCGCCGGTGCCGGGCCCTGAACGGGGCGGCACCGGCAGCCTGGCGGCGGCCCGGCCGACCCTCTACGGCCGGCCGCCTTTCCGGGCACCTCGCGAGCCTGGCCACCGCAGCGTCGAGGCGGCCGGGCAGTGGCTCGCGGGAGCCGGAGTTCTTCATCACTCGAACACGCACCCGGGTGCGATGCGGGCGCGCACGTGTTCTCACAGATATTGCTTGGAGGATTGCCGGGAGTCAATCCCTCGAATGTGTTCACTTCATGAAGCCTGGAGGTGTCGACCGGTCGCTTTGTCGATGGCCCCGGCTGTCCCCTATATCCACCGCGGCATCCGCGTCGTGTCCACCGCCGCATCCCTCATGGCTCTCGGGCGGACCGGCGGGCCGCCCGCGGGACCACCGGCAGGACCGTCCGCAGGGACGCGTGCGGGGTCGCGTGCGCCCGGCGCGCGCCGCGTGGCCGGGCGCCGTGCCCGTGCCCCGGGTACTGCTGACAGATGGCCGGTCGTGCACCATCATTGATGCCTAGTCGTGATCGGCCTGGTGGCCCCTGGTGCATCGTCAGTTGACGCCGCACGATACGGTGGCACAACACCAAGGACGGTTGCGCGAAGGCCGTCCATCGCGGATAGTCTTCGCCTCACGGCCCTGGCGCCTCGTAGGGGTGGGAAAACTGATGGAACACATGCAAGTGCGGACTCGGCCCCGCGTGCCGGCGATCCAGTGCGGTGTCGGCACGACCGGCCGTCGGATCGACCGACACCTGGCCGTGCTCGGCGCGCCCGCGCTCCCGGCGGTGGACACCGCCGAGGCGCTCGGGTTGATAAGGGAGCTGACGCCGCGCGGCGCGGACGCCCCGACGGCCAAGCGTCGTCACGCGCGGATCTCGCTGCTGACGCCACTGCGCCGGCTGCGGCGAAGCCTCTTCGGCGGGCGCGGCTAGCGCCCGTCGGCTCGGGGCCCACGGCTCCGCGGCCCGGGGCCTCCCGGGCCACCCGATGCGGATCGGGACCCCGACCCGGCGGACCACACGGACCGTCGGGTCTTCGGCGTACCCGGCTCCGGGGCCGCCCCGGCTGGGCCGATGTGGTCTAAACCTTTCACCCTAGTGCACCTCGCCGCCCCCACAGGCGGAGTCGGCGAGGTGCTGCGCGAGGCCCGCCGAGGTGGGTCAGGATGGCGCCATGGCGGACAACATCCACTCCACCCACCAGGGCCTCTTCCAGACCACCACCTTCGAGATCACCACCGGCAGCCGAGAGGTCGCGCTCGACATCACCGACCGCTGTGCCGCGTTCCTCACCGAACGGGCCGCCGGCCGCGACGGCCTGCTCAACGTCTTCGTCCCGCACGCCACCGCGGGAATCGCCGTCCTGGAGACCGGATCCGGCAGCGACGACGACTTCCTCGCCACCCTGCGCGAACTGCTCCCCGCCGACGACCGCTGGCGCCACCGGCACGGCAGCCCCGGCCACGGCCGGGACCACGTGGTGCCCGGCCTGGTCGCCCCGCACGCCACCCTGCCGGTGATCGGCGGCCAGCTGGCGCTCGGCATCTGGCAGTCCGTGGTGCTGATCGACACCAACGGTGACAATCCACGCCGAACCGTGCGGCTCTCCTTCTTCGGCTGATCCGGCTCCCTCGGCCGAGGCTCCTTCGGCCGACACTCCTTCGGCCAGGACTTCTTCGGCCGACACTCCTTCGGCTGACTCGACGCTCTACTCGACGGCGGGACCGGCCGGGCCCGCGGGCCCGGCCGGCTCGGCCACGGCGACGGCGGCGGCCACCGCGGCCAGGTAGCGCTCGATCGCCAGGTACTGGCAGAGCAGCGCGACCGGCCGGCCCAGCCGCGCGTACCAGGCGGTCAGCCGGGAGAACGCCGACACCTCGAACCACACCTCGCCGGCGGCGTCCATGGACACCAGGAACGCCTCTTCGCCGCACTCCGGGTGCCCGGGGAGCGTGCCGTACGCGAAGCCGATCCGATCCGGCTCCTCGACCGTCCACACCACCCGGCACGGGATCACCAGCCGGGGCCACCGGCCGCCCGGCAGGCTCAGCCGCAGCAGCACCGTCGACCCCGGCTCGGCCGGCGCGTGCGGGTACACGGCGAAGCCGGTGCCCAGCTGGCTTCCCCAGCCGAGCACGTACCGCCCGGCCCGGGCCAGCACCTGCGGCCCGCGGCCCAGGTGCACCCGCCGCCGCAGGTGCGCGTAGCCGTCCGGCAGCGGGCCGCCGCGGGTGGCGCCGACCTCGGGGTAGGAGGGCGCGGTGGCGCGGGCGGCGAGCAGGCGCCGCTGGAGGTCGGTGGCCATGCGGTCACCGTAGCCGGGCGTCGCGGGCCCGCCGCCGGCGGGTCGCCCGGGGCGGAGGGGGGCGGGGCGTGGGGCGGGGCGGTCCGGCGCTCGGGTCGGGCTCGGGCCGGCGGCGCCTTGCGGCGGGGGCCGGGGGCGGAGTAGGAAGGCGGCATGAGCGACAGCGCGAGGAACGAGGACACGGCGGTCTGCGAGTTCGCCCCCGACGGCGGGGTGCAGGCGGCGCAGGCGGCGCTGGTGCGCGATCCGGCGTCGACCGGGCCGCGGGCCGACTGCGTCCTGTGCGGGGAGCCGACCGAACTGCCCGCCGACCACCCGGGCAGCACGCTCTGCCCGGTCTGCACCTGGCAACAGGCCCAGCGGGTGGCCTGTTCGGGCTGATGCGACGCAGTGTGCCCTAGCCGCAATGCCACCGGCTTGACAGTGCCCGCAAGCCGTTGACCTGCGGCGATGCAGGGCCCAGAAGGCACCGGAAGGCCGCCTCAAGACCGCTGGCAGTGCCCCTGAGCGGTCCCTAGGCGTCCTCCCGCCCGGCCAGGGCCAGGGTCGAGCCGCGTCGCCCCTTGCGGACCAGGAGCTGGGCGGGGATGCGGGTGCGCAGGTCGGCGACGTGGCTGACGATGCCGACCGCCCGGTCGCGTTCGCGCAGGCCGTCGAGGACGTCCATCACCTCCTCCAGGGACTGCTCGTCGAGCGTGCCGAAGCCCTCGTCGATGAACAGGGTGTCCAGCGGCATGCCGCCGGCCTCGTCGGTGACCACGTCGGCCAGGCCCAGGGCCAGGGCGAGGGAGGCGAAGAAGCTCTCGCCCCCGGAGAGCGTCGCGGTGTCCCGCTCGGTGCCCGTCCAGGCGTCGACCACCCGCAGGGCCAGACCCGAGCGCTTGTTGCCGGTGCCCCGGTCGTCGCTGTGCACCAGGGTGTAGCGGCCGCCGGACATCCGGACCAGCCGGTCGCTGGCCGCCGCCGCGACCTGCTCCAGGCGGGCCGCCAGGACGTAGGACTCCAGGCGCATCCGGAGCCGGTTCTCGGTGGAGGTGCCGGCGGCCAGCGCCGCGAGCCGGTTGATCCGCCCGTACCGGGCCAGCGCCGGGGCCAACTCGGCTGCGAGGTCCGCCAGTTGCCGGCCGATCGAGGCCAGTGCCGCGCACCGTTCGGCGGCCGCCGAGCGGGCGGCGTGGGCCCGGCCCAGCCGGTCGGTGGCGGCGCTGAGCGCGGCCGCGGCGGCGGACAGGTCGACCGGCGGACGGGCCGCGGCCTCGGCCAGATCGGGCAGTGCGAGTTCGTGCCGGACGGCGGCGGACTCGGTTCGGTGCCGCTCCAGCCGGGCCGCCAGCCGCTCGCGCTCCGCGCGGGGGAGCAGTACGGCGAGGGCCTCCTCGGGGCTCGGGAAGCCCGCTGCGGCGGCGGCCTCGGCGAGCTCGCCCTCGGCGTCCCTGAGCCGGGCCAGCGTCTGCGCGCAGGCCCGCGAGGCCTCGGCCACGGCGGCGACCCGCTCGACCAGCCGCTCCAGCGCGGCCGCCCGCGCGGCGACGGAGGCCGCCTCGCCCCGGGCCGCGGCCACCCGCGCGGCGAGTTCGTGCTGTTCGTGCTGGAGCGCCTGGAGCCGGTCGGTACGGACGGCGGCGCGCTCCCGGGCCTCGCGCAGCTCGGCGAGCCGGCGGTCCTGGTCGGCCGACAAGCGGGCGATCTCCTGCTCGACCCGGCCGAGCGCCTCCGCCGAGTGCAGCGCCTCGCGGTGCTCGCGGTCCAGCTCGGCGAGGGCCTGCGCGAGCGCGTCGGCACCCTCCGGCCCGGCCGCGCCGGTGGCGGTCGCCTCGCGGACCCGCAGCGCGGTGAGGGCCTGGTCCGCTGCCGTCCAGGCCTGTTCGGCGACGGCCTGGGCCCGGCGGGCACGCTCCTCGTCGTCGGCGCCGACCCGGCCGTCGGCGGTCTCGGCGGGTGCCGGGTGTTCGGGCGAGCCGCAGACCCGGCACGCCTCGCCCGCGCGCAGTTGCTCGGCCAGCTCGGCGGCCATGCCCGCCAGCCGCCGCTCGCGCAGGCCGAGGCCGTACTCGCGGGCGTCCAGCGCGGCGGTGCGCAGGGCGGCAGCGCGCGGCTCGGCGGCGGCGATCTCGGCCCGCAGGCCGTCGCGCTCCCGGGCGGCGTCCAGGCGGGTGCTCAACTCGACCCGTCGGCCGTCGAGTTGCTCGACCAGCGCGCCCGCCGACCGGGCCCGGTTCTGCTCCTCCTGGAGGCCTCCGAGCCGCTCGTCATACTCGGCCAGCCAGTCCTCGGCCTCCTCGGCGAACTCGTCGGCCCGCCGGCGCTCCTCGTCCAGGCTCCGCTGCTCGCGGGCGAGTTCGGCGCAGCGCCGCTCCTCCGCCCCGGCGGCCTCCAGCCGGACGAGCCCGGCCCGCAGGCCCCGTTCGGCCTCGGCCAGCTCGGCGGCCCCCGCCTCGGCCAGCGCCGGGCCCCCGGCGGCCGCGCTGCCCGCGCCGCCGTCGCCGTCGCCGGCCAGCACCTTGCGGTGCCGACGCTCGGCCTCCCGGGCCCGCCGGTGCGCCTCGGCCGCGCCCTCGTGCAGCCGCAGCGCGGACTCCACCCCGACGGCCGCCTGCGCCGCCGCCAGCCGCCGGCCGTCCCGGGCCGCCTCGGGCTCGAACGCGGCCAGCCGGTCGGCCTGGAGCAGCGCCTGCCGGTGGCGGTGCTGCCGCCCGGCCAGCTCCTCGGCGGCCGCTCGCTCGCCCTGGGCGGCGCGTTGCGCCTCCTCGGCGCCCGCCAGCGCCTCCCCGGCGACGGTGAACTGTTCGGCTGCGCCGCTGCGCAGGATCGCCGCCCAGCCGAGCACCCCGGCGGTCAGGTCTGCGGCGTCCTCCTCGGCCGGCACCCAGCCCTCTGCGGGCTCGGCGCCGGGGCCGGCCGCCTGCTCGGCCTTGCTGGCGAGATCCCGCAGGCGGCGCCGGCCGGCCTGGACGGCGGCCTCCTGGACGCGCCGCTGCTCCGCGAGCCACCCCTCGACGTGCTGGAACCGCTCGGTGTCGAACAGGCGCCGCAGCAGCTTGCCGCGCTCCTCCGAGTCGCCCTTGAGGAAGCGGGCGAAGTCGCCCTGCGGCAGCAGCACCACCTGGCAGAACTGCTCCCGGTTCATGCCGATCAGCCGGTGGATCTCCTCCCCGGCCTCCTGGTGCGACTTGCTCACCGCCCGCCAGCCGGGCGTGCCGTCCCCCGCGTCGGCGGCCCACTCGCGCAGCAGGGTCTGCGGCCGCTCGACGGTGGTGCCGGTGCCGACCTTCTTCGGCCGCCGCTGCTCCGGCAGCCGGGTGATCTGCAGCCGCCGCCCGCCGAGCGTCAGCTCCAGCCGGACCTCGGTCAGCCTGCGCGCCTCGGCGTGGTCGCTGCGCAGCCGGTTGGCCCGCCGGGTGCCGGGGACGTCGCCGTAGAGGGCGAAGCAGACCGCGTCCAGCACGCTGCTCTTGCCCGCGCCGGTGGCGCCGCGCAGCAGGAACAGGCCGCCGGCGGCGAGCGCGTCGAAGTCGACGCTCTCGCTGCCCGCGAACGGGCCGAACGCGCTGACGGTGAGCCGGTGCAGCCTCATCGGGGCAGGTCCGCCTTCCGGTCGGTGGTCTCCCGGACGCTCTCGAACCCGGCGCGCAGCCAGCCCAGCTCGTCCGGTTCCGGCTCGGCACCCGGGCGCACGTGCCGCAGGAAGCCCTCCGCGATCTCCAGGTCGGCCCGGCCGCTGACCCGGGCCGCGTACGACCGGGAGGGCTCGGCCTCGCTCTCCTCGGGGTCGAAGAGCAGCTGGAGGGTGTGCGGGAAGCGGCGGCGCAGCTTCTCCATCGGCTCGCTCGGGCGGGCCGCGTCGGTGAGCGTCGCCTGTACCCAGGCCTGCTCGTACGGCGCGTACTCGTCCTTGGTGAGCAGCGCGTCGAGGCTGTCGCGCAGGGTGGCGAGCGGGCGCGGGCGCGGGCAGTCGACGCGCTCGGCGGCGACCGAGCCGTCGGCCGCGAGGTCGACCAGCCACATGGTCTTGCGCTGGTCCACCTCGGAGAAGGAGTAGGCGAGCGGCGAGCCGCTGTAGCGCAGGTGCGGGGCCAGGGTCTGGCAGCCGTGCAGGTGGCCGAGCGCGGCGTAGTGCACGCCGTCGAAGACGGAGGCGGGCACCGAGGCGACGCCGCCGACCGCGATGTCCCGCTCGCTGTCGCTCGCCGTCCCGCCGGTGACGAAGGCGTGCGCCAGCACCACCGCGCGGGTGCCGGCCGGGCGGGCCGCGAGATCGGCCCGGACCTGGTCCATCGCCGCGCCGAGCACCGCCGCGTGCCCGCCGCGCTCCAGCCCGAACCGCTCGCGCACCAGCGTCGGCTCCAGGTACGGCAGCCCGTAGACCGCCACCGGCCCGTGCTCGTCCGCCAGCAGCACCGGGGCGGCGCACTCGCCCGGGTCGGTGCGCAGGTGGATGCCGGCCCGGCCGATCAGCCCGGCGCCGACGCCGAGGCGGCGGGCCGAGTCGTGGTTGCCGCTGATGAACACCGTCGGCACGCCCAGCCCGGCCAGCCGGTGCAGCACGTCGTCGAACAGGGCGACCGCGTCCAGGCCCGGCAGCGCCCGGTCGTACACGTCCCCGGAGACGAGCACGGCGTCCACGCGCTCGGCCCGGACCACGTCCACCAGGTGGTCCAGGAACGCGCGCTGGGCGTCGTGCAGGCTCTCCCGGTGGAAGGAGCGGCCCAGATGCCAGTCGGAGGTATGCAGCAGTCGCATGGTTCCCGACCTTAACGTCCGGTACTGACAGTCCCGTCCGGATCAGGAGACCCGAGGGTCTCGGGACATGCGCGTTCGATTACTCGGGGTGGATTGTCAGTGGCTCTGTGTATGTTCCTCGACGTCGGCGGTTCCGGGGTCGGGGCCGTCGGCGGTGTCCGGTGCTGGGCTAGTCGGTGGGAGGAACCATGCGGGTGTGGTCGTCGGGTCGTGAGGGCTCCGGGGTTGCGGAGCGTTGTGCGGGGCGTTGTGGGGGCCCCGGGGGTTCCGAGTGTTCCGGGGCCGTGGATGTCTTCGGGCGGTCGCGGGTCCGCCGGCGGGTGCTGCTGCGCGCCGGGCGGCGGGCCGGGGCGGACGGTGGGCCGGGCGCTCCCGGTGGGGCCCGGCCGTCCGGTGGTGACCGGCCGCCGGGAGGGCGTGCGGGCGGGGCGGGTGCGCGGGGGCGCCGCGGCGGGCGGGCCCGGGGTGCTCCGCCGCCGCAGCCGGTGGCGGTCGCGCTGGCGGCGGCTGCGGCCGACTTCGCCGGCCTCGCGCGGTACGGGTTGTTCGGCCGGCTCGCCCACCAGGAGTACCTGCGGCGCTCGGAGGAGCAGCTGAGGGCCCTGCACGCGCAGGGCCTGGAGGTGCACTTGCGGGTCCTGGAGGCGGGTGACTACGAGGACTACTGCACGGCGCTCGGCCTCGACCCCCGGACGCCCGCCGCCCGGGTCGCGTACGCGGGCGATCCGGAGCTGGCCGGGGAGCCCTTCGTCTACGCGGGGGAGCGGCTGGCCGAACTGCTCCCGGTCCTGCTGGACGACCACCGGGCGCGGGTGCGGATGTCCGTCGCGGGCGTGGCCCTGCTGGAGGCGGTCGGCGACGACCCGGACGGGCAGCGGCGGCTGGCGGCGGTGATGGGGTACGTGACGTCGGCCTACCTCGCGCTGGCCGAGGGCGCGGGGGAGGGTTGCCACCTGCTGACGCTGCGCTGCCACGGCCCGGAGGACGGCGAGCAGCTCAGCTCGGCGGTGGAGGTCTGTGTGGAGGCGGGCGGCCTCTACCCCGCCGGGCGGGACACCGAGGCGTTCTGCGTCACGCTGGCGGCGGGGGTCGCCGGTGGTGGGGCGGGGGCGTTGCTGCTGCACGGCGATCCGGGCGTCCCGGCGCCCGGGGCCCCGGCCTCGGACGGGCCGTGGGTGCGCGGTTGGGCGCTGGCCGGCGGGCGGTTGCGGCCGATGACGGTGCACGAGGTGTTCGACGAGCTGGCCGACGACGCGGCGCGCGGGCTGCCGTTCCCGCCCGGGGTGGTCCCGCGACCGGGCTTCCCGCTGCCGGGCTTCCCGGAGCCCGGCTCGGCTGGGCCGGGGGAGGGGGGTGGGCCGCTGGGGTGATCAGGGGGTTTCCACCCCTGTCATCCACCATGCGGCGCTGGGGACTGTTCATCGACCGCCTGTTCGGGGAAGATTCGGAGAAGATCAACAGCAGGAGCGCGCGGTGCCCCACGCCGCCGCTCCGGCCGCTCCGCTCCGTACCGTGCTCCGCAGGTCCGTCCCGCGCACTGCCGGTCCGGCGAGCCCGACAGCGAGAGGGGGACGCATGAGCCGGATCGAGTACAGCGCGGAGATCGCCGAGCTGCTCGGCAGGGTGCGCCGGCGTCCCACGGCGGGGTGGCCGTGGCGGCCGGGCGAGCAGGTGCCCGAGGGGCTGCCGGTGAAGCAGTCCTGGGGGTGGCTGTTCGCTCCCGACGGGCGGGTGCTGACCCTGGTCAACCCCAGGGACGGGATCTGCTCGCTCCCCGGCGGATCGCTGGAGCCGGAGGACGCCGGGGATCCGGCCTCCGCGCTGGCTCGGGAGGCGGCCGAGGAGGCCCAGGCCGTGATCGGCCGACCGTACTACCTCGGTTACCTCTACGACCGGGTCGGCTCGGCCAACGGCGGGCACGAGTGCGCGCGGGTCCGGATGGCGGCGGCGCTGCGCGCGGTCGGCCCGAGCGCGGCCGACCCGGCCTCCGGCCGGCACTACCGGCGGCTGCTGGTCGCGCCCGGACTCGCCGTCGAGCTGCTCGGCTGGGGCGCGCCCGGGCTGCGCCAGGCCCGGGTGGCGGTCGCCACCGCCGCCCGCCGGCTCGGCGTGCCGGTCGCCGCGAACGAGGCGATCGAGGAGCTGCCGGTGGAGGGCTGCGTGGTCTTCCCCGGCGCCGTCTATCCGGATGCGGTGTGCTCGGACGCCGGTTGCTCGGATGCCGTCCACCCGGATGCGGTGTGCCCGAGCGAGCCTCACCCGGGCCTCGCGTAGCCCGAGGAGGGGCTGCCGGGTGCCGGCGCCGTCCGTCTGATCCGTGGTCAGGGTTTCGAGCCGGAGTCGCGTGCGTCGGAGTCCGCGTGCGCTGACGCCCTTGCGCCCGGGGTCGGTTCGTGCGGGGTCGGTTCGTGTCGCGCCGGTTCGCGCCGGTTCTCGGCGCGCTGTGCCATGGCGAGCCCCGGCACCCCGCGACGCGTCGTACGGCGGGTGGCCCGGCGGTGGCCGGGCCGTAACGGTGTCCTGGCCGTGCCCTGACTACCAACTGACCACTCGCTGACTTTTTCACCGACCACCGTCTACGCGCGATGACCGACGCCCGTCGGCGTACACCGGCGCTGACCAGCGCCAACTCACGCCCTGTGGACGGTGGTTCACTTCTGCGTTGTCGGACAGCCCGTCAATGTCCTTGGCATGAGCGCTTCCCGGTTCACCTACTGCCTGGTATCACTTCTGTGACCCATACCACACCAGGAGGTGCCATGCTCCGTCCAGCTCGCGCCATGTCCGTTGCCGCGATAGCGGCTCTGCTCACTCTGACCACGTTGTTCACCGCGTCATCCGCGAATGCGGCGAGCGTCAACTACGTCGCTCTCGGGGACTCCTACTCCGCCGGTGTCGGTGCCGGCAGCTACCTGAGCGACAGCGGCAACTGCAAGCGAAGCACCAACGCCTACCCGTACCTGTGGAAGAATGCGCACTCGCCGTCGTCCTTCTCGTTCGTCGCGTGTTCCGGCGCCAGAACCGGAGACGTCCTCAGCAACCAGCTCTCCGCGCTGAGCTCCAGCACCACGCTGGTCAGCCTGTCGGTCGGCGGCAACGACGCCGGCTTCGCCGACACCATGAAGACCTGCGTGCTGGAGTCGGACAGCACCTGCCTCAGCGCCGTCAGCACGGCCCAGAACTACGCCCGCAACACCCTGCCCGCCCAGCTGGACAAGGTGTACTCGACGATCCACGCCAAGGCGCCGAACGCCCACGTGGTGGTGCTGGGTTACCCGCACCTCTACAAGATCGGCGGCAGCTGCATCCTCGGCATCAGTGACACCAAGCGCGCCGCGATCAACGGTGCCGCCGACACGCTGGACGAGGTCATCGCCAAGCGGGTCGCCAACGCCGGCTTCAGCTTCGGCGACGTGCGCAGCATCTTCACCGAGCACGAGATCTGCGGCTCGCAGACCACCTGGCTGAACAGCGCCACCCTGCCGGTCGACGAGAGCTACCACCCGAAGGCCGCCGGCCAATCCGGTGGCTACCTCCCGGTCTTCACCCAGTCGTAACGGCTTCGCGCCGGTAGGCCGTCGCTTCAGGGCGCCGCCGAACCGGCACACGGGCCGTCGGCCCCTCTCCCCGAGCGCGGGGAGAGGGGCCGACGGCATTCGTGCGTCTCAGTCCCGGGCCGGACCGGGCCGCAGCGGCGGGAACGGGATCCCGGCGAGCGTCGGCAGCAGTTCCGCTTCCTCGTAGTCGAGGTGCGCCTCCAGCTCGGCCGACATCCGGTCCAACTCGGCCCGGAGTCGGTCCGGTTCGGTGACCTCGATCCCGGCCAGCAGCGCCACCAGCTCCTCCCTGATCCGCCCGATCACCAGGTGCTGTTCGCCCAGCTGTTCCAGCACCCCGGCCAGTTCCGGGTGGTTGCGCGCGAGCGCGGGGAAGATCGCGGCGTCCTCGCCGGCGTGGTGGTGCGTCAGCCCCTCGCAGAAGGCGAGGCAGTGCTGGCGCAGTTGGAGCCCGAGGCCGGCCGGTCGGCCCGCGATGTGCGAGTGCGCCTCCTCCCGGACGTGGCGTAGCTGCGCGCGCAGCCAGGTGTGCGCCTCCAACAGCTTGTCGGCGAGGCTGCGGACCTCGCGCGCGGGTGTCTCGGGCTGCTCCAGGACGACCACCGGTAGTTCCCGGTCGGTGTTCGCCTGGTAGTCGCCGTACCCGGGCGCCTGCCGGACGACAGCCGCGAACAGCCGCTCCCGGCGGGCGCCTTCGGCGGGTACGGCGATCACGTCGAACGCCTCGGAGCCGAGTTCGACCCGGACCACCGGTCGGGCGAGCAGGTTGCGGTACCACTGCGGGTGGTCCGGCGCCCCGGCGGCGGAGGCGACGACCAGGAGCAGCCCCTCGGCCCGGACGTACCCGAGCGGCACGGTGTGCGCCTTGCCTGAGCCGGCCCCGGCCGTGGTGAGCAGCAGCAGGTCGCCGCCCTCGAACGGGCCGCCCACCCGCCCGCCGTTGGCGCGGAACTCCTCGATGACGCTCTGGTTGAACTGGTTGACATGGTTCGTGGACATGGGTGTGGACATGAGTGTGGGTGAAGTCTCCTACAGGGATTGGGAGTCACGGCCACACGCGGTGCATGGGCGCGCACGCGGACACCGCGGTGACCGCCTACGTCAGATCAGGGCAGCGGAGAAAGTACTCATCGCGCATCGTCCCTCGGATAAAAGGTGCTCGCCCGGCGGCCGGCCGGCCCACTACTCTGTGGCCGGCGCCACGCTGCATGCCCCCATTAGAGCCACGCCGCGGACGCCCTGTCAACGAGCAAGATCGCCGACGAAAGTTCCCTGACCGGGATCGTCGACGAAAGGGGAGTGAACGCCGTCGTGGAGCGCATCGTCGACCTCGACCACGCCGCCGAGCGGATCGCCGCCCGGGCCGTACGCTGGCGGGCCGCCGGCCTGACGGTCGGCGCGCTCACCTGGCGCGACGCCCTGGCCCCGTGGCCGCAGCCGCTGGAGACGGACCGCGCCCGCGTCGCGGACCCGGACTCCGTCGGCGTCCAGGTCGTGGACCCGCTGTCCGGCGGCGAGCTGCACGTGGTGCTGTTCCGGGGCGGCTGGGCCGACGTCGAGTACCTCGCCGCCGGCTGGGAGGAGCAGGAAGACGCCGAGGGCGGAGTGATCCCGGCCAACGACTTCACCGGCGCCGCCGACTTCGACGAGCGCCTGCGCGGCTGGATGGCGCACGTCTTCGGCTGATCCCGGCCGCCGGTGGACGGGAGCCCGGTGAGTGGGTGCCCCCGTCGGCGGGCGCCCTGGGGAGCCCGCCGACGGCGACGCGTCAGTGCAGGTAGTCGACCAGGCCGGCCGGCTTGAGCCCGGCCGCGTCAGCGGCGGCGAGGGCGCGCTGGAGGTCGGCGGCGAGGGTGTCGGTCCAGTGCATCAGGACGACGTCGCCCGGCTGCAACAGGCCCGGGTGCCAGATGTTGGACGCGCCCCAGCTGAAGTCCGCGTCGGCGGTGAGCACGGTGCGGATGCCGCAGTTGGCGGCGGCCTGGAGGGTGTCGGCGTTCCAGGCGAAGTACGGCGGGCGGAAGGCCACCGGCGTGGTGCCGAACTGGCGGGTCATGGCGTCGCGGGCGTCGCAGATCTCGATCTGCTGCTGCTCCAGTGGCAGTTTGCTGAGGTCGGAGTGGGAGACGCTGTGGTCCTGGATGGAGGAGCCGGGCACGGCCGTGACGCGTCGGAAGAAGTCGGGGTCGGTGCCGGCCGGCATCGGCAGCGGGAAGGCGGTGATCGGTAGCCGGTGGTCGGCGATGAACTTCTCCGCCTCGGGGGTGCGCTGCCAGCCGTCGTCGACAGTGAAGAAGACGACCTTGTCGCTGGTGGGCGCGGATCCGGCGGCCACGGCCGGGGCGGGCGCGGGGCCGTCCACCCGGACGTCGTCGACCGAGAACGGGCCCTGCTGGTACCAGCCGTGGACGTAGAGCCGGACGCTGTGCGCGTTCGGGCCGGTGGTGAACCGGGTGGTGAGCTGCTGCCAGCCGCCGCCGGTGGTCTCGGTCCAGGCCGGGGCGACATCCCTGCCGGTGCCGGTGGCGCCCAGGTAGACGAAGGCGCCGCGGACCCAGGCCGAGGCGGTGTAGGTGGTGTTGGGCTGGACGGCCACGGTCTGCGCGCACTCGCCGGTGGAGTCGGCGGTGGCCGGCGTGACGGTGAGTGCGGAGGCGCCGGAGTGCGCGGCGATGGTGGTGACGGCGGCCTCGGCCGGGCCGCCGGTGCACTTCCAGCCGGGGACGGCGCCCCAGTCGGAGAGGTCGGGGACGGGCAGTTCGAAGCCGGGGTTGGTGGCCAGGTTGACGGTCGGGCCGCTCGGGGTGCTCGGACCGCTCGGGGCGCCGGCCGGGGCGGGCCCGGGGGCGGCGGAGGCCGCCGGGGCGGCGAAGGCGGTGAGCAGCGCGACGGAGGCGGCCAGCGCGGACAGGCGCGTGAACTGGCGCGTGGACTGGCGCGCGGACAGGCGCGTGAACTGGCGCGTGGACAGGCGCGCGGACGGGCGCGTGGACATCGACACGAGAGGACTCCTGCATGTGGGGGACACGCCCGTGGGGAGGGCGTGGCGGAATCGGAACCCTGGAACCGGGGCCTTGGGTCGGGCCCCTGGAACCGGGCTCGCGGGACCTGGGTGCTCCCGGAGGGGCGGGAGCGGATGGTGCGCCGCACTCGGACCGAGGAGAAACAATGGACTGGACCAATCGGCCCGTCAAGGGAACGGCCGGTGAACCGAAGCCCACCGCACCCGCCGCAAAAGGGACAAGACGATCCGTCAGGGGACGTACAACTCCGCGATGTCATCGGCGTAGTACTCGGCGATCGCCGCCCGGCGCAGCTTCAGGGAGGGCGTCAGCAGCCCCTGGTCCTGGCTGAACTCGCGGGGCAGCAGCCGGAACGCGCGGATCGACTCGGCCCGCGACACCGCCGTGTTCGCCGCCGCCACCGCGCGCTGGACCTCGGTGTGCAACTGCTCGTCCGCGAGCACCGCCCACGGGTCCAGCTGCTCCAGCCCGTGCGTCTTCAACCAGTGCGCCAGCGCCGCCGGGTCGAGCGTGATCAGCGCGGCCACGTACGGGCGGTCGTCGCCCACCACCAGGCACTGGGAGACCAGCGGATGCGCGGCCACCCGCTCCTCCAGCGCCGACGGGGCCAGGTTCTTGCCGCTGCTGGTGACGATCAGGTCCTTCTTGCGGCCGGTGATGGTCAGGTAGCCGTCCTCGTCCAGCCGGCCCAGGTCGCCCGTCCCGAACCAGCCGTCGATCAGGGACTCCGCCGTGCACTGCGGGTGGTTGAGGTAGCCGCCGAAGACCGAGCCGCCGCGCACCCAGACCTCGCCGTCGTCGGCGAGGGCCACCGACGAGCCCGGCAGCGGATGCCCGACCGTGCCCAGCTTCTGCCGCCCGATCGGGTTGGCGGTGATCGCGGCGGACGTCTCGGTCAGCCCGTAGCCCTCGTACAGGTGCAGGCCGGCGCCGGTGAAGAAGAGGCCGAGCTCGCGGCGCAGCGCGGAGCCGCCGCACATCACGCTGCGCACCCGGCCGCCGAGTACGGCCCGCAGCCGCTGGTAGACGGTCCGCTCGTAGGCGAGGTGGCGCAGCCGCAGCTTGGGGCTGGGCCCGGGTCCGCGCCCGAACGCCTTCTGCTCCCGGGCGGCGGCCCAGTCGACGGCCACCTGTCGGGCCTGTTCGAAGAGTTCGCCGCGCCCGGCGTCCTCGGCGGCCCGCCGGGCCTGCTGGAAGATCTTCTCGAAGACGTACGGGACGACGTGCAGGAAGGTCGGCCGGAAGGACTCCATCGCGGGCAGCAGGGCGTCGGTGGAGACCTCGGGGACGTGTCCGATCCGGAAGCCGCCGCGGATCGCCGCGACCTGCACGGCCCGCCCGTAGACGTGTGCCAGCGGCAGGAACAGCAGGGTGGACGGCTGTCCGCCGCCGGTGTCGTGGAAGGCCTCCCGCCAGCCGCCGAGCAGTGCGTCGGCCTCGGCGGCCAGGTTGGCGTGGGTGATCAGGCAGCCCTTGGGGCGGCCGGTGGTGCCCGAGGTGTAGACGACGGTGGCGACGTTCCCGGCCGTGACGCCGAGCCGCTGGCGGTGGACGAGCGAGTCGGGCACGTCACGGCCGTCCTCGGTGATCGCGGCGACGCAGTCGCGGTCCAGCTGCCAGATGCCGGTGAGGTCGGGCAGCGCGTCGCAGACCGCGCCGACCGTCATCGCGGCGTCCTCGTCCTCGACCAGGCAGGCCACCGCCTGGGTCTCGGCGAGGATCCAGCGCACCTGCTCGGCCGCCGCGGTGGGGTAGACCGGGACGGTGATCGCGCCGATCGACCAGAGCGCGTAGTCGAACAGCGTCCACTCGTAGCGGGTGCGGGACATCAGGGCGACCCGGTCGCCGTAGCGCACGCCCCGGGTGAGCAGGCCCTTGGCGAGGGCGAGCACCTCGTCACGGAACTCCCGCGCGGTGACGCCCCGCCACTCGCCCCGGTGCCCGAACCGGTGCCCGTCCCGGTGCTCGGCGGGGCCGCCGGGTCCGGCGGAGTCAGCGGGGCCCGGCGGGCCGACGCGGCGGGCCAGCTGCACCAGGTCCGGTGTGCGTTCGGCGGTGTCGTACAGCGAGTCGGCGAGTCCTCCGGTGGCCTCGGGCCCGGCCACGGCGGGGGTGGTGAACTCGCGCACATTCCCCCCGTTGGCGTC
Source organism: Kitasatospora sp. NPDC088779 (assembly GCF_040685395.1). NCBI lineage: Bacteria > Bacillati > Actinomycetota > Actinomycetes > Kitasatosporales > Streptomycetaceae > Kitasatospora > Kitasatospora sp. NPDC088779. The sequence continues at coordinate 31,436 of NZ_JBFBHW010000002.1, read as the reverse complement.
TCGCGGCGGCACTGCCCGCGCCGGAACCGGTGTCGGCGCCGGAGGCCGTGGCGGCGGTGCCGGGCCGCGCAGGTGGAGCGAAACTATCGGATCGGCCTGTCACTGCCCAGGGTTGTGACCGTGACGCGACGAGATCGGCACCGGTCCCTGCGGAAGGTGTCGCCGCCGGGGAGGAACCGCGTGCGTTCGGTGATCGGGCAAACCGGGCGGCGGCGGATGATCCGGACGCGAGCCCGCAGTGACCGGGACCCGATCCTGACGTGTGCGGGGCAAGCCGGGGAAGTGGACTGGTTCGACCCTCGAACGAGTGGTCAGGGCGTAGTAGGCTCTCGCAGACCTGCGACCGGGGGCCTCCCGGCCAGGCCCGATCCGACGACACACCGTCCACGCCGACCAGCCCCGAAGCCGATTTCCGAAGCCCGCACCCGAAGTCCTTTCCGAAGCCCTTTCCCAAGCCTTTTCCGGCCGAGCCCCGCGGCTCCTCCGAACCACTCCCCGTCCGCGCCTGGCACTTCCCGACCGAGGACTCCATGCGTCTGCGCAGCAGCTCGATCCGCGCGAAGATCATCGCGCTGCTCCTGGTGCCCATCGTCGCGCTCACCGCGCTGTGGGTGTACGCGACCTTCGCCACCACCGGAGACGTCTGGGGCCAGCTGGAGATCAGCCGTACGTATAAGGAGTTCGGGACCCCGGTCGACCAGTACGCCGACGATCTGCAGAACGAGCGCCGCGCGGCCGTCCAGCGACTGGCCGTCCCGAACTCGCAGGTCGCCACGGACGCCTACGAACACGCCAAGGCCGCCACCGATCGTAGCCTCGACGTCCTGCGGCAGAAGAAGGACCACGTGGGCGGCAAGCTCTCCAGCTCCCAGCGCGGCCGCTTCCTGCAGATCATCGCCGCCGCCGACCAGATCGGACCGCTGCGCGCGCAGGTCGGCCGCTCCGCGCTCAACTGGGAGTTCGCGCTGGGGCAGTACAGCGACCTGGTCAAGCCGGTGTTCGGCTTCCGGTCCGCCTACGTCGCCCGACAGACCGGCCAACTCCCGCGCCAGGGAACCATCCTGATCGAGCTGGTGCGCGCCCGCGAATACCTCGCGCAGGAGGACGCGGCGATGGAGGGCCTGCGCGGCGGCGCCGCCAAGCCCACCGCCGAGCAGTACCAGGTCGCCCTGGACGCCCTGCACAACCAGCAGGCCCTGTTCACCGTCTACATCGCCGAACTCGAACCCGCCGACCAGTCCGACTACATCGCCCTGCGCGGGGGCGAGGCCTGGGCCGCGCTGGCCCGCGCCGAAGCGGACTTCGTCGGCGCCGGCGGCCCCGAGCGGGTCGCCCAGGCGATCAACGGCGACTCCTGGCGGGAGACCGCCGACCGGGCGCTCGGTGACCTCACCTCGATCAACACCCGGATCGCCAACGGGATCGGCGAGCGCGAACGGTCCGCCGCGATCGGGCTGCTCTGGCGGGGCGGCATCGCCGGCGCGATCGGCCTGGTCGCGGTCGTCCTGTCGGTGCTGATCTCCTTCCGGATCGGGCGCGGCCTCGCCCGCGAACTGATCGGACTGCGCAACGCGGCCAACGAACTGGCCGGCGCCCGGCTGCCCTCCGTCATGCTGCGGCTGCGCCGGGGCGAGGCGGTGGACGTCGCGGCCGAGGCGCCCGAACTACGCTTCGGGGCAGCCGAGATAGGCCAGGTCGGCCAGGCCTTCAACGCCGTCCAGCGGGCCGCCGTCGAGGCGGCGGTCGAACAGGCCGAACTGCGGCGCGGCGTCTCGGCGGTGTTCGTCAACCTGGCCCGGCGCAGTCAGGTGCTGCTGCACCGCCAGCTCACCCTGCTCGACACCATGGAGCGCCGCACCGAGAACCCGACCGAGCTGGCCGACCTCTTCAAGGTCGACCACCTCACCACGCGCATGCGGCGGCACGCCGAGGGCCTGATCATCCTCGCCGGCGGCTCGCCCGGGCGCGCCTGGCGCAAGCCGGTCCGGATGGTGGACGTGGTCCGCGCGGCGGTCGGCGAGGTCGAGGACTACGCCCGGGTGATCGTCCGGCCGTTCCCCGGCACCGGCCTGCTGGGCAGCGCCGTCGCGGACGTCACCCACCTGATCGCCGAACTCGTCGAGAACGCCGCGGTGTTCTCCCCGCCGATCACCCAAGTCACCGTCCAGGGTGAGGTGGTGCCACACGGATTCGCGCTGGAGATCGACGACCGCGGGCTCGGGCTGAGCGATCAACTCCTCGCCGACATCAACGAACGCCTCGCTGTGGAGCAGGAGTTCGACCTCGCCGACACCGACCGGCTGGGCCTGTTCGTGGTCAGCCGGCTGGCCCGGCGGCACGGCATCCGGGTCCACCTGCGCCCGTCCCCGTACGGCGGGACGACGGCGGTCGTGCTGATCCCGCGCGAACTGCTCGCCGAGGCGCCGGACGGCCTGCCCGAGCCGCCGCCCACCGGACAGCGCTCCGCCCCGGTCCGGCGCGGACAGCGCGACCTGATCGCCGTGCCCGCGCTCGGTGGTGGCGGTGGCGGTACGGCGGAGGGCTCGGCTCGGGCCGCTGCCGGTGCCGGGTCCGGGGCCGGTTCCGTTGCGGGGGAGGACGAGCGGCACCGGGGCAGCGGCGGTCCCCGGCCGTCCACGTCCGAGCCTGCCCGGACGCCGGGCGGGCTGCCGCGACGGGCCTCGCGGACCAAGGGCGGGCCGGTGCTGGTGCCCGCGCCGCCCAGGGACACCGAGGACGGTGCGGCGACGGGGCGCCACCGTCGGGACGAGCCGACCACGGCCGCTCCCGTCCTCGACGGGCCCGCGGACCCGCCGTTGGTCGCAGGCCCGCGGACCGAGGGCGGGCTGCCCCGGCGGGTCCGGCAGGCGAACCTCGCGCCGCAGCTCAAGGAACAGCTGAAGGAGCGCCTCCGGGACCGGACCGACCACGGGCCCGAGGACGAGGCCGCGCTCGCCGCCCGCCGGGCCCGGGAGGCCCAGGAGGCCGAGCGGGCGCGTGAGCGCTCGCCCGAGGAGGCGCGGGCCACCTTCGCCTCGTTCCAGCGCGGCTTCACCCGGGGGCGCGGTGCCGCCACGTCCGGGTCGGCCCCGGCGAGTGCCCGACCCGCCGCCGTACCCGTCTGGCAGCCGCCGGACCCCGCCCGGCGGGCGATCAGTCCGGCACCCGCCCCGGCGGCGCTGTCCGCGCCGTCGGACGGTGCCCGGGCGCCGCTCGCCCGTCGGGTGCCGCCCGGCCCGCCCGTCCGGCGGAACCCGGCGCCCGCACCCACGGCACGACCCGTGCCACCTGCATCAAGGGCAATACCTGAACCATGGGCAACACCTGCACCATCGGCAGCACCTGTACCAACAGCACCACCTGCACCACCCGCTCCATCGGAAGGAACTGATTCATGACCACTTCGACGCAGCCGTCCGGGGACCTCAACTGGCTCCTGGACGACCTGGTGGGGCGCGTCGCGGCCCTGCGGCACGCCGTGATCCTCTCCAGCGACGGCCTGGCCACCGGCGCCTCCCGCGACCTCGACCGCGAGGACGCCGAGCACCTGGCGGCCGTCGCGGCCGGGTTCCACAGCCTGGCCAAGGGCGCCGGCGGGCACTTCAAGGTCGGCGGGGTCCGCCAGACGATGGTGGAACTGGACGAGGCGTTCCTGTTCATCACGGCGGCCGGTGACGGCAGCTGCCTGGCCGTGCTGAGCGAGGCCGAGGCCGACATCGGCCAGATCGCCTACGAGATGGCGCTGCTGGTCAAGCGGGTCGGCGAGCACCTGGCCGCCGAGCCGCGCACCGAAGCCGCGCCGCCGGGGAGATGAGTGGTCCGATGGCGGATCCGAAGGCTGAGGCGGCGGGGCGGCCCGAGCCGGGCGGCTCGGCCGCGTCGGCCGCGTCGGCCGGGACGGCAGGTACGGCAGGGGAGGTGGCGGAGCAGATGGGCCAGGACGGGGCCGAGTCCGACCTGCTCCACCCGCGTGCCCCTGCCGACGACCGCTGGTTCGACGACGAGGCCGGCCCGGTCGTGCGGCTCTACTCGATGACCCGCGGCCGCACCCGGCCGGTCGAGGACGGCCTGTTCGACCTGATCTCGCTGATCACCGCCGCCGAGCCCGGGCCGAACGCGGGGGCCGTGCCGGCGCACGTCCTCGACCCGGAGCACCAGACCCTCCTGGCCTGGTGCCGCCGCGAGCCGCTGTCCGTCGCCGAACTCGGCTCCTACACCGACCTGCCGGTCAGCGTCGTCCGGGTGCTGCTCGGCGACCTCTACGACGCCGAGCTGATCAGCGTCACCCGACCCGTTCCGCTCGCCGAGCTGCCGGACGAGCGCCTGCTGCGAGACGTGATCAATGGACTCCGTGCGCTCTGACCACGACGGCCGCGCCGCCGCCGGCGGTACCTCTGGTGGCGGCACTCCCGGCACTCCCGGCACCCCCGTCGGCCACAGCTCCGGCGGTCGCGCCAACGACCCGCGCTGGCGCGGCGGCCCGGCCGTCGCGGTGAAGATCCTCGTCGCGGGCGGCTTCGGCGCGGGCAAGACCACGCTGGTCGGCTCGGTGAGCGAGATCCGACCGCTGCGCACCGAGGAGGAGCTCAGCGAGCTGGGCCGCCCGGTGGACGACACCTCGGGCGTGGAGGCGAAGCGCACCACCACCGTGGCGATGGACTTCGGCCGGATCGACCTGCGGCCCGGACTCGCGCTGTACCTGTTCGGCACGCCCGGGCAGGACCGGTTCTGGTTCGTCTGGGACGAGTTGGCCCGCGGCGCGCTCGGCGCACTGGTGCTCGCGGACACCCGGCGGCTGGCCGACTGCTTCCCCTCGGTCGACTTCTTCGAGCAGCGCGGCATCCCGTTCGTGGTCGCGGTGAACTGCTTCGACGGCACCGAGCGGTTCTCCCCGGACGAGGTCCGCGACGCGCTCGACCTCGACCCGGACATTCCCGTGCTGCTGTGTGACGCACGCCTGCGGGAGGACGGGAAGGAACTCCTGGTCGCGCTCGTCGAGCACGCCGCCGCCCGTCGCCACCGCGCCCCGGCCCGGACCTGACGCCGCCGCACCCCGGTCCTGGCGCCGCCGCGACCCGGTCTGACGACACCGCGCCCCCGGTTCGGCACTGCACCCGCACAGAGGCTTCACAGAGCCTCCGAGCCACCCGACGTCTCATTCGGTTGTCCGCATCCCGGACGTTCGGTGTGCCGAAGGTTGCCTAGACCGGCCCGGCGTGGAAGGCTCTGGGCACGAAAGCCGCCCGGCCATGCCGTCGGGAGGGCCGGAAACGTTCCGTTCACGAAGGCGCGCATCGACGACGACGCGCCATTGTGCAGAGCAAGGGGGAGGGCAGCAGGATGACCGTCGGCCAGCAACGTGCCACGACCGATCCCGCCCCCGTCACGCCGGTGCTCACCGTCCGCCGCTACATCGACCAGGCGCTGATCTGCAGCGCCTGTTGTCGGTGACCGGCCGGCCCCTTCCCGGTACGTCCCCGACGATCCCGGCCCACCCGGCCGCCGTCTGACGCACCGCCAATCCCGTCGACCAGGCCGTAGCGGACCCGCCCCATCCGGCGTGCCCGCGACCGCCGATCCGGACCCGCCTCGCGGAGAGACCACCAGTGAACATCGCCTGCACCAGCCCCGCCCCCGGCATCGCCGGCCGTCCCCGCTCGACCGGGGCGGCCTCCGCGCTGTGCGACGGTGGACCGGCCAGGCGGTGGAACGGGCGCGCGAACCGCGCCGGGGACAGCCACCAGGGTCACCTCGACCTTGAGCCGTTCTGGCCGTCCCGGCAGCCGCACCTGTTCGATCAGACGTGTCCGGGCTCGCCCAGCGCGTCCCGGCCCTCCGCAGGCTGATTTCGGATCAGCCCGGCAGTACGCCCGGTCGACGCGCAGACGACTCCACCCCGTCCGTCACGCGCGAAATGAGCGGCACACCATGTCTTCTTCATCCACGGCCACCCTGCCCCTGCCTTCCCCGACCCCGCACCTGCGCGCGGTCCGTTCCGTCCCCGGCGTCCTCCCGGCCGGGTCCGGCCTCTCCGGCGCGCCGGGCTCCTCCGCCTCCCCGCTGTCGCACGGCTCGCCGGCCGCCGAGCGATGGCCCGGGGGAGCGGTCCGGTCCTCCCATGCGGCCCCGTCCCGTCCGGCGGGCGCGGGCGTCGCACCCCAGCCGGGTGCGGTCCTCCCGGCCGCGCCGGCTGCCCTGCTCGCCGCGCTGCCCGAGGGCGCGACCGTCGTCGCCGCCCTGCCGCAGGGCGCACTGCCGCAGGGTCTGCTCGCCCAGTACGGCACACAGTTCGGCGCCGGTACCGGGAACCCGATGGTCGGGTACCTGGTGCTCGTGCCGGCCGACAGCCCGGTGGCGGCGGTTCCCGGCGCGTCCCTCGGCGGGCCCTCGGCTGCGCAGCACGTCGGTGCGCACGCCGGTGCGCCCGTGAGTGTGCCCGCACAGGGCGGTGTCCGTCCGGTCCGACCGGCCGGGCGCGGCATCGCCGTCGATGCGGAGCGGCGCAACGCCTACGTCGACGGGCGGCTGCTCGACCTCACCTACCTGGAGTTCGAGCTGCTCGCCCACCTCACCGAGCACCCGCAGCGGGTGCACACCCGGGACCACCTGGTCTCGGCGGTCTGGGGTTACGGCCACGTCGGCGACGGCCGCACGGTCGACGTGCACGTCGCCCGGTTGCGCCGCAAGCTCGGACCGGTCTACCGCGACACGATCGTGACGGTCCGTCGGGTCGGCTACAAGTACACCCCGGCCGGCTGATCGGCCACTGAACCTCCTGCCGCGGCGGGTTGCCCGTGACCTCGTGGAACGGGCAGCCCGCTGCGGCATTGTGACGTGACGTCAGGCGCGCTGGTCGGGCGGCAGCAGCAGGACGGCGAGTGCGTCGGCGCAGGTGCGGGCGTGGCCCAGGAACCAGTCCAGGCGGTCGTCGGTCAGGTGCGCCGGGGTCGAGCGGACGGCCAGCGCGAACCGGGCCTGCCCGGTGCCGTCCAGGACGGGCACGGCCACCGTCCGCACTCCGGCAGCCGACTCGCCGTCGTTGAGTGCGTACCCGGAGCTCCGGACCTTCGCCAACTCCTCGTCGAGCAGCGCCGGTTCGGTGATCGTCCGGTCGGTGAACGACGGCAGCGGGCCGAGCGCCGACACCGCCGGCTCACCCGGGCGCGGCCAGGCCAGCAGCACCTTGCCGAGCGCCGTGGAGTGCAGTGGCCGGCGCAGCCCGAGGCCGGTGTCCGGGCGGACGGAGGCCCCCACCAGGATGACCGCGTGCGGACCGCTGCGGATCGCGAGGTCCGCGGTCGCACCGGTGCGTCGGGACAGCCTGTCCAACTCGGGTGCGGCCAGGTGCAGTCCGCGCTGGTGGAAGGTGAGTTGGCCGAGTTCGGCGACCGCCGGGCCGAGCCGGTAGCGCGCGGTCTGCTCGTCCTGCTCCAGGAAGCCGGCGCTCACCAGCGTCCGGGCCAGCCGGTGCGCGGTGGAGACCGAGAGGTCCATCCGGCGGGCCAGGTCGGAGGCGCTCAGGTCGGGGCCGTTGTCGTGGAAGCAGTGCAGCAGCCCCAGCGCACGCTGGACGGCCTGCGCACCGGCCGGCGGGCCCTGGACGGCGGTGACGGCCTCGGCCATGGCACCTCGCGTTTCGGTTCGGGAATCCGGCTGGATCACCGGGAGGAGTCTCAGCGTAGGGCAGCGAGTGCTGCGGGATTGTGTCGACGACGTTGCAATGGAATGGCGTTGATGAACAAGTGATCCCACCATGTGGCAAAACCTTGCCTCCGGCTCGATCGTCGTGGAACGCTCCTCACATCGCGCCGGACGCCCGCCGCCCGGCGCACCACCCGCAACCCCGACCCGCAGGAAGGAGCGACGCCGTGACGATCCACCGGTGCCCCGCCTCCTGCGCGTGTTGTCGCTGACGCTCCCCTCGCGCCGCACCGTCCGGCGTTCCCCGCCTCGCGCGACTCACGGCCTCGCCCGTCTCGCCCGTCTCGCCCGTCTCGCCCGACACGCCCGACCCGCCCGACCCGCCCGCCTCGCCATCTCGTGCAACTCCCCGACGCCGTGGGCCCCGTGACCCGCGCGGCGTGCCCAGACCCGTAGCCTTCCGGCGCCCGCCGAACCCGCCCCCTCCGCAGAGGACCACACCCCGTGCCCAGCCCTTCCCCCAGTGCCCCCGACACCCTCTGGTTCACCCGCTGCCCGGTGCCCACCGCCACCGGGATCGCCGCCGACCAGGGTTGGCTCGCCCGCGAGTTCGCAGCCGACGGTATCGCCGTCCGCTCGCTCCAGGACGCCCCGCCGGAGGTGGCCGCAGACCACCACTACACCCACGCGCTCACCGGACTGTTCCGCGAGGGCGGCAACGTCCCGGCGCTGTGGGCCCGTTCGCACGGCGAGCGGACCCGGCTGGTCGGCCTCACCTGGATCGAGGAGCGCCAGGTGGTCCTGGTCCGGGCCGGCAGCGGCATCACCGACCCCGGCGACCTGCGCGGGTTGCGGCTGGCGGTCCCACATCATGACATCGGCATCGACTTCTGGCGGGCGATGGCCCTGGCCGGCTTCCGTGGCGCCCTCGGCCTCGCCGGGCTCACGCTGGACGATGCCGAGCTGGTCGACGTCCCGGGCCTACCCGGCGGCGGGCAGTGGGCCGGCGAGCTGGCCGCGCTGCGGGACGGGGTGGTGGACGCCGTGTACGTGAAGGGGGCGCTCGCCGTCGAGGCGGCCCGCCGGGTCGGGGCGGAGGTGGCTGTGGAGCTGGACGCGGTGCCGGACCGCCGGGCCCGGGTCAACAACGGGACGCCCCGGCCGGTCACCGTCCACCAGCAACTGCTGGACGAGCAGCCGGAGCTGGTCGCCCGTTTCCTCGCCGTTCTGCTGGAGGCCGCCGACTGGGCGGCCGAGCACCCGGCGGAGGTGGTGCGGATCCTGCGGGCCGAGACCGGCGCGGGCGTCGAGGGCGTGGCCGGGGCGTACGCGCCGGGTAGCCACCGCACCCTGCACCTGGACCTCTCGGCGGAGCGCCTGGAGCTGCTGGCGCAGCAGGAACGATTCCTCGGGGAACGGGGATTCCTCGCCGCCCCGGTCGACATCCCCGGCTGGGCCGACCCGGAACCACTGCGCGCCGCCCGCGAGCTGCTGCGTGAACGGCGCCGCGCCGCGGTGGGCGGCTGAGCGCCGTCGACCGCCGGCTGACAGATCACAACTAACAGATTTCAGCAGACAGATTTCAGATAACAGATTTCGAAAGTTGTCACTTGTCAGCTGTCCTTCGTTTGGAGACCCCCGTGAAGACCCCCCGCTTCGCCCTCGCCGCCACCGCGCTGCTCGCCTCCACCGCACTGGCCGCCTGCGGCTCGTCCGCCGACGGGGCCAAGGCCTCCGCCGGCGGCGGGGCCGGCGGCAAGGCCGACGTGGTGCTCCGCCTGCCCGACCCCGGAAACAACGGGTTCCTCGCCCGCGGCAAGAAGGACGGCTCGCTGGACAAGGCTCTGGCCGCCGTCCACGCCAAGGTCGCCTGGACCGGCAGCGCGGGCCCGTTCGCCCCGGCCGCACAGGCCCTGTCCGCCGACCAACTGGACGTCGCCCAGGGCTCGATCACCTCGGCCGTCGCCGCGCTCGCCCAGAAGCCCGGCTTCAAGCTGTTCGCCCAGACCGCGCCCGACGGCGTCGGCGAAGGGATCCTGGTGAAGAACGACTCGCCCATCAAGTCCGTCCAGGACCTGGTCGGCCGCAAGGTCGCCGTCTCCCAGGGCGGCACCAGCGAGTACCTGCTGCTCAAGGCGCTGGAGAAGAACGGCGTCCCGGCCGACAAGGTCGAACGGGTCTACCTGCGCGCCGACCAGACGGCAGGTGTCTTCAACTCCGGCCAGGTGGACGCCTGGGCGACCTGGAACACCTTCTCCACGCCCACCATCGCCAACGCCGGGGCGCACTTCCTGGCCAACGGCAAGGAGGTCGGCTCCGACAACTACGCCGTCTGGGCCGTCCGCAACGGCTTCGCCGACAAGCACCCCGAGGTGGTCAAGACCTTCTACACCTACCTGCGCGAGAACGGCCTCAAGGAGAAGGCGGACCCGGCCGCCTACCTCAACGTCTTCACCGACTCCGGCCCGACCGCCGTCACCCCCGCCGAGAAGGACATCGCGGTGAACGTCAGCGGGCAGGGCGCCGCCGCGGAGGCCATCTCCGACGCCGACACCGCCCGCTTCGGCACCGTCGCCCGGTTCTTCGCCGACCAGAAGGTCACCAAGCAACTCGTGGACGTCAAGCCGTACCTGATCGACATCAACAAGCTCGGGGACGGTGCCAAGTGACCACCGCCGCCCCCGAACGCGCCACCGACGAGACCCGAACCGCCCTCGACGCCGGACTCGTCACCCCGCACACCAGGCGGCAGCGACCCCGCCCGCGCGCCCTCGCCGTGATCCTGCGCACCCTGGGCCCGCTCGCCCTGCTCGGCGGCTGGGCGCTCGCCTCCGCCACCGGCGCCCTCACCCAGGACGTCCTCGCCTCACCCGCCCAGGTCGCCGAAGCCGTCGGCGAGTTGTGGGGCAACGGCCAGCTCGCCGATGCCCTCGGGGTCTCCCTCACCCGGGCCGGCCTCGGCCTGTTCTTCGGCGCGACCACCGGTCTGGTGCTCGGCGTGGTCACCGGCTTCACCCGGCTCGGCGAGGAACTGCTCGACTCCGCGATCCAGGTGCTGCGCACCGTCCCGTTCCTGGCGCTGGTCCCGCTGTTCATGGTGTGGTTCGGCATCACCGAGACCGCGAAGGTCGCCCTGATCGGCGTCGCCACCAGCTTCCCGATGTACGTGTCCGCTTCCGGCGGCGTCCGCAACACCGACCGCAAGCTGGTCGAGGCGATGCGCAGCTTCGGGCTCGGCCGCTGGGCCATCGTGCGCACCGTCGTCCTGCCCGGCGCGCTGCCCGCCCTGCTGTCCGGCCTGCGGCTGTCGATGACGCTCAGCGTGATCGCCCTGATCGCCGCCGAGGAGATCAACTCCACCGAGGGGATCGGATACTTGATGGCCCAGGCGCAGAACTACTCGCGCACCGACATCCTCGCCGTCTGCATCCTGATCTACGGGTTGCTCGGCCTCACCGCCGACGCGGTCGTCCGGGTCCTGGAACGCCTCCTGATGCCGTGGCGCCAGGCCGTCCAGGGGGCAGCCCGATGAGCACCGCTACCTCCGCGACCTCCGCCACCTCCGCGCCTGCGACCTCCGCGCCCGCGACCGCGGCTCCGGCCGTCCACCTGCGGGGCCTGCGACGGGTGTTCGGCACCCGGGCCGTCCTCGACGGCGTCGATCTCTCCATCGCCCGGGGCGAGTTCGTCGCGCTGCTGGGCGCCAGCGGCACCGGCAAGACCACCCTGCTGCGCATCCTCGGCGCGCTCGACCGGGCCGACGAGGGCACCGTACTCGTCCCGCCGGTGCGAACGGTGGTCTTCCAGGAGCCCCGACTCGTGCCGTCCAAGCGGGTGTTGGCCAACGTCACGGTCGGCCTGCCGCGCGGCGCCGCCACCCGGGAGACCGGACTCAAGGCGCTCGCCGAGGTCGGCCTCGACAAGCACGCCGACGCCTGGCCGGCCACCCTCTCGGGCGGCGAGGCGCAGCGCGTCGCCCTCGCCAGGGCCCTCGTCCGCGAACCCCAACTGCTGCTGCTCGACGAGCCGTTCGCCGCACTGGACGCGCTCACCCGACTGCGCATGCAGGACCTGGTCGGTGACCTCGTCCGCCGCCACCGCCCCGCCGTGCTGCTGGTCACCCACGACGTGGAGGAGGCCGTCCGGCTCGCCGACCGCGTCGCCGTCCTGCGCGACGGCCTGCTCGTGCGCGACGAGCCGGTCGCCGTCGACCACCCCCGCGACCCCGCAGACCCGGCCTTCGCCGACCTGCGCCGCCGACTGCTGGCCGACCTCGGCGTCCACTGACCCGTAATCGGCCCCACCGAACCGTCCTCGATAACGCCAGCCCGCACCACCGGAGTTGAACAGATGACCGTGACCCTCGGCGTCCACGCCAGCAACCCCTCGCTCTACTACCTCGCCCGACTGCCCTACCTGGACGAGGAACTGGCCCCGCTCGGCGAGACCGGCGCCTTCCACCACTACGCCGACGGCACCCGCACCGGTGCGCTGCTCGCCGACGGCACCATCGACTTCGGCGGGACGGGCTCGACCCCGCCGGTCACCGCCCAGGCGGCCGGCCACGACCTGGTGTACGCGGCGGTCTCCGCACCCCGGCCCGACCACGGCGCTCTGCTGGTGCTGGACGGCGGCCCGGTCCAGGCGGTGGCGGACCTCAAGGGCGGCACCGTCGTGCTGGGCATCGGATCCTGGCAGACCCATCTGCTCGCCAAGGCCCTGCACGCGCAGGGACTTTCGTACGCCGAGGACGTCACCCCGGTGCGCCCGGCGGCCGGCCAGGACCAGGCCCAGCGGCTGCGCGACGGCGAGATCGCGGGGTGGATCGCCCAGGGCGCCGAACTGGCCGCCGCCCGCCGGAGCGGGGGCTTCCGGGAGCTGATCCGCACCGGCGACGTCATCACCGACCGCTCGGTGTTCTTCACCCGCCGGGACTTCGCGACCGAGCGCCCCGAGGTGGTCGCCGCGATCGCCGCCGCGCTGCGCCGGGCCGACGCCTGGGTGGCCGCCCACCCGGCCGAGGCGGCTGCGATCGCGGCGGAGCAGCTGGGCGGCTCGGCCGTCGACTGGCAGGCGGCGCTGGCCGCACTGCCGTGGCAACTGGAGCCCGCCACCGCCGGGTTCATCGCCGAGCAGCAGGAGGCCGCGGACATCTTCCACGGGGTCGGGTTCATCGACCGGGCGCTGACCGTCGCCGACGCCCATCTGCCCGAGCTGGAGGCCCCGGTGGCCGCCGCGCTCGCCAAGGCGGTCTGAACCATGGCCTCCGAAGTCCTCTGGTACATCATCCCGCGCGAGGGCCGCTACCCGTGGGAGCCGGCCGGACGCCGCCCGGTGGATCTCCGCTACTTGCAGCAACTGGCGGGGAGCGTCGAGCGGTTGGGCTACACCGGCGCCCTGCTCGCGACCGACCTCTACGATGTGTGGACGCTCGGCAGCGCGCTCGCGGCCGCCACCACCCCGGCGTTCAAGCCGCTGCTGGCCGTCCACCCGGGGCTGGTCTCGCCCACCCTGCTGGCCAAGATGGCGCTCAGCTTCGACCGGATGCACGGCGGCCGACTGCGGTTCAACGTGGTCAACGGCTCGACCGCGCAACTGCGCGAGTACGGACTGGACGTCGAGCACGACGACCGCTACCGGCTCAGCGCCGAGTACTGGTCGATCGTCAAGCGCCTGACCGCCGGCGAAGTCTTCGACCACAAGGGCGAGTTCTACGATCTGAAGAACGCGGGCGCGAGCCTGAGGGAGCTGGCGCCGGTCCAGCCCGGCGGCATCCCGCTCTGGTTCGGCGGCAGTTCGGCGGCCGGCATCGAGATGGCGGCCGAGCACGTGGACGTCTACCTGACCTGGGGCGAGCCGCCGCACCTGCTCAAGGAGAAGCTGGACCTGGTCCGGGCGCGGGCCGCCGCCCACGGCCGGACCCTGCGGATCGGGCTGCGGCTGCACCTGATCGTCCGCGACACCGAGGATGAGGCCTGGGCGGCCGCCGACCGCCTGCTCGACGTCACCAGCGAGGCCACGTACGCCCGTCAACTGGGCGGCGCCAAGGGGGAGGACGGGGTCGGCTGGCAGCGGCAGTTCCGCCAGCACGGCGGCAAGGTGCCCGCACGGGCCCGGGAGCTGGAGGCCTACCCGAACCTCTGGCCAGGAATGAGCCTGTTCCGCCCCGGCCCCGGTACGGCGGTGGTCGGCTCGACTGCCCAGGTGGTCGAGCGGTTGCAGGAGTTCGAGTCGTTGGGCGTCGACACCTTCATCCTCTCCGGCAACCCCCTGCTGGAGGAGGCCCACCGGGTTGCAGAAACGGTATTGCCCGCCTTGGGCATCCGCCGCTGACAGATGACAACTGACAGCTGACAGCCGACAACTAACAGCTGACAGATGATGAAATCTGTCAGCTGTCAGTTGTTTGCCCGTTCCGCCGGCAAGCCCCGCCCGCCCCCCTCCCCGCTCAGAGGCTGAGTCGGTCGATCTCCGCCAGCTCCTCCGCGGTCAGCGGACCGCCCGCGAGCGCGTCGATGTTCTGGTCCAGCTGGGCGACGCTGCTCGCCCCGATGATCACCGAGACCACCCGCGGGTCCCGCAGGACCCAGCACAGCGCGAGCTGCGCCAGCGTCTGCCCGCGCCGCTCGGCGACCTTGTTGAGTGCCCGCAGCTGCTCCAGCTTCGGCCCGCTGAGTGCCTCCTCGGTCAGGAACCGCCCGACCGACATCCGCGAACCGGCCGGCACCTCACCTGACAGGTAGCGATCCGTCAGCAGGCCCTGGGCGAGCGGCGAGTAGGCGATGAGGCTGGTCCGGGTCTCGCCCACCGCGTCCAGCACGCCCTCCTCCACGTACCGGTTGAGGATCGAGTACGCCGACTGGTTCAGCAGCACCGGCGTGCCCAGCTCGCGCAGGATCGCCACCGCCTCCCGGTGCTGCTCCGCCGGGTAGTTCGAGATCGCCGCGTACAGCGCCTTGCCCGAGCGCACCGCGCTGTCCAGCGCGCCCATCGTCTCCTCGAGCGGGGTGTCCGGGTCGTAGCGGTGGGAGTAGAAGACGTCGACGTAGTCCAGCCCCATCCGGCCCAGCGACTGGTCCAGGCTGGCCAGCAGGTACTTGCGGCTGCCGCCGTTGCCGTACGGGCCGGGCCACATGTCCCAGCCGGCCTTGCTGGCGATGAACAGCTCGTCGCGGTACGGGCGGAAGTCCTGGGCGAACAGGTAGCCGAAGTTGCGTTCGGCGCTGCCGTACGGCGGACCGTAGTTGTTCGCGAGGTCGAAGTGGGTGATCCCCCGGTCGAAGGCGCGGCGCAGTACCGCCCGCTGGACCTCCAGCGGCTGGGCGTCACCGAAGTTGTGCCAGAGGCCGAGGGAGACGGCCGGCAGCTGAACGCCGCTGCGGCCGGCCTTGCGGTAGGTCATCGAGGCATAGCGGTCATCCGCGGCGAGGTAGCTCATGCCGGACATCTTGCCAGTCGCCGCGGGCGGATCAAGCCCTTGCCCCGTTTCTGACCGGTGCTTATGCTCGCGGAGGATCGTACGCGTGCGAGGCGAAGGGGGAGTCGCGATGACCGTCCAGGCTGTGACCGCGCCCGCGACCCCAACCGCGACCGCACCCGCGACCGCACCCGCGACCGCCGCGCCCCGCTGTTGTCGTCGCCGCCGCCGCACCTCGCGCTGACGCCGCCCCAGAGCCGCTCCGCCGCGATCCCCTCCCGGTGCCGCCCGCGTGAGCGCAGCCCGTACCGGGGCGTTCCGCGCGGGCCGCCGCCACCCCTCCTCGGCAGCCCTGCCCGCGCCTCGGGTCAGGGCGTCGCGCCGAGGCCCCATCGAGCGCCCCCAAGGAGACCGCCGTGCGGTTCACCGTCTCGTCCCTCGTCGCCAACGGACCCGATCCCGTGACCGGCGTCCAGCGCACCCCGCAGGAGAAGCTGTGGAACGTCATCGACCAGGCGGTCGTGGCCGAGCAACTCGGTTACGACGGCTACGGCGTGGGGGAGCGGCACGGTGAACCGTTCCTCTCTCCGGCGCCGCCGGTGCTGCTCAGCGCGATAGCGGCCCGCACCTCCACCATCCGGCTGTTCACCACGGTGACGGTGCTGAGCATCCTGGATCCGGTCCGGGTCGCCGAGGACTACGCCCTGCTCGACCAGCTCTCCGGAGGCAGGGTCGAGTTGATCATCGGCAAGGGCAACGACCCGCGGCACTTCGACCTGTTCGGTCTGCCCGAGGAACGCCAGTGGGACGCGCTCGCCGAGAACTACGGCCTGTTGCGCCGGCTCTGGCGCGAGGAGAGGGTGACCTGGGAGGGTTCGACCCGCCCGCCGCTCAAGGACGCGGCCGTCGTGCCGCGCCCGTTGCAGGACCCGATCCCGGTGTGGCACGGCAGCGCGACCAGCACCCAGTCCACCGACCTGGCCGCCCGCTACGGTGATCCGCTCTTCTCCGCCAACTCCTTCCACCCGCTGGCCAAGTACCGCTCCCTGGTGGAGCACTACCGCGAGCGCTGGGCGCACTACGGGCGCGATCCGAGGGGGGCCAGGGTGGGCGCGAGCTTCGGCGGGCTGTACGTCGCCAAGCGCTCGCAGGACGCGGTCGAGGGCTTCCGTCCGTACTGGGACGCGATGTTCGGTTCGGCGGCCGGCCGGCACAACAAGTCGCCGTTCACCTCGCTGGAGGACGCGCTGGAGCACGGTTCGGCCCTGGTCGGAAGCCCGCAGCAGGTGATCGAGAAGATCCACCGCTATCACGAGGCCTTCGGCAACGAGGTGGTCGGGATCGGAGTCGACGCTCTGACGGAAGGGGCGCAGCGGGAGCAGTTGGAGCTGTTCGCGGCGGAGGTAGCCCCGGTGGTCAGGCGCGAGCTTCCGTGAGCGCCCGCCCGACGTGACGCGCGCCACCGGCCGCGGTGGAGTGCCGCCGGTCGGGGAGGGGGAGACGAGCGGGCGAGGGGCCGTGGCCGCCGGGGGGCGGCGCACGGCCCTCAGTCGTCCCCGGCGCGTACCCGTCCGCCCGCCTTGTCCACGGCGCGGACCGCGTCGGCCTGCCTCGCGTCCGCGTCGAGCCGGGCAATCCCTGGCCTTCTGTACCTACTGGTATGTACAGTGGTTCGCATGACCACCCAGGACCGCCTCATCGAGAGCACCCAGGCACTCCTCTGGGAGCGTGGCTACGTCGGCACCAGCCCCAAGGCCATCCAGCAGCACGCCGGCGTCGGCCAGGGCAGCATGTACCACCACTTCGCCGGCAAGCCCGACCTCGCCGCCGCCGCGCTGCGCCGCAGTGCCGAGCAGCTGCGGGGAGTCGCCGCCGCCGACCTGTCCGCCCCCGGCAGCGCGTACGACCGCATCGCCGCCTACCTGCGCCGCGACCGCGACGTGCTGCGCGGCTGCCGGATCGGCCGGATGGCCCAGGACCCGGACGTCATCGCCGACCCCGAACTGCGCGCCCCCGTCGAGGAGACCTTCGACTGGCTGCGCGCCCGGATCGCCGAGTTGGTGGCCGAGGGCCAGGCGGCGGGCGAGCTCGCCCCCGGTGTCGACCCGGCCGACACCGCCGCTGCCGTGGTCGCCGTCGTCCAGGGCGGCTACGTTCTGGCCCGCGCGGCCGGCCGGGCCGAGCCCTTTGATCAGGCCGTACGCGGCGCCCTCGGCCTGCTCGCCGCCCAACGCACCGCCTGACCCGCGCCTCGCACGGCTGAGCGGCCGCGTGACCGACTGACCGAGTGACCGCGTGACCGCGTGACCGCGTGACCGAGCGCGTGACCGACTGGCCGAGCGACGCCCGCTCGACGATCCGACCGAGGAGACCCGCCGTGCACGCCATGCAGTACGAGATCACCCTCCCCGCCGACTACGACCTGGGGATCATCCGCAAGCGCGTCGCCGACAAGGGCCATCTGCTCGATGCACACCCGGGCCTCGGGCTCAAGGCGTACCTGGTCCGTGAGCGGGGCCGCGACGGGTCGCCCGTCAACCAGTACGCGCCGTTCTACCTCTGGCGCACCGTCGAGGGCATGAACAGCTTCCTCTGGGGACCGGGCTTCCGCGGCCTGAGCGCCGACTTCGGCCGCCCGGTCGTCCGTCACTGGCTCGGCGCCGGTCTGGCCCACGGCGCCGTGCCGGATGCTCAGGCGACCTCGACCTCGACCTCGACCTCGACCGTGACCACGACCGCGACCACGACCGCGACCACGGCTACCCGCCACACCGTCAGGCTCCCCGAGTCCGACGATCCCGCCGAGGCGGTCGAACGGGCCCTCGCCGAGTTCCCCGCGCACCCCGCTCTGCACACCGCCGCCGTCGCGGTGGACCCGAGCCGCTGGGAACTGGTCCGCTTCGCCCTCTGGCACGGCCCGGCCCCGGACGACGTGCCGGGCAGCCGCTACCAGGTGCTGCACCTGTCCCGTCCCGAACTCGACCGGCTGCCTGGCGGCCGGCACTGGTGAAAGGTTTCGCCACTCCCATGACCAGCCCCACGCCCGCCTCCGCGACCGCCCCCGTCACCCCCGCGACCGCCCCCGCCGTCCCACCCCCCGCCCCGATGACACCGGCCGACCTGACCCCCGCGCCGCTCGACCGCGAAGCCGGCTACGCCCTGCTCGCCGACCTCGCCGGCCCGGTCGCCGCCGCGACCCTCGGCGGCCTGGACGGTCTCGCACCCGGTTTCCCCGACTGGATCGTCACCAGTCTCTTCGGCGGCACCTACCAGCGCCCCGGTCTCGCCCTGCGCGACCGGCAGGTGGCCAACCTGGCCGCGCTCACCGCCCTCGGCGGCGTGGAGCCGCAGCTCGCCGACCACGTCCGCAACAGTCTGCGGATCGGCCTGACCAGGGAGGAGATCACCGAGGTCATCGTCCACCTCGCCCCCTACGTCGGCGTCCCCAAGGCTCTGGCCGGCCTGCGGGTCGCCACCGCCACCTTCGCCGAGGTACCCCCGACCGAGGTACCCCCGACCGAGGTACCCCCGACCGAGGTACCCCCGACCGAGACGTCCCCGACCCCCGCATCCCCGACCCCCGCATCCCCGGCCGAGGCGGACCGGGCATGACCCCCACGATCCGTACCGTTCTCGGCGACCTCGACCCCGCGGAACTCGGTGCCACCGACTCCCACGACCACCTCTTCATCCGCAGCCCCCTGCTCCCCGGCGAGGAACTGGACGACCCGGCCGCCGCCGAGGGTGTCCTGCGCGCCTTCGCGGCGGCCGGCGGACGGTCGTTCGTCCAGTGGACCCCGTACGGCATGGGTCGCGGAGCGGACTCCCTCGCGAAGCTCTCCCGTGCGACCGGAGTCCACGTCGTCGCCGCCACCGGCCTGCACCAGGCGGCCCACTACGACCCGGACACCCTCCCTGCCGTGTACGACGGGCTGGCCGAACGCTTCACCGCCGAACTCACCACCGGGCTGACGGCCGAACCGGCCACCGAGTTGCCTGGACCGCCCGTAGCAGCCGAGGCCCCCGTAGCCGCCGAGGTCCCCGAAGCACCCGCGTCGCCCGAGGCCGTCCGGGCGGGCCTGATCAAGATCGCCTGCGACCCCGGGGCCATCACGGCGCACACCCGCCGGGTGATGGCCGCGGCCGCCGACGCGCACCACGCCACCGGTGCCCCGATCGCCGTCCACCTCGAACCCCGAGCCGACCCGCACCTCGTCCTGAACCGGCTGCACGTTCGACACGGCGTCCCGCCCCACCGGATCATCCTCGGTCACCTCACCCGGCTGCCGGATGTGCGGGTGCATCGCGAACTCGCCGCGGAAGGCGTCTACTTCGCGCTGGACAGCCCCTCCCGGGCCGGCCACCCGGCCGACCACCAGGCCTTCGACGTCATCGCCGACCTCGTCGAGGCCGGCCACGCCTCCCGCCTCCTCCTCGGCGCCGACACCACCACCCGCACCGCCCGTCGGGCCGACGGCCCGACCGCACTGCTCGACGACCTCGCCCCACGGCTCGCCCGCACCTTCGGCCCCGAACTGCCCGGCCTCCTCCTCACCGCCAACCCGGCCGCCGCCTTCGCCACCGAGTGGCGCACGCCCTGAACCGTTCCCGCTCGGCCCGCCCCGGTCTCGACCGGCCGCAGGCCGAACCAGGGTCCTCGGTGAAGGCCCGCCGCCCACGCCCTACCGTGACGGCCATGGTGACCCTGCGCATCCTCACGACCGACGACTGGCCGCTCTGGCGCGACCTGCGCCTCGCCGCCCTCTCCGACGCGCCGCACGCCTTCAAGGCCCGCCTGGCGGACTGGCACCACGGCGGCGAGGAACGGTGGCGCGCCCGGTTGCACCTTCCGGGCGCCCACCACGTTGCGGCGCTGCTGGACGGTCCGGACGGTCCGGACGCCACGCCCGTCGGCCTGGCGGACGGTCTCCCCGGAGCCGACGGCGTACGGGAGTTGCGCTCGGTGTGGGTCGGACCGAAGGCGCGCGGCAGGGGCGTCGCCGACCGCCTGCTGGAGGAGGTCGAGCGCTGGGCCCGCGCATCCGGCGGCAGCACGCTGCGCCTCGCGGTGCTCCCCGGCAACGAACCCGCGATCACGCTCTACCGCCGGCACGGCTTCACCGAGCTCACCGCACTCACCGCACTCACCGCACTCACCGAGCCCGGCGGGCCCGGCGGGCCGCTCGCCGGCGGGGTCGCCCGGGAGCTCGTGATGGCGAAGCCGCTGCGCTGACGGTTGCAGCTGACGGCCGGGCGGGCCGGTCACCCGCCGATCCACCCCGCCACCCGCTCGACGGCCGCGAACGCGCCGAAGGCGAGCAGCTGCCACCCGGCACCGACCCGGCCGAGGTCATCAAGAACCTCGCCGCGCCGTTGTACTTCCGGGTCCTGATCACGGCCGAGCGGGTGGACGGCGACACCGCCGACCGAGCCGCCGCCGCCGTTCTCGCCGCGGCCCGCAACGGTGGCCTCGGCTGACCCGGGCTGCCGTCACGAGCCCGGCTGCCGTCACGAGCCCGGCCCCGCCGTCCGCGACGCGACGGCGGGGCCCGTGTCACCGGGGGGGGTGGCCGGGGCCCCGCCGTCGCGCGGCCGTCCGGCGGCTCACATGTGAGTGCCGCCGTCGATGCGGAGCTCGGTGCCGGTGACGAACGCGCCGTCGTCGGAGGCCAGCATCGCGATCACCCCGGCCACCGTCTCCGGACCCGCGAAGCCCTGGCCGAGGGCCGGGGCGAGCTTGGCGAGCAGGCTGAAGTCGGCGTCGGCGGGCAGCCCGGGGTTGTGGGTCATGCCGCTGTCGATGCTGCCCGGCGCGACGCAGACCGCACGCAGGCCCTGCTTCGCGTACTCGGAGGCGATGGCGTGGGTGAAGGACTGGATGCCGCCCTTGGTCGCGGCGTACGCGGCCATGTAGGGGTGGGCGAAGCTCGCCGAGGTGGAGCTGAAGTTGACCACCACGCCCCTGCCACCCGCGAGCAGCGAGGGGAGCGCCTCGCGGGTCATCAGGAAGGTGCCGGTCAGGTTGACCGCGAGGAGCTTGTTCCAGAACTCCAGGCTGGTCTCGTGGGTGTGCGAGGAGCGGAGGATGCCGGCCGCGTTGACCAGGGCGTCCAGCCCGCCGAGGTCCGTGATCGCCGCCGCGACGCCGGTGACGACGGCCGCCTCGTCCGAGATGTCCAGGACCTGGATGGCCAGGCGGTCCGCGGTGCCGTCGGCGGTCGCGCGGTCCAGGGTCGCCTTCAGGCCGTCCTCGTCGACGTCGACGGCGACGACCTTCCCTCCCTCGGCGAGGATCCGGTGCACGGTGGCCTGGCCGATGCCAGAGCCGCCGCCGGTGATCAGGACGTTCCGTCCGCTGAAGCGCTCCATGGTGGTACTCCGTTCGTTCGTTCGTGGCCTCTCGACCTCAAGAGGCACGGTACGCCTTAATGGCATAACGTGCCAATAAGTCCTCTGGGTGTCACTTCGGCGCAACGCGCCACAGTGGCACCGGCCCGCGTACGCTGACCCTGTGACCGGACGCCCCACCCTGAATCAACGCCGCCGCGACGCCACCCGGCTGGACATCGCCCGTACCGCCGCCGCACTCTTCGCCGAGCGCGGGGCCGAGGCGACCACCGCCGAGGAGATCGCCCTCGCGGCCGGCATCTCGCTGCGCACCTTCTACCGGTACTTCTCCGTCAAGGAGGACGCCGTCGCGCCGCTGCTGGCGGCCGGTGGGCGTCGCTGGGTCGACCAGCTCGCCGAGACCCCGGCCGATCTGCCGCTGCGCGAGGCTCTGGAGCGCTCGGCGGTCGCCTCGCTGACCCCGCCCGACGAGGAGGCGGTCGAGGCGATGGAGTGGACGCGAAGCCTGCTGCGCGACCCGCGCCTCGACGGCACGTGGCAGCGCGTCCACGCCGACTCCGAGGAGCGGCTGCGGGCGGTCCTCGCGGCGCGTTGCCCGGGCGGCACCGACCCGCTGGAGATCCGACTGGCCGCCGCTGCGGCGACGGCCGCGATCCGGGTCGCGCTGGAGGAATGGGCCGCCTCGGACGCGCCCACGACCGGCCCGGGCTCCCCGCGGGAGCTCGGTGCGCGCTGCATGCGCGAACTCACGGCGGGGCTGCGGCTCTACGGGCGGGAGGGCTGGGCCCGCCCGGCCGCGAACAGGTGACAGATAACAGCTGACAGATTTCGTTATCTGTTATCTGTTATCTGTCGGCTGTCATCTGTCATCTGTTCCTCCTCCCCGGCCCCGTTAGGGTGGGTGATCGCGCGCCCCGGTGGGGGAACCGGGGTGACCACCTCGGATGTCCTGGACGGAGGGGGCGGGGAGTTCGAGGCGTGGGAGCAAGTAGGACATGGGTCTGACGAGCCACAAGGTGTTGGCGCTGGCCGTATTGATCGCCGTCGTGATGACGGCCGGCACGGTCTGGCTGTGGCCAAGACTCGCCAAGCAGACCTGGCAGGCGGTGCTCGGCCGGATCGGCTCCCTGCTCGCCACCCAGCTCGCGGTGCTGGCCGCGCTCGGCCTGGTGGCGAACAACTACTTCGCCTTCTACAGCAGTTGGGACGACCTGCTGGGCACCGGTGACACCGGCCCGGTGGTGATCCACAACAAGGCGGACGCGTCCGGCCGGCTGCTCGTGGAGACGATCGGCCACGCCTCCGTCAAGGGCGGCGGCGCGATGGGCCGCGAGCCCAGCCAGTCCGGTGAGATCCGCAAGGTGCGGATCGACGGCGCGGCCAGCCGGCTGTCCACCGAGGGGTACGTCTTCCTGCCGCCGCAGTACTTCCAACCGGAGTACGCGCAGCGGCAGTTCCCGGCGGTGATCGTCAGCACCGGCTTCCCCGGGATCGCCGAGAACCTGATCACCCGGTTCAACTACCCGGGCGCAGCGCTCAAGTTGCTCCAGGACGGCAACATGCAGCCGACCGTCATGGTGCTGATGCGCCCCTCGCCGGCCCTGCCGCAGGACACCGAGTGCGAGGACATTCCGGGCGGCGCGCAGTCCGACACGTACTTCACCAAGGACGTCCCCTCAGCGATCCAGGCGAGCTTCCGGGTCTCCTCCGACCCGCAGGCCTGGGCCTTCATGGGCAACTCGACCGGCGGCTACTGCGCCCTCAAGCTGGCCATGCGCCACCCGGACGTCTTTCCGACCGCCGTCGCGCTCTCCGCCTACTACGACGCCGCCGACGACCCGACCACGGGCGACCTGTTCGGCGGCAGCAAGCAGCGTCGTGACGAGGCCAACCTGATGTGGCGGTTGAAGAACCTGCCGCAGCCCAAGGTATCCGTGCTGCTGGCCGGCACCAAGAAGGGCGACGGCGACTACCGGCGCGACACCGAGGCCTTCGTCGACGCCGTGCAGTCCCCGATGAAGGTCTCCTACAGCATGTTGGAGAACGGCGGCCACAACTTCGAGACCTGGAGCGCGCTGCTGCCGTCCTCGCTGGAGTGGATGTCCCAGCACCTCAAGGTCCCGAACCAGGCTGCCTGAGCAGGCCGCCCGAGCAGACTGTCTGAGCAGGCAGTCTGCTCAGACAGTCTGAGTAAGCCGACGGACAGCGAGGGGGCGCGGGAGCGGTGAGGCTCAGGCCACCCGCTCCAGCGTCCCGGTGTGCAGCTCGCCGACCCGGCCGCCCTCGCCCTCGTACGTCCAGAAGGCGCGTACCGTCAGCCGGCCGAGGTCCATCACGTGGCTGACGGTGATCCCGCTCTCCTCGGTCCAGCTGATGAAGTAGATCTCCGGCGCCACCTCGGCGACGTGCAGCCGCACGTCCTCCCACTGGCCCGCCGACTCGCCGAGGCCCTCCCAGCGCAGCCGCCTGCCGTCGGCCGAGTAGGTGTTGCGGAAGGCCGCGCCGTTGTCGGCCCGGAAGAGGTAGGTGCGGCCGGCGAAGGCGGGCAGGGGCGCGGTCATGGTGGGGCGGTACCTCGTTCCTGTGGGGCCGTGCACGGCGGTCTTGTGCACTGCGGAAGATGTCGGACCTCCAATTTATCCGACCCGGTGAGCCGGGTGGGCGCACCCGTGGACGGTGCGCCACGGCACCGGCCGCCACCGCGCAGGCCGGCGCGGTGTGCGGCGGGCACCTGGGCGCCCGCCGGCGGCCGGTCCTACCGTCCACCCCCATGAGACGCACCCCCACCCCCATGCGGCACACCCCCACCGCCGTCAGACGCACCCCCACCGCGTTGTCCGCCCTCCTGCTCACCCTCGCCGCGCTGCTCCTCGGCACCCCCACTCCCGCCCAGGCCACCGCTGCCCAGACCGTCACTGCCCAGACCGTCACTGCCCAGACCACCGCCCAGGCGGCCACCGCCCCGCTCACCCTCGAAGCCGCCTTCCCCGCCCCCGGCAACGGCTGGGCCAAGGTCGAGCGCTACCTCGACACCACCCCCGGCTTCCGCACCGAGCAGTACCCGGCCGACGGCCGCGGCGACCAGGACGGCGCCCGCCGGACGTACTTCGGCGGCACCGGCCAGCCCTCCTCCAGCCGCTTCCTGCTGTACTCGGCGACCGGCTGGGACACCGGTAGCCGTCCGACCCCCGTGCTGCTGGTCCACGGCGCCAACGACAACGCCGACCGCGCCTGGGCGAACCCGGGGGAGAGCGGCACCTGCGGTGCCTCCGCCTGCCCGTCCACCGGCCTCGCCCAGTACCTCGCCGGCACCGGCCACCGGGTGTTCGCCATCGGCTTCGCCCACAAGCAGGGCGACAACCTGCTCCAGGCGCAGGCCGTCGGCGACGCCGTCGCGCTGATCCGGGCCCGCCTCGGCGTCCCGCAGGTGGACGTGGTGGCTTGGAGCAAGGGCGAGGTCGCCGCCCGGGCGTACGTGTCCTCGGTGCGCCCGTCCTGGGGGCGGGCCTACGCGGGCGACGTGCGCCGCCTGATCACCCTCGGGGGCCCGAACGGCGGGCTCGACTACGTGTACGCGCACGGCTGGTCGTTCGACCTCGCGAGCTGGCCGGCCTGCGGCGGCACCGCCAACGCGCCGTCCCCGCACCTCTACATGACCTGCTACGGCACCTACACGGCGCAGCCCTGCCTCGGCGTGCTGCCCACCGGCGGCTACGACTGCTACCCGGGCCAGCGCCAGCTGCTCGCCCGCTGGGACGGCCGGTACGGGGTGGACGGCACCGCCCAGGACTGGTGGACCACCTACTACGGCGGCCAGGGCTTCTACACCTCCGGCCAGGGCATCCAGGCGGCGATCGACGCCGGTTCGCTGATCGCGCCGCTGCAACAGGCGGGCGTCCCCGCGTCGGTGCGCACCTATCTGCTCGCGGGCGGGTCCGCCGACATCCCGGGCGTGCTCAACGAGAACCGGGGGCCCAGCGACGGCATCGTGTTCACCGCGAGCGCCCTGGACACCACCGGCATCGCGACGATCGGCGGCACCCGGCTGCTCACCGGCCTCAACCACCTGGAACTCGCCTGGGCACCGGAGGCCGAGAGCCAGGTCGACAACTGGCTCGCTTGACCCGTGGACCCGTGGACCCGTGGACCCGTGGACCCGTGACCCGTCGATTCGCCGATCCGTCGTTCGGCAGCTCGACGGCTCCGCTGATCCGTCCCAACTGATCCACCACGCAGCGTCGTTGATCGACACCACTGTGACCTGTGCGACAACCGGCCCGGGCAGGTTGTCCGTTCACGGACGGCCCGCCTAGCCTGCAACCGTCGTCCGCCCTCGCGGACCCCCGCCGCCGGGACGCCGAGTCCTGTCCACCCGCCGGCCGGCAACCGAGCACCACAGCGGACGGGAGCGGGGGAACCAAGGTCAGCGCCCGGCCCGTACGCTCCCGCGTGCGGGCCGTGGCTAGGGGTGAAGCCGCTTCCACCGGCGGCCGGGCTGCCTCAGCCCGAATCCGACAGCTCACCTCGCAGGCGTCGCAGAGGACACTGCCATGCACCAGCCTGCCCGGCGCCGCGCGCCGCGCCACGCCCGCCCCTCCCGCCGGGGCCGCAACGCCA
This sequence comes from Kitasatospora sp. NPDC088779, assembly GCF_040685395.1. Lineage (NCBI taxonomy): Bacteria > Bacillati > Actinomycetota > Actinomycetes > Kitasatosporales > Streptomycetaceae > Kitasatospora > Kitasatospora sp. NPDC088779. The sequence goes on along the minus strand of NZ_JBFBHW010000002.1, from coordinate 5,413 downwards.
CCCTCGCCGTCACCGGAGCGCTCGCCGTCACCGGCGCCGGACTGCTCGGCCTGCCGGCCGTCTCCGGCGCCCAGGCCGCCACCGCCCCGACCGTCACCCAGGACCGGCTCGCCCCGGCGACCATGGTCGCCAACCAGGCCGCCACCGCCTCGCTGACCCTCCACTCCTCGGCCTGCTTCACCGCGAAGACCGTCGGCGTGGGCGTCCGGAACGCGGCCGGTGCGAACCTCGACTTCCCGGGCAACGCCTCCAATGTGCAGATCTGCCCGAGCGGCCTGTCCTTCACCAGCGGCGCACGCGCCCTGCCGGCCGGGACGTACACCCAGTTCGGCTTCTGGCAGGACCTCGGCGGGACCTGGCACAACCTGGCCTCGCAGCAGCTGGTGGTCTCCAGCACCCCGACTCCGCCCCCGACCCCGACGCCCACCACGACGCCGACTCCGCCCCCGACCCCGACGGCGACCCCGACCCCGACGGCGACCCCCACCGCGAAGCCGACCCCCACCGCGAAGCCGACCCCCACCGCGAAGCCGACCCCGACGAGCAGCCCGAGCACGAGCAGCCCGAGCCCGAGCAGCCCGAGCGCCACCGCCAGCCCGTCGGCCGGCACCCCCGCATCCCCGGTCGCCGGCAAGTCGCTGACCTGGTCCGACGAGTTCAACGGCCCGATCAGCTGGGGCTCGCGCTGGGTCGGCGACAAGAGCACCGCGTACAAGTACGGCAACCACAACCCGGACGACAACAAGCTCGACCTGCTGAACAAGAACAACGTCAGCGTCGCGAACGGGGTCGCCACCTTCACCGCCGCGCCCGGCACCACCACGCTGGAGAACGGCAAGCAGGCCTGGAACACCGGCTTCCTGACCACCGAGGGCTCCAGCGAGGGCTTCCAGGTCAGGACCGGCGACTACGCCGAGACCCGGGTCAAGCTGCCGTCCGGCTCCGGCGCCTGGCCGGCCTTCTGGACCTGGAAGAACGGCAACGGGGAGGTCGACTCCTTCGAGTATCACCCCGACAACCCGAACCTGCTGGAGCTGACCAACCACGTCAACCCCGGCAACCCCAAGTACTACACCGACGCCGGCGCCGTCGCGAAGGACCAGTGGGTGACCATCGGCACCTATTACGGCGCCACCTCGGTGGACTGGTACGTCAACGGCGCCAAGGTGTTCTCGGACGGCAAGGGCGTCGGCGCCAACTGGTCGGCGTACCTGATCCTCAACCTGTCGGTCGGCGCGGGGAAGTACCACCCGGCGCCGCAGGGCACCGCCCCGATCACCTTCGCCGCCGACTACGTCCGCGTGTACCGGTAGGGCCTTCGGGGCTTCCGGGTCAGGAACCGGGAGCCGTCTCGACCACCGTGATGTCGAACGGCTGCCGGTTGTTCCCCTCGTCCGGGTCGTCCACGCCGCGCACCGAGACCGAGCCGCCGGTGAGCTTGCCGATCCGCAGGTCCGGGGAGAGGCGCACCGGTACCAGCGCGGTCGCGCTGCGCAGCGGGGGCAGTCCGGCCGGGAAGACACAGCGCACCTGCCGGCCGTTGAGCCGCACCTCGCAGTCCTCGGGGAAGTACGGGCCCACTGGGGAGACCCCGGGAGGCAGCGTCACCAGCACGGTGAACGGTGCGGCGGTGGTGTCCGGGCCGCGGTTGGCGATGAAGGCGTGGACGGTGGTGGTGCCGCCGGGCGGGGCGGCGTCCGGGTCGAGCCGGACCACCTCCAGATCGGAGCGGGACGCCGTGGGGGCTGCCGTGTCCACCGCCGGCCGGGGCTCGGGCCGCCGCAGCGCCCAGGACGGGCCGGCGGTCAGCGTCGCCACCGAACAGCCGGCCGCCATCGCGGCGACGAGCGAGGCCGCGCGGAATCCGCGGAGCCTGCTGGCCTGCCCGGACCCGCCCCGCCTGGACCCGCCCTGCCCGGACCCGCCTCGCATTGTCGAACGCCTGTACGTCATCGTCGTCCACCCTGTCCCGGGGCCCCGGCCGCCCGCGCCGCTGCGGGCCGCGTCCGCACCAGGGTGGCGGAGCCTGCGCCGGGGGCCGGTGCAACCCGCTCGGCGTCCGCCCGAACGGGGGAGCGTACGTACGGGAAGTCGACCGGATCGACTTCCCGTGCGTGAAGCGGGCGGTGGCGACGGGTCAGGGTGCGAGGACCTGCCCCAGCCGGGTCGCGATGTGATGCATCACCGGCACCAGCGAGGACGTGCCGGCCTGCTCCTCCAGGGCCCGGATGCGGGCCTCCGGGCCGGACACCGACAGGGCGGTGGGCGTCGGCGCGCCCGGTACGGCGAGCGCGATGCAGCGGACGCCGATCTCCTGCTCCTGGTCGTCGACCACGTAGCCGCGCTCGCGAGCCTCGGCGAGCTGGTGCAGCAGCTCCTGCGGGTCGGTGACGGTGTACTCGGTGTGCGCGGGCAGCGGGTTGGGGCCCAGGACGGCGCGCGCCTCGTCCTCGGGGAGCTGGGCCAGCAGCGCCTTGCCAACGCCCGTGCAGTGCGGCTGCACCCGTCGGCCGACCTCGGTGAACATCCGCATCGAGCGCCGCGACTGCACCTGCCCGACGTACACCACCTCGCCGCCCTCCAGCACCGCCAGGTTGGCGGTCTCGCCGGTGGCCTCCATGAGTTCGGCCAGGTAGGGGCGGGCCCAGCTGCCGAGCAGCCGGCCGGCCGTCTCGCCGAGGCGGATCAGCCGGGGGCCGAGGGTGTAGCGACGCGCGGTGTCCTGGCGTACATAGCCCTGCTGGACGAGGGTACGAACCAGGCGGTGGATGGTCGGCATCGGCAGGCCGGAGCTGGCGGAGAGCTCGCTGAGGGTGGCCACGCCGCCGGAGTCGGCCAGCGCCTCCAGGAGTTGGAAGGCGCGCTCGACGGACTGCACGCCGCCGGTCGCGCGGTCCGGGCTGGTCGTCGATGCTGTGTCGGGGGTCGAAACCACCGGCGTTCCCTTCGCTGTCGGGGAGGAGTAGAGTCCCGGCGATCACATCAACAAACCGTTGAAATTCTGTATCGCGGAAACTAGTCTCCACCTTACAGAATCGAACCCGCCGACAGGTGGGTTCCGATCAAGGAAGTTCCCACCGGAGCTCCCTTCGCCAGGCTCAACCGCTTAGGAGTGTCCTGCCCATGGCTACAGAACAGGGACCCGTCGGCGCCTCCCCCGCTGCTCCGGTCGTCACTGTCGCCGGTCCGCGCGTTCACCGGGCGGAGGAGGTGCTCACTCCGGAGGCGGTCGCCTTCGTCGTCGGCCTCCATCGCGCTTTCGAAGGGCGCCGACAGGAGCTCCTGGCCGGGCGGAAGGCCCGCCGGGCGGAGATCGCCAGAGCCGGCACGCTGGACTTCCTCCCCGACACCGCCGACGTCCGGGCCGCCGACTGGAAGGTCGCCGAGGCGCCCCGCGCGCTCCAGGACCGCCGGGTCGAGATCACCGGTCCCACCGACCGCAAGATGGTCATCAACGCCCTCAACTCCGGCGCGCGGATCTGGCTCGCCGACTTCGAGGACGCCACCTCCCCGACCTGGGAGAACGTGGTCAGCGGCCAGATCAACCTGATCGACGCCTTCGAGGGCCGGATCGACTTCACCACCTCCGCCGGAAAGGCGTACGCCCTCAAGCCCGCCGCCGAACTCGCCACCGTCGTGGTCCGCCCGCGCGGCTGGCACCTGGACGAGAACCACCTGCTCGTCGACGGCGCCCCGGTCGCCGGAGCCTTCCTCGACTTCGGCCTGTACTTCTTCCACAACGCCGCCCGGCTGCTCGCCAAGGGCGCCGAGGACCCCAACTCCGGCCCGTACTTCTACCTGCCGAAGACCGAGAGCCACCTCGAAGCCCGGCTCTGGAACGACGTGTTCACCCACGCCCAGGCCGCGCTCGGCATCCCGCACGGCACCGTCCGCGCCACCGTGCTGATCGAGACCATCACCGCCGCGTTCGAGATGGACGAGATCCTCTACGAGCTGCGCGACCACGCGGCCGGCCTCAACGCCGGGCGCTGGGACTACCTGTTCTCGATCGTCAAGAACTTCCGCGACGCCGGCGAGCAGTACGTCCTGCCGGACCGCAACAGCGTCACCATGGCCTCGCCGTTCATGGCCGCCTACACCCGCCTGCTGGTGCAGACCTGCCACAAGCGCGGCGCCCACGCGATCGGCGGCATGGCCGCGTTCATCCCCAGCCGCAGGGACCCGGAGGTCAACGCCGCCGCCCTGGAGAAGGTCAAGGCGGACAAGGACCGCGAGGCCGGCAACGGCTTCGACGGCTCCTGGGTCGCCCACCCGGACCTGGTGCCGGTCGCCCGCGCCTCCTTCGACGCGGTGCTCGGCGAGCGCCCCCACCAGAAGGACCACCCCGGGCCCTCCGAGCCGGTCACCGCGACCCAGCTGCTCGACATCGCCGGCGCCGACGGCAGCTGCACCCACGCGGGGCTGCACAACGCCGTCCAGGTCGGCATTCGCTACATCGAGGCCTGGCTGCGCGGCCTCGGTGCGGTCGGCATCTTCAACATGATGGAGGACGCCGCCACCGCGGAGATCTCCCGCTCGCAGATCTGGCAGTGGATCCACAACGGCGTCGTCCTGTCCGACACCGGTGAGAAGGCCACCGCGGACCTCGTCCGCGCCCTGGTCGCCGCGGAGTTGGCCGAACTCCTGGCCGAGCTGGGTGCGGACGCGTACGCCGGCGGCCGCTGGCGCGAGGCCGCCCAGCTCTTCGAACAGGTCGCCCTGGCCGAGGAGTTCGCGGACTTCCTGACCCTCCCCGCGCTTCCCCTGCTGGGCTGAGTCCCAATCCATCCGCCGCCGGCGCCGCCGCTGCCGCCTGCCAGGCTGTAGCGGTCCCGCCGGCCCATTGCTCCGTTCCGTACGGCGACGATTCCACCTGTCCTCTCGTCGCCGTGCGGAACGGCTTTTTCCCGGTACCCGGTAAGGAGTTCAACCGTGCCCCGCATCTTCTTCAACGGCCAGGCCATGGTCGGCGGACCGTTCCACGCCAAGGTCGCCGACTCGCTGGTCGGCCCGGCCCGGACGGCCCCCGGCTACCGCTTCTTCTCGATCGACGACGTCTGCCCGGGCCTGCTCGCCGATCCGGCGGTCGACACCGCCATCGAGGGCGAGCTCTACGAGATCACCCTGGAGCACCTGCGCGACGTCATCCTCCCCGGCGAGCCGCGGGAGTTGGAGCTCGGCGTCATCAAGCTCGACGACGGCTCCGCCTGCCTGTCGATGCTGCTCGCCCGCGGCGAGGTGGAGCGGGGGGTGCACCGCGAGATCACCCACCACGGGGGCTGGCGCGCCTACCTCGGCTCGCTCGGGCGCACCGCCTGAGAAAGTGTTGGGTAATCGGGTGATCACTCGTTCTTGAGGTCGTCGGCGAGGCGGCGGGCGGCTTCGGTCTCGATGGGGCCGCGCGGTTCGACCT